>NZ_QTQN01000001.1:0-476129 GCF_003853755.1 Burkholderia sp. Bp8984
GGACGACGACAAATGACCGCAACGGGGCATTGAGCCGCCATTGATCCTCCGCTGGCCCGAAGGGCTGATATGGGTCGATCACGGCCCTTGATGAGGTGACGTCCAGGCAATCTCAGACCTGATCTGCCTCCGACTGAGAGATCAGGTCTGGACTTGCACAACTGACGGGCTTCTACGTCTCTGCCTGAGCGGGCGCAGCTCCGCGGTCGCCTGCGCGCAGGCCCGCAACCATCTCGTTCAGCCAGTTCACGACAAGCGCGGTATAGGCACGTTGGCTGGGATCATCCGATAGTCCATGGTCCGCACCGTCGATGATCCGGTACGTGAGCGAATGGGCTTGCAAAAACGCCTGCAGATAGCTGGCGATCACGGTATGCGGCACGATCTCGTCGTGTTCCGATTCGACGAGCAGCACATCGCCTCGAAAGCGGGCCGCCGCACGCAACGCCCGATTTTCCGACGCTGGCACGGTGCGTTTGCGATACGCGACGAGATCATGTTCGACATGCAAGGCGCGCTTCGGCGTGTTCCATCCTTCGTCGAGGTAAAGCGCTGGTACGCGCAGACCCAGCCAGCGCACTGGGCGCAGTTCCGTCAGGATGGCTGCGAGATAGCCTCC
Source organism: Burkholderia sp. Bp8984 (assembly GCF_003853755.1). Classification (NCBI taxonomy): domain Bacteria; kingdom Pseudomonadati; phylum Pseudomonadota; class Betaproteobacteria; order Burkholderiales; family Burkholderiaceae; genus Burkholderia; species Burkholderia sp. Bp8984. The sequence goes on from NZ_QTQN01000001.1 coordinate 620, forward strand.
GTAGCTGCTGCCGATCACTGCAACCGCATCGCGATCGATCAATGGATGTGCAACGAGCGTATCGTAGGCGGCCAGCAGATCCTGCAGGTTGGTTTCCCGGGTCACGTTTTGTTGTTCGTCCTGCGTACGCCCATGTCCCGTCAGATCGAAGGTCAGGCAAACGCAGCCGAATGCCGATGCCTGCCGGGCGCGCTCGAGATACTGTTCCTGATTGCCGCCCCAGCCGTGCACGAAAAGAATGCCCGGCACCGTTGTCTTCGGAGCGAGCAGGGTCCCGTCCAGGTAACCGTTCTCGACCTTGATCCGCACGCCATAACGCTCCGCTGTCATATGCCGTTGCTCCCTTGCAAGGTATTACGATCCACTGTGTAGTACTTCGTGATGGCTCCCGCTTGCGGATCGACGCCTCGATAGATGACGCAGGCGCCATCAGGCACCTGCACATCGCCTCCGTAAATCTCACGCGTCGACGCACGCACCGCATGCACCCGAGGATCTGCCCTGAACATTCGCAACGCGCCAAGCTCGGCGCCCGTTGCGCCGCCGATCCGCCACGACTGCTCGAGTACCCCGCAACGGCGCACGCCTTGTGCATCGATGCCCCAGGCGACGTCGTAGTTGCGTCTCGATGCAAAAAAACCGGCGTAGTCATTTTGCACGGCGGCATCGAATGCACGCGCCTTGATGATCGCCTCCTGGACATCGCTCATGACATCGAGTTGCATAAGCAGGTCGAAGCCACCATGCACGGCGACCAGGTCGGTGCCGCCATAGACGTGGTGGCCATGGTTATTGACTGTTAGATGCTGCACGCCATAGTAGCTCGCGACCAGATCGTCGAGCGTCACCTGACCGACGCTCAGCGTCTCAATGCTATCCAACTGCCTTTCGACGACGATGCCTTCGGCTCGCAGCGCCGCGTCACCAAGCGCATCGAGTTCTGCTTCCAGTTCGTCCATGTCGGCGACGACTGACTGTCCTGCTCCTCCGACCCCATAAGGGCGCTTGATCCGTACGCCGCCCTCCTGCCAAAGGATGCGCGCCGCGTTGCAGGCATCGACCCGCGAAAACGCCGCGTAGCCCGGCAGCACCAGCGAACCAATGTGCTCGCCGAATACGCGTGACCAGCCCGGCGGCGAGACCTGCGCGTCATCAGGCAGCGCATGTGCGATCAGCTTCGTCGCGACAAACGCAAACGGCACGACGCCGCCGAACAGATAGCGCTCGGATCGCACGCCAAGCTTGCGCGCTTGCGCCAACGTCAGCGTATCGTCGGGGACCAGATATCGATGCGCGGGGTACGCATGCTTTTCATCGAACTCGCCCGCCAGTCCCGTGCCCTTGAGCTCAGCGATCTGTCGGGCGAGCGCCCAGAGCGTGCCGACGTCGTGGCCGGATTGAACGGATTTGCGTTGCCCACGATAGACGAGGACGACGGGCAGCGCCGGTGTCGCAGGAGATGAACGCATCTTCAAGTTGTCCTCCCCGCGTCGTGGCGCAATGATTGGGGATTCGTTGCTATGCGAGGGCATCATCGGTCGATGCCGATCCTTGCATAGAGCAAGGCTTGTGCCTTTGTCTATCCGACAATCGTTTGTCTGCGCGGGGCGGCGAGTCGAGCGTGCTGTAGCTCTGTCGCTCTACTGGAAAATTGGTCCGATCGGTGGCGGAAGATGAATGTGATTGATCTTCCAAATGGCTACTGTAGAGCCGAGCGACCGCAGTCCGGTCTGGACAACTCCATCGCACCAGGCGTCCAGCCCATCTCGATCGAACGGCCGCTTTGTAGAAAGCCGGCCGTCCGCTTAGGGTCTGTACCGGTCATGACACGCCATCTACGCAGCGACCCTCATCTCATCGAACGACGACGTGCATCTAGTTCGCCCGCCCGTCGAATTGTGTGGCGAACCGTGTCATCGCATCACCGAGACGACTGGCATTTTCGATATCGAGCACCGCTTCGCCGCATGCCGGGCAGAAGTCGCCCGTTATACCTCGAACGACCGTGGACACACGCTGAAACGCATACGGAATATCGCGTGTGTCGCGAATCAGTTCGGCTTCACCGCAGGCGGGACATTTCATGTTCGTGATCTCCTCGACGACTCGATCACGCACGTTACCCGATGACCCGCGGCGGCGGCGACGCCTCCGCAAGCTGAAACAGGCAATCGCCGCGCTGCACCTGCGCGGGCACGCGCTTGCACACGACTTCGCCGTCGCCCTTGAAGCGGTGCAGCACCGGTTCGCGCAGCGGCGTATCGGGGAAGTGCACCCACGCGGCCGGCTGGCCGGCCTTCACCTGGTCGCCGAGCTCGACGAGCGGTTCGTACAGCCCGCGTTCGTACGCGTAGACGAAGTGGCGATCGCCGTCGACGCGCAGGAAGCGCGTGACGGTCGGCGGCGCGTCGGGCACGAGCGCGCCGTGCAGCAGGCCGATGTAGCCGAGATAGTGCAGCAGCCCGTGACGGCCGAGCCGGATCAGCGACGGATCCGCCATCCCCGCACCGCCGAGTTCGGTCACGATCGAAATCGCGCCCTGCCGGCGCGCGGCCGAGGCCGAATGCACCGGGTTCGGCGCGTGCAGCAGCGCGTTCGGCAAGCCGAACGCGACGAGCAGCCCGTTGAGCTTCGCCGCTTCGTCGTCGTCGAGCGGGTCGATCGCGAGCATGTTGCCGCCCTGGTACAGCAGCGAGCTGCCGCCCGAATGCAGGTCGACCAGATACTGCGCGCGCGACAGCAGCGCATGCTCGATGTAGTGGGCGATCATCTGCGTCGGCGTGCCGGTCGGGTTGCCGGGAAAGCTGCGGTTCAGGTTGCCTTCGTCGAGCGGCGACACGCGCAGGCCCGCGTCGGCCGCGGGGAAATTGGCCATCGGCAGCAGGATCAGCTGCCCGGTGACGCTCTCCGGGTCGATCTCGCGCATCAGCTGCGACACGATGATCTGGCCTTCGTATTCGTCACCGTGGTTGCCGGCCATCACGAGCGCGACCGGGCCGTCGCCGTTGCGGATCGACGCGATCGGGATCGGCAGCCAACCATACGCGGAGCGATGCACGGAATGCGGCAGGCGCAGATAGCCCGCATGCTTGCCTTGCGCATCGAGATCGATTTCGCAGTGGATGGGATTTCGGTGTGAGGAGGAGGCGGTCATGGCGACATCGTTCGGAGAACGGGAATCCGCCATCTTATCGGGAAACGACCGCCGCGCGGCGCGCGGTGCGGCCGAGGTCGAGCGCCGTCAGGCGGCCCGTGCGCGAACGCGCGGCAAGCGCAACCGGAGCAGCTGCGCGCGATGTTGCAGCGCTGAAACGCACGCCGGCGTGCGGGCCGGCCGCCTGCGCACGCCGCGTGGTGCGTCAGCCCCTTGCGGCGACGGGGCCGGCGCGCGAGCGCGTCAGCGGCCCGATGTTTCAGCCTCGATACGGCCTTCTTCCCACAGCGTCCAGAAACGGCTGCCGGCGCGATACGGATTCGCGCGCCGCGCCGCATGGTCGGTGACGCCCTGGCGAAACGCGCCGTACAGCGTCAGCGGCGGATTGGCGACGCACGCGGCTTCACGCGCTGCGGGCATGCGGCGCTCGGAAACGAGCCGCCGGATCAGCGAGGCACCGTCGATCACGTCCAGTTGATCGATCGTTTCCGCGCGGCTGAGAACTTCGACGGTATTCATGAGTGGCCTCCCTGACATCCTGTTTCCCGGTCAAGGAGCAATAAGAGTGCCAGCCATCAAATGCCGCGCGCCGTCGCGATCGTGCGGGCTTCTGCAGCGAACGCTACGCGCGGCGCGCGCCGATGTTACGGAACACGTCACGTGACATCGGCGGCCGCGGCGGAACACCTGCGCGCACGCGTCGTACCACGCAAGGCGTTTCCGGAATGAATCGCGGGAAGCGAACGGGCAAGCCGGACAGCGCGGCGGCCGCCGGCGGGAACGAGCGCGCGCTCAGCTCGCGGTCGCGGGCGTCACGCGGCTGCTTCCGGCCGAATAGAAGCGGTAGATCCCCTTGCCGGCCGACTTCGCGTCGTACAGCGCGCTGTCAGCCTGCCGGATCAGTTCGTCGGGTGAGCCGTGCCCGTCGTCGAGCGCGATGCCGATGCTGATCCCGAAGACGACGGTCTCGCCGATCGACAGCGTGTACGGCGCCGAGATCTGCCGGATGATCCGCGCGGCGAGGACCGAGCACGCCTGCATGGTGGTTGCGTCGAGCGCGACGATGAACTCGTCGCCGCCTACCCGCGCCGCCAGTTCGCCGGGCGGCAGCGTCTTGCCGAGCCGCTCGGCGACCTGCATGAGCACTTCGTCACCGGCCTGGTGGCCGAAGCGGTCGTTGATCGACTTGAAGCCGTCGAGGTCGAGATACATGACGGCGAGCGCGGGGCTCGGCACGTGCGGCAGGTGCGGCCGGTGCGCGAGCATCCGTTTGAGTTGCGCATGCAACTCGTGGCGGTTCGGCAATCCCGTCAGCGCGTCGTGTCGCGCGAGGTGCCGGATATGCTGCTCGGTCTGGCGGCGCGCGGTGACGTCCTCGACGATGATCACCGCGTTGCCGTCCGGCACGCGGTGGCGTGTGAGTTCGAGCTGGCGGCCGTCGGCGAGCGCGATGTCGAGCGGCTCCGGTTCGTCATGGTTCAGCCAGAGGTCGCATTGCACGGCGAGACTGGCGCCGTCGGGATCGGTGAGCGCGTTCGCGCCGAGCGCCGCGACGACGTCGGGCAGCGGCGTGTCCAGCATGATCTCGCGCGGCGAGCCGAACAGCTGCGCGGTGCGGCGGTTCGCGACGATCACGCGGCTTTCGCCGTCGATCATGCACAGGCCGTGCGGCATGTAGGTGAGGGCGGCGTCGAAGCGCGCGACGAGCTCGGCGTTGCGCTGGCGTGCGGCGATCAGCGCGACCAGCACGCGGTAATGGCGTTCGACGACCGTACGCATGGCCGCGAGATAGATCACGAGCGGCGGCAGCAGCAGCCATGCGCCGGGCCGCTGGACCAGCAGCGCGCCGACGCCGATCGGCACGACGCCGAGCGTGACCTGCGTCATCGCGAGCCGCGGCAGCGCCGAATTGCGCGACGCGATCCCGCCGAACACGCCGCCCGCGACCATCACGGCCAGCGTGCCGAGCTCGACGTCGGGCGCATCCACGCAGCCCATCACGCCGAGGCCGAGCACGAAGCACGCGGCGAGCGACACGGGCGCATAGCGCCGGGCCCAGTATTCGGCGCGATCGTCGCCGGCGGCACGACGTACCGCATACGCACGTGCGATCGCGAGCCGCGCGGCGAGCAGGCCGACGTCGACGACGAGCCACACGAAACACCAGAGTTGATGCAGGCGGATCAGTGCGATCGCCGCGACGAACGCGCTGGCGAAGCCGGACAGCGCCATCGGACGCACGTCCTCGAACAGCGTGACGAGCATCGACGGGCGCAGCGCGGCCGTCACGTAGTGATCGCCGCAGGGGGGCGTGGCGAGAACGGCGTTCAGGAGGCGTGCCTTGACTGCCATGGCTATTTTGACCTCGACACGATGCGGTGCACCGCCGGCCGCCCCGCCCGGCACGGGATGGCCGGCGAACCGGATGCGCACGACATTAACATGAAACATCGGCCGCGAGCGCCGTGCGGGGACGTCGGCGCGTCGTCGTCAACTTCGTTCGCGCGCATCTTGCGGATTCGCCGATGCGCAGGCAGGATCGTTGCCGACGGAACGATCTCGGGCAGCCGCGCGCGGACCGGTTTCAGCCCGCGCCGCACGCGGGCCGCCGATGGCGCACGATCGGCCGGCAGCCACCGATGCGGCCGGCGCGACACAGCGCAGTCGCACGCGTGTGCCGCCCGCGACCGCGCGCCGCAGCTCGTCCGAATCCCGTTATAAGAAATCCAATAAGCAATTCATGCGAGAAATACTATAGGCGATATATCAAAAACAATGCCAGAATGCGCGCCGCTCCGAACGCCGCGACACCCGATCGCCGTCCGAGCCGCATCAGGAGGTTCCCCCCCAATGAAAAACCACGGCCTGTCACGGCGGGGTTTTCTGAAAGCCAGCGTGCTGGCGGGCGTCGCGGTCTACGTCGCGCCCATCGGCAGCCGCGCGTTCGCGGCGCTCTTCGAAGAAAAACTCCTCACCCCCGTCAAATGGGATAGCGTCACCGGCATCCCCCAATTCCGCATCGACGGCATCGCGAAGGTCACGGGCTCGAAAGTGTTCGCCCGCGACGTGCGCGCGGCCGACATGCCGCACTGGCCGCAGCAGCAGTCGCACGCGCTGATCCTGCGCGTCACGCAGGCCGACCGCACCTACGAGGGCTTCGACCTGTCGCTGCTCGGCGACGAGCTGAAGCCGGACCGCGTGGTCACGGCCGACGATCTCGCGCGCGACGGCGTCGCGTTCCCGACGTTCTACGGCGACGACATGCTGTTGCCCGCCGGCAAGACGCCCGCGTATCTCGGTCATGCGGTCGCGATCCTCATTTACCACGACTTCGCGCGCTTCCGCTTCGCGAAGAACGCGCTCAAGTTCCGCGACGACGTGATCCGCTACGGCACGGTCACGGGCCCGCTCGAGCGCGATCCGTGGGGCACGTTCCGCTACGTGCGGGTGGGCGGCAAGACGGCCTACGACGACGATGTCTATTCGAGCCTGAAGGATGCGCCGATCTTCCCGAGCATGATGCGCAAGCACCTGCCGGTCTGGCCGGACGGCAAGGAGCACGGCAAGCTCGACGAGCAGGGGATGTTTCTCGCCGGCCAGATCGCCGCGGAACTCGACCATCCGTCGGCCGACTGGCTCGTGTTCGACCGCGAGTACAACACGCAGTCGGTCGACACCGCCGCGCTCGAACCCGACAACGCGAACTGCTGGTACGACGCCGCGACGCAGTCGCTGCACCTCGTCGTGCCGACCCAGTCGCCGCTCGAAGTGTCGGAAAACGCGGCCGCGATGGTCGCGAAATGCCGCTTCCCGGTGAAGAAGCTGTTCGTGCATCCGTGCTACACGGTCGGCTACGGTTCGAAGGATCACTTCAACGTGCCGTTCTACGGGCTCGTCTGCGCGCTGTACGCGGACGGCCGCCCCGTGCGGTTCGCGAACGACCGCTACGAGCAGTTCCAGACGTCGCTGAAGCGTCACGCGTTCAGGATGCGTTACCGGATCGCGGTCGACCGCAACACGGGCCTGCTGCAGTCGTTCAAGGGCGACTTCGAGGCGAACGGCGGCGGGCGCTCGAATTTCTCGCCGTCGGTGGCGATGGTCGGCGCGACGGCCGCGCAATCGATCTACTACTTCCCGAAGAGCGACCTCGCGGCGGTCGCGATCGCGTCGCGTGCGATCGATGCCGGCTCCGCCCGCGGCTACGGCACGCTGCAGAGCATGGCCGCGACCGAGATGGCCGTCGATGAGATCGCCGCGCAACTGAACCTCGATCCGATCGAATTCCGCCTGCGCAACGCGCTGCGCTCGGGGATGAAGAACACCCAGGGCGCGATTCCCGCCGGCGCGCTGCGCGTCGACGAAGTGCTGGAACGCGCGAGGCAGCATCCGCTGTGGACGCGTCGCGCGGCGCGCAAGGCCGAATTCGAGGCCGCGAACCCGGGCAAGCGCTACGGTGTCGGCTTCGCGTGCGTGCAGAAGGACTTCGGCACGGGTGCCGAGGCATCGTTCGCGAAGGTCGAATTCGACGAGAACGGCAAGGTGTCGCTGCAACACACCGCTGCCGAGATCGGCACCGGGATGTCGACGTCGCAGGCCGTCGCGGTCGCGAAGTGGCTCGGCCGCCCGGCGACCGAGGTGCGCGTCGCGGTGACCGATTGGCCCGACCTGCCGGTCGAGACGAGCGGCGATCCGTACCTGATGTCGCAGGCCGACCAGGATCGGCTGAGCGCGAATCCGCGCTGGTCGCCGGGCTATGCGTCGCCGTCGAGCGCGACCAACTCCGCGTACTACTTCACGCACAGCACGCGCGAAGCCGCGCGCGCGGTGTTCCGCTACGGGCTGTGGCCGGCCGCGATGTCGATCTGGACGCGCGGCCTCGGCGGCGGCCAGGCCGCGCCGTACACGATCCGCATCGAGGACGCGCGCTGGGTCGACGGCAAGCTGAGCGCCGACGGCCTCGAGCCGCTGACGTTCGAGCAGCTCGCGAAGCAGGCGCATGCGCTCGGCCTGCCGACCGGCGCCGTCGTGCACGTGTTCAACCGCTGGCAATGGACCGACGCCGAGTTCGACGTGGGCGGCGCGGTCGAGCGTCTGCCGATCGACGGGCTGTCGCTGCGTGTCGGCGCGCCGAAGACGGGCGCCGACGGCCCGCTGCCCGGCACCGTCGCGCCGGCCGGCGCGACCGCGCTGCGCGGCACGCTGGCGCCGACCGCGAACGGCTATCGCGTGCTGGACCGCAAGCGCGTGTTCATCCCGCCGACGAGCCGCAACAACGCGGCCGTCACGTACTACACGGCGGTCGGCACGCTCGTCGAGCTGGCCGTGCACGAAGCGACCGGCAAGGTCGAGCTGCTCACGCATCACTCGATCATGGAGTGCGGCAACCAGATCTCGCCGCAGCTCGTGTCGGGCCAGCTGCAGGGCGGCCTCGCGATGGGTATCGGCCATGCGCTGCACGAGTACCTGCCGCTCTACGAAGACGGCCCGGGCAACGGCACGTGGAACTTCAACCGTTATCAGCTGCCGCGCGCGAGCGACGTCGCCGTGTGGTCGCAGACGGGCGACATCCTGCCGCCGCTGTCCGAGACCGATCCGCCGAAGGGTGTCGCCGAAGTGGTGATGATCCCCGTCGTCGGCGCGATCGTGAACGGCATCGCGCACGCGATCGGCCATCGTTTCACCGACTTGCCGGTGACCCCGCAAAAGATTCAGGAGGTGCTCGCATGACGACCGCCCAAACCGCCGCGTCGGCCGCGAGCGCCAGCGCGGCCGCGACCGCCGCGTCCGTGCCGAACGCGGCTTCGGCCGCGCCGGCATCCGCATCCGCTGCGGTGCCGGCTGCATTGGCTGTATCCGCCGCAGCTCCGGCCGCCGTCGAGCGTCCGCTCGTGCGCTTTCAGCTGAAGCCGCTGTCATTGAAGATCAACGGCAAGTCCGTCGGCCCGATGCAGGTGCCCGAGGGGCTGATGATGATCGAGTTCCTGCACGAGTACGCGGGCCTCACCGGTTCGCGGCTCGGCTGCGGGCAGGGCATCTGCCACGCATGCGTCGTGATCGTCGACAAGCCGGACGGCACCAGCGAGGAAATGCGCACCTGCATCACCGGCGCGCACTTCTTCCACGGCCGTTCGATCCGCACGATCGAAGGCCACGCGAAGCGCAACGAAGCCGGCGAAGTGGTCGAACTGTCGCCGATCCAGCAGAAGTTCCTCGAGCACTTCAGCTTCCAGTGCGGCTACTGCACGCCGGGTTTCGTCAACGCGGCGACGGTGCTGATCGAGCGGCTGACGCGCGAGCCGGTCGCGAAGGCCGACGTCGAGCGCACGATCACCGACGCGCTGAACGCGCACCTCTGCCGCTGCACGGGTTACGTCCGCTACTACCAGGCCGTGAAGGACCTGATCCTGACGACGCCGGGACTCGTGAAGGACGCCGCATGAAACGCATATTCGCCCATCGTGCCGCGCGGGCCGCGGGCCTGCCCGCGCTCGCGGCCGCCTGCGCGCTGCTGCTCGCCGCCTGCGGCGGCCACGACGCCCCGGCCTCGAACGCGGCTTCCGGCGCGCCCGGCGCCGACCCGGTCGCGCGCGGCCGCTATCTCGTCAAGGCCGCCGACTGCGCGGCGTGCCACACCGCGAAGGACGGCGCGCCGTTCGCCGGCGGGGCGCCGCTCGAATCGCCGTTCGGCACGTTCTACGGTTCGAACATCACGCCCGACAAGGATCACGGGATCGGCAGCTGGAGCGCGGACGACTTCTACGCCGCGCTGCACGACGGCAAGGCTCCGGCCAAGCGGCTGTATCCGTCGATGCCGTACACGTCGTACCGGCAGCTCACGCGCGCCGACAGCGACGCGATGTACGCGTACCTGAGGACCGTGAAGCCGGTCGCGCAGGAGAACCGCGCGCACGCACTCAAGTTCCCGTACAACCTGCGCTTCGGCATGGTGTTCTGGGACATGGTGTTCCTGAAGGACAGCCTGCCCGACGCGTCGCGCGGCCAGTCCGCCGACTGGCAGCGCGGCCGCTACCTCGCGGGCGCGCTCGGCCACTGCGCGGAATGCCACACGCCGCGTGCGTTCACGGGCCAGCTCGACGGCGCGAAGCCGTTCGCGGGCGCGGCGCTCGGCCGCGTGGCCGCACCGGACATCACGCCGGCCGGCCTCGCCGCGCGCGGCTGGACGGGCACCGACCTGCAGACGTTCTTCGGCGTCGGCATCGCGCCGCAAGGCTCGGCGTTCGGCGAAATGTATCCGGTCGTGCACCTGAGCACGCAGTACCTGGCGAAGGACGACCTGCGCGCGTTGTCCGTGTACCTGCTCGGCGATACGCCGCCGGCACCGCAGCCGGTGAAGCCGGTGTCGGCCGACGCCGCGCAGCTCGCGGCCGGCCGCTCGGTGTATCTCGCGGTGTGCGCGGGCTGCCACGGCTTCAACGGCGAAGGCAAGCCGCACGTGGCGGTGCCGATGTACGGCAATTCGACGCTGCGTCAGGGCGACGCGCGCAACCTGCTGGTCGCGATGCTCGACGGCGTCGACGAGCAGAAGTTTGCCGGCTACGAAAACCTGCAGCCGATGCCGGGTTTCGCGCACACGCTGAGCGACGACGAACTCGCGCAGCTCGCGAACTACCTGCGTGCGACATGGGGCGGACAGCCCGCGAGCGTCACGCCGGCCGACGTGAAGGCCATGCGTTGAGCCGTCGAGCGGCAGGGCGGGGCGTCGCGCGCAACGCAGCCGGTTCCCGGCCGTGTTCCCGCGCGATGCCTCGCCCGATTCCGGGAGGCGGTGTTTCAGTAGCCGCCGCCTCCTCCTCCGCCACCACTACCCCCTCCGTTGCCGCCCGCGCCGCCGTAGCGGCTCATGCCGGATCCTTGCGACATCCCGCCGCCCGACGACGTACATCCCGCCGACAGCACCAGCATCAGCGCCGCGACGAGCGCCGCGGCCAATCTTGCCGATTTCATTTCACTCTCCTTGGACCGCGCAGGCCGCGCGGCAGGGCGGTTCGCGTGAACCGGCGACCGCGCGATGACGAAACGTCTGCGTCAGGCGGCTTATTCCATGTTTTTTGGGTATCGGTGCGTCGCGGCATACAGCGACACGAATCGGCGCGCGGGGCGCACGCGCGTCGGGCGGCGCCGTGCTCGCGCAGCGGCGCACGCGCTCACACGAGCACGAGCACGCAGCCGGGGCGCACCGGCGATTCGTCGCATGACAGGTAACGGGGGACGGGGGCCGGAATGTCGCCGTCGCGGCGGCATCCGGTCAACGATAGACGAGATCGGCGCGGCGGTTCTGCGCCCACGAATCTTCGTCGTGGCCGAGCGCGACCGGCTTTTCCTTGCCGAGGCTGACCGCTTCGAGTTGCGTGGCCTGCACGCCCAGCGTTTCGAGCGCGCCCATCACGGCTTGCGACCGGCGTTGGCCGAGCGCGAGGTTGTATTCGGACGTCCCGCGTTCGTCGGTGTTGCCCTGGATCAGCACGCGGCGCGACGGATGGCTGCGCAGGTAGTCGGCGTGCGCCTGCAGCAGCGTCTGGTATTCCGGCTTCACGGAGTACTGGTCGAAATCGAAGTAGACGCTGCGCTTCGCAAGCGGGCTGTTTGGGTTGTCGAGATCGTCGGCCGCCACCGTGGCGACCGCTTCGCTCGATGGCGCCGGCGCCATCTCGGCATTCTCGGGCGTTTTCGCCGCGTGGTGGCAACCCGCCAGCAGCGCGAAGGCTGCCATGACCGCGAATCGGTTCGTTTTGCTCATCGTGCGTCTCCTGCGGTTGACTGCATGGAAAGCGTGGTGCGGGCGATCTGCCGCGTCACGCATGCGGCGAGACGGCACGAAAGCGTCGGCTTCCGCGCGCGATGCGCTTTCGTAATCCGGCGACGTGCCGGATGAAAGATTGTCTCGGCCGGACGCCGACGCACGGCGCCGCTGCAACAAGATTAGGAAAAATGTCACAGCGTGACCAGTTTCTCCGTCTTTTTCGCGCGAAAACGACGCAGGACGCATTCTTGCTTGCGCGAACGCGCGCAGCATGCGCCGCGCATGCGTGATGCGTCCTTCCGGTGGGGGCGTATCGCGCGTCGCCGGCGCACTCAGAACTTGTGCCGCAGCCCGAGCGCGACCACGACCTGGTTGCTGTTGGCCGAAGGCGTCATGGTCCAGACGGTCGCGTTGAACGCGGGGTTGCCGTTGCCGCCGCTCACGCTTTGATAGACGGCTTCGAGATACGCGTCCGTGCGTTTCGAGAACGCGTAGTCCGCCTGCGTGACCACCTGGTTCCATTTCGGGCGCGTCTGGCCCGTGCGCGTGTCGAAACGGCCCATCGTGTACGTGTACGCGGCGGCCACGCTGAACGCCGGCGTGACGAAGTAGCGGCCGTCGACCGTGAAGTTGTCGAACACGAGCGATTCACCCTTCAGCGGGGTGATGCCGCTGCCCTGGAGCACGCCGCTCACGCCGTCGGTGGCCGAGTGCGACCATGAGGCACCGACCGAATGCGGGCCGAACGCATAGCGGCCGGCCAGGGCCCAGATCCGCTGGTTGCCGCCCGTGATCGTCGCGGAGCCGTCGAGCGTGCTCAGTGCGCCGTCCGGATTCGGCGCGTTGCGGTCGCGGCTGATCTTCAGGTAACCGGCGCCGAGCTTCAGCGGCCCGTTCGCATACCCGAGCCCCGCGCTCCATACGGCGTTGTTCGAGAACGCGCCGGCCGTGTTCGAGAATCCGAACATCGCGCCGAGCGTCAGCCCGCGATACGTCGGGCTCGTGTACTTCACCGCATGGTTGATGCGCAGGTTGCGGTTCGAGTCGTCGTTGTCGTACGGATGCACCGCGAGGTTGCCGCCCCAGCCGGGGCCCGACGCGCCGAGCGGCGTCACGAAATCGAGGATCAGGTCGTACTGGCGGCCGAACGTGAGCGTGCCGGCCGTCCGCGAGCTCAGGCCGAGCCACGCCTGACGGCCGAACAGGTCGACGCCTTTCTGCGACAGCTTGCCGGTCGTGCCCGAGAAGCCGTTCTCGAGCGTGAAGACCGCTGCCGTCCCGCCGCCGAGATCCTCGCGGCCGCGCAGCCCCCAGCGCGACGCGTTCAACGCGCCGCTCGTCATTGCGACGCTGCCGCTGCCCGGCGAACCGGCGCCTTGCGTACGCTGGTTGGTCGAATAGGTGATCGACGTATCGATCAGGCCGTACAGCGTCACGCTGCTCTGTGCTCGCGCGGCGCAGGGAATCAGGAAGCCGGCCGCACAGGCGGCAATCAGGCTCAGCGGGAGCGCACCGGTACGACGGCCGCGGCGGGCGGCAAGCGGCGCGGCGACGCGCGCGCCGGCGGCCTTGGTTGTTTTATAGGAATGCATATGACTTTTTTCGTTGGTCTCCGGCCCGATCGCCGGTGGGTCGTATCGGCGCGCGGGCCGACGGATCGAGTGGGCATTATTGGAGAACGTGCGACCGGCGATTAAGGCGCTGCACAGGAAAGGTCCTCTGCGGGATCGCGTGGAATCGCGGCGTTTCCACACGGGGTGTTTCGATCGAATCTGCGGGAATTCGGCCGTCGCGCATGCGGAACGATTCGGCAGCGCCGGGGCGGTTCAGCGTGAGCATCGGCGCGGTCAGGAGCAGGCGGCGGAGGGCGGCGGGGTGGTGACGCGTCGCGAAAGGCGTGTGCCGCCGGTCGGCGGCATCGTGTATTTCTGACCCGATGCGCGGCAGCGAGCAAAATTTTCCGCCCGAAGCGGCAAGGACCGGATGGCGGCATCGGGTTGATTGCGTTCGTAGCGCGGGTCTTCCCGCGCTGCCGCAACCGGCCCGGTGACTACGTAATGCGCGGCTTTTTCACGTGCGCCCGTTCGGCACAATGGACCATTGCGCGTGGCCCGCCTGCCGCTGTGCCGGCACGTCACGCATGCCGCGGGAGAACGGACATGGTGTTGATGGCTGTGGGCGGGGGCGGACCGGTGAACGTGCCGCAGCCGCAGGATGACAACGATCCGGCACCGACGAACGGGGCCGGCAGCACCCCGCCGGCGCAGACGCCGGAACAGCAGGCCCTCGCGGCCGCCCAGGCCGAGACGCAGCGCCTGCTGCAGCTCGCGCAGGCCGAAATGGCGACGCTCAAGCGCCTGCACGACCAGGGCGCGTCGCAGGCCGATCTCGACAACCAGGTGAAGAAGGCCGAAGCGGCATGGGGCTCGGTGCAGGCGGCCGTCGAGAACCAGATGCGCGTCGCGGCCGACGGCGGCGGCGACACGAACAAGGCGATCGCGGGCGTGGCCTCGGACCTGCGCAATGCGACGCCGAACGATCCGGTGCTCGGCTCGGTGCTCGACGATGCGCAAAAGGCGGTGTCGGCCGAATCGGCGCCCGAGCGGGCGACCAACGTGAAGGCGTTCCAGTTCGCGCTGGCGATGCAGAAGGACCAGGCCGCGAACGCCGACGTGAAGCAGTACGACGCGCTGCCGGGCGGAATCCGGCGCGCCGATCCCGACACCGGCGTGCAACTTCGCCAGGCGGCCGGCACGGCCGACACGAATGCCAACAACGCCTACACGGCCCTCACCACCGCGTTGCGCCACGAGTACAGCACGTCGGCCGCGACGCTGCGCCTGAACGACGCGAAGGCCGACTACGCGGCGTGGCAGAAGGAGCCGGGCGGATTGCGCCGTGCCGACGAGGCCGACGTCACGCAGGCGCTGGCGCAGGCGCAGAGCCAGTACGACAAGGTCGTGATGGGCGGCGACGACACCGCACTGACCTACGTGACGGCCGACGAGCAGAAGCAGGTCGTCGCGTCGGTGAAGCAGAATCACGACGGCATGTGGTACACCGGCCTCGTCGACGCGCTGGGCGAGGAAAGCCAGCTCAAGCGCACGATCGCGACGATCAATCCCGACGATCCGTCGCTGTCGCCGCAGATGAAGCAGCTCGCGCAATCCGATCCGGTCACGTTCGCGCTGTTGCAGGACACCGGTGTGACCGTCGATCCGAACGATCCGAAGCTGTCGCCGCAGGAGAAGGCGCTCGCGCAGCAGAATCCGCTCGCGGAAGCGTTCGTCAAGCTGACGGGCATTCCGGTGAGCACCGACGGCAAGAGCGACGCGGACGCGAAGGCGCTGAACGCGCAGATCGACCAGGCGGGCGGCGTGTTCGCGTACGCGATGGCGCAGGCGCAGGCGGGCAAGAACAATCCCGGTTACCAGAAGATCCAGACGCTGCTTGCGGCGGCGCCCGAGGTGCGGCTGCAGTACACGAAGCAGCAGGTCGCGCAGCTGATGCAGGGCCCGGGCAGCAATCCCGGCGCGGCGCTCCAGATGCTGAAGACCAACATGGACGCGTCGTTCTCGCTCGACGAGCGCCAGGCGCTGTGGACCCAGGCCGGCCAGCCGCATTTCGACGCGAAGTTCATCCATACGCAGATCGATCCGCTGATGCAGAAGCCCGATGCGGATGCAACGGATCAGGCGAGCATGCGTGCGCGCTACGACGACACGATGAACGCCGACAAGGCCGGCAAGTGGATGCAGGACATCCTGAACAATGCGCCGCCCGAGTTCGCGGGCGTCGTGCTCGACACCGTCGAGCACGATTTCGGCAACAAGTGGATGCAGACGAACACGGGCACGCCGCAGCCGTACGGGCAAGGCACCGAGTTCTACAAGGGGCTCAGCAAGGCGGTCGGGCTGGCGGACCAGCAACCGACCGCGAGCGGCGTGCCCGTGCGGCGCGAGGACGACGTCGCGAACTGGCTGCTTAACGACAAGGGCAACGCGAAGACGCTGATCTACACGCTGCGCGGCAGCAACACCGGCTACGGTTTCGACACGGTGCGCGAGGCGCTGTCGTCGGGTGTCGATCCGGCGCTGTCGAAGGCGCTGCTGTCGAAGATGCAGAACGACGACCGGTTCCAGGCGGGCTTCGCGAACGACTTCCAGCTGCGTTACGACCAGGGCACCAAGAGTGCGCAGAACAAGCAGAACAAGGACGCCGCCAACGCCAGCTACAAGCTGTTCCAGGCCGATCCGGACAAGCAGCTGAAGGCGTATTTCGACGACTTCCAGAAGAACTTCGACGACAAGTCCTACACGTTCGCCACCGGCTCCGACCAGATGACGAACTTCGTCGGCGCGGGGCTCGGAATCCAGCCGGACGACCCGGCCGCGACGCCGACCGACCGCAACGACGTGCCGTCGATGGCGATGCTCGAGCAGTTGATCGTCGGCAACGGGCAGTTGCAGAACGGTGTGGCGGTCAACAGTCGGTCGCTGTACGCGAGGAATTCGGCGGCGACGCAGATGATCCAGACCGTCGTCGACCAGATCCGCAAGGTCGGCGGCGACCACGCGGTCGTGTCGCTGGTGCCGATCTACTACGTGTCGAAGGGGACCGGTACCGCGCCGAGCGCATTGTTCAAGGTGCAGGTCGCGAACCATCCGGACCAGTTCAAGCTGATCGACGATCGCGGCTGGAAGTACGACACCGTCGACGACTACCAGCACAACAACGCGCTGTCGGACGACGGCAAGCTGTACGTGCCGAAGAGCCTGACGAACGGCGCGGCGTCCGGCGGCTACTCTCAATACGAATCGATCGACGCGCACAAGACGGAGTGGTACCAGCACGTCGAACACTATCTCGAGATCGGCACGGGGATTCTCGCCGCGGCCGGCGGTGTCGTGCTGGTCGCGAGCGGCATCGGTGCGCCGGTCGGCGGCCTGATGCTCGGCGCCGCGTGGACCGCGGTCGGCGCCGGGATGGCGGTCGGCGTGCCGGCCGCGATCGGCGACCTGAACAATCTGAGCGAGCACGGGCAGTCGATCGGCTTCGGCAATGCGCAGGCGCGCGGCGACTGGATCAGCCTGATCGGCAGCGGCGCGGGCATCGCGGGCGGCGGGCTCGGCGTCGCGGCGAAGTCGCTCGCGGAGGCGTCGTCGCTGCTGCGCACGACCGGCCAGGTCTCGGACATGGTCACGCTGGCATCGCGCGGCGAGGGCGTGACGGCCGACGTGGCCGGTCTCGGCCGTTTCGCGCAGGAAGCGGACGCGTTCCAGTCGGTCGCGCAGACGACGGGCCGCACGGCCGGCGTGCTCAACGTCACGGGCGGCGCGATCGGCGGCTATCAGATGGTCGACCAGGGCGTGTCGCTCGTGAAGAACTGGGACGCGATGTCCGATTCCGATCGCGCGCAGCAGTTGCTGAACCTCGGGATCGGCGTCGCGCAGATGGGCCTCGGCTCGCATACGCTGATGGAACGGCCGATTCGGGCGATCACGAAGACGCCGGCCCCGCCGGCGACGCAGCGGCCGATCACGATCGACGTGGCGAACGCGATGTTCGCCAACGGGCTGGCGAACCAGCGCCTCGCGGTCGGCGAGATCGGCAACCCGTGGCAGCACGCCGAGGAACAGGCGGCCAGTTTCGGCGAGCCCGTCGGCGACGGCGAGCCGGTGTCGCCGGCGGAAGGCGGGCTGCGGTCGCGCTTCACCGCGTGGCTGCGCGCGCGCCGCACGCAGGGCACGCCGGACGACGGCGACGCGATCCTGCTGCGGCTCGCGCCCGATGCCGAAGGGATCGACGGCGAAGCGACGCCGGCCGTTGCCGCCGCGATCGCGGGCGATGATGCGACGCCGGCCGGGGCCGGCACGCCGGCCACGGCGGGACGCCCCGCGTCGTGGCCCATTCCCGCGCATGTGGCGGCCGATCCGGACGCGCTGGCCGGCGTGGTCGGGTCGATTCTCGACGGCGGCAACCGCCTCGAGGACGTCGAATACTACGTGTACGCGCTGGAGGACGGCGAAGGGAACGTGCGCAAGCCGGACGAAGACGGACTCCCGTCGACCGAACGCGGCAACCTGGGAGACGACATCCGGGCGGCGAACGCGGACGCGCGGCGCGCGGCGGCCGGGGACGATCCGGTGAAGCTCGCGGCCGCCGCCTCCAGCGAGGACGGCACGATCGGCGTCACGCGTTACGCGTCGTTCCACGACGCGATGATGGTCGCCCGCGGCGGCGTGGCGGCGGGCCGCTACCAGGTCGCGCTGGTCGACCACGGCGCGCTCGCCGCGGACGGTACGGTGCCGCCCGAAGCGGTGGTCGCCCGGGTCGGGCTAAACGACGCCGGCGACGCGCTGATGCTGTCGATGAACGACGCGTACGATCGCACGCTGCGCGTGATGTACCCGCGCGGGTTCGATCCCGCCAAGCCGCTGATCCGCAGCGAGGACGGCCGGCGTGTCGACGTGATCAACGCGCCGCCCGGCATGGACGAAACGCAATGGGGCGCGTATCCGCGCCGCGAAGCCGACCTCGCGATCTATTCGAACCATCCGGACCAGCCCGAGAACCGGCTGCCGGCGGGCGAGCGGCCATTGATGCCGGTGCCGCCCGGCTACTTCGCGGTGTACGCGCATGCGTGGTCCGACGCGTTCGCGAGCGCGACCGGCAAGCCGATGAGCGCGGAGGACCTGGCCGAGCTGGTGCGCCAGAGCGGCTGGGACGGCAAATCGCCGGTGATCCTCTATGCATGCGGCGCGGGTACGCGGGTGAGCCCGCTCGCGCAACTGCTCGCGAACGTGCTGGGGGTGGACGTGTACGGCGCAAGCGGCTTCGTCGCGTGGCGTTCGCCGCGCTATCGCAGCGACGGCAGCCCGGACTCCGGCTATACGACCGGCATCGTGGTGGAGCCCGGCGCCCCCAGTCTCGCGGGGAAGCCGGACCATTCGGTGCAGCATGCGCCGCGCACCTACCGCTTCTCGCCGGCGCTGGCAGTCATCGACCAGGGCGCGCACGCGGTCGACTGGAGCACCGTGGCGCCGCGCCCGGTGTCGAATCGCTGGGGCGCCAGCGGCGCGTCGGGCGACGCGCGCGTGCCGCTCGGTGTCTACGTCTGGCGCGTGCTGACGAATCGCGGCGGCGCGGTCATCAATCCGCGCAGCCGCAGCCCGGCGAGCGCGCTCGAGATGACCCACGCGCTGGAGGAACTGGCGTGGAAAGGCTATACGCCGGGCACGCCGATCGCGCTGGAGGGGCCGCACAGCGGCGCCGATCCCGAACTGCTGCAGGAGTTCGCGGACCTGATCCAGGCGCCGGTGTTCGGCCGGCTCGGCGACGACGACGCGGCCGGCTGGCGGCGCGCGATCCCCGATCCGGGGCGCCGGCTCGCGCGCTTCCAGATCGAACCCGACGTGAACGGCAAGTTCTCGCCCGGCCGCGCGCAGCCGGTTCGCGTCAATCCGCTGGAATTGCGGCCGGTGCCGGGCTCGAATGTCGTGAACCTGCTGGGCCACGCGACCGCACGGCAGTTCCTGAAGGTGTCGGGCTTCGACATCGCCGAATCGCATGGCACGAAGCCGCGCGACGTGAGCTGGGACAGCGCGATCGCCATCACGAAAGACGGCAACACGATGTCGCCCAGGGAATTCGCGCGCAGCCTGCTCGAGGATCCTGCCTACACGGAAGGCAACGGCGTGCTGCTGACCGGCTGCTATCTCGGCTCCGGCGGCTACCCGTTCGCGCAGGAGCTCGCGTATGAACTTCAGGTGCCCGTGATCGCTTCGATCGCGTCCAATTCGATACGCGGCACCGGTGCGCTGGAACTGCACCCGAACAGCGACGACATCGTCGTGCCGGCGCACGATCCGGACGTGTCGACGCGGCTCTACCTGCATGTCCCGGAGGCGCCTGACGCGAGCGAACCGCCGCTGGTGTTCGCCCGGCGCGGCGAACCCGTGCCGGGCACGGTGGCGCACGGGTACGACGGCGCGCCGGTCGAACCGGTGCGCCCGATCGACGCGCAGATCGATCCGGACGCCGACAGCGGGCCGCGCGGCAACACCGGCACGCCGGGCGATGCCGCGCGGCCGGGCGCGACGGCACATGGGCCGGCCCAGCCGCAGCTCCCGGCGCATCCGCGTCTCGCACCGGAGCCGGATGCGGGCGAGCCGCCCGTCGACGAGCCGGTTCCGGTCGTCGACGTCGCGCCGGGGCAGATTTTCACGGCGGACGAGTGGGCCGCGCGCACCGAGCAGGCCGCCGAGGCCGAAGCCGACGACGGCCTGTCGGGGATTCCGCAGAAGACGTACCGGAACAACAGCCGCGTCTATACGGACCGCGCGATCGCCAACGACGGCGTGATGACGACGACGATTCGCGGCGAGTCGGTACTGCAACCGGGCTTCGACGACGTGACCGGCGTCGACGCGACGCAGCACCCCGAATTCCTGCGTCCGGCCGACACGCTTTTGATGCCGGCCGGCGACCCGCTGCATCCGGTCGGCGCGCGCGGGCTGATGTCGCCGCCGGGCCATCACGTCGTGTTCGGACACGGCATGTCGGCCGATGCGATGCTCGGCCCGGACGGACGGCCGGTGACGCCGGACGAGGTGGCCGAGTGTGTCGCGCCGCAGCTCGAGGCGGGGCAGGACGTGACGCTGTATTCCTGTTTCGGCGGGTCGGACAAGCACGATCCGTTGCGCGTCGCGCCGGGCCAGGTGCGGGCCGCGAGCGGGACGTTCGCGGCCGCGCTCGCGCAGCGCCTGTCCGAACTCACCGGGCGGCCGACGTCGGTCTGGGCGCCGCAGGACATCCTGCTCGTCAAGCCGGACGGCTCGGCCACCGTGCGCGTGACGCGCCGGACCGGCGAGGTCGACAGCGATCGCCTGCCGATGCAGCGCTTCGTCGGCGATCCCGCGCGGGCAGGCCGCCCGGCACTGCCCGCCGGACCGGACGCGGAACCGGCGCCGAGCGCCGCGCATACGGCGCCGCCGCCACGGGCCGAGCGGCCGGCGCGTCCGACGGTGCCGCGCGTGCCCGATCCGACGTTCGCCGATCCCGGCTACGACTTCACGCCGATTCCGGACGGCACGTTCGAATCGGTCACGCTCGACCATCCGTTCCGCAGCGCGCTGGCCGACCGGCCGGGCGTGATCGGCGATGCCGCGCGCGTGACGCAGGCCGGCGGCACCGTGAGCCAGCACTGGCCGAGCTATTTCCTCGACGGCCCCGAGCCGACCCGCGTGATCGACGACGTGATGCAGGCGTTCGACGCGGCCGGCCTGACGAACCTGCGCGTCGAATTCGTGACGGGCGACGGCAGCATCGTGCTGGGCAGCGGCACCGATTTCGGCGCGCTCGATCCCGAGGCGGGCTGGTTCCGGTTCAGCGGCACGGTGCCGGACGCCGCGGCGTCGGCAGCGCACGCGACGGGCCGCACGGCCGCCGAAGCGCGGCGCGCGTTGCCGGAAGGCGTGACGACGGTCGCGCACGACGATCTCGGGCAGGCGCTCGATGCGGCGCAAGCCGGGCCGCGCAATCACGCGTACGTGCCGGCCGATGCGCTGCCGGACGACACCGCGTTCGCGCAGGGCGACCTGACGCCGGCGGAACGCGTCGCGGCCAGCACCACCGCGCACCTGGCCGCGGTCGAGGCCGCCGCACCGGCCGACGTCGTGCTGCTGTCGGCGCTCGGCCACGATCCGGCGAGTGCGCTGCGCATCGCCACGCCCGACGGCGGCTCGCTGTTCAAGCCGGCCGGCGTCGACATGTACGTCGTGCGCACCCGCGATGCGGCGACGGGCGACGTGTCGTACCGGCTCGTCGGCGTCGATCGTTCCGGCTTGCCGGAAGGCTATGCGGCCGTGCATGCCGGCGGGACGCGCGCGCTCGGCGCGGTCGACGGCAACCCGACCTGGCCGAGGTTCGGCCACGCGGGGCCGGCCGGCCGTCTGGCGAGCGCGGCCGGCGACCCGGCAAGCAACCCGTCCGCCGCGGCGACGCCGGCCACTGTTTCCGGTCATTCAGCCGCCCCGGCCGCGCCGCAGGGTGCCGCCGCGGTCGAGGCGGAACATCAGGCGCGCGCCGCCGACTGGCTCGACACCCTCGGCCGCCGCACGCTCAAGCGTGTCGACGGCCGGCATGCGCCCACGCTGGACGGACTCGCCCGGCAGCTCGGCCCCAACGCGCATGTGCTGGTCACCGCGCATCACACGCCGCCCGACGGCGCCGCGGCCTACACGCCGCCGGCCTTCGTCGCGGTGCTCGAGACCGACGCGAACGGCGCGCTCGGCCCGGTGCGGATGCTGGACGGCAAGCGCGTGCCGCCCGCGCTTACCAAGGCGCTGGAAAATGCCAATAGCGGCGGCCGACGTGCACGCGGCAAGTTCGATTTCCATGTGTCGCCGGTCGCGCACGACGAACTGGTGGCGTTCGGCGGCCCGTCGAAGATCGAGACGCCGGACGGCAAGACGTCGTGGGACGTGACGGCGTCGGGCCATGCGATCGAGACGACGCTCGCGGGCGACGTGTCGAAGCTGCAGGATGCGCCGGTCTTCAAGCGGCCGCGCCAGGCCGTGCGTGCGGTCTCCGGCGCGCAGCGCTGGATTCACGTGGTCGACGACGAGACGGGCAAGGTGCTCGGCCATGCGGAACGCAACACGAATCACGAGTGGAAATATTTCGAAAAGGCGTCGCTCGGCGATACGGAGATCCCCGAGCAGGATCTGCGCACGGTGTTCCGGCGCCGCCGCCGCGGCGGCATTCCGGTCGGCCGGTCGCCGCGCCGCGGGATCCGCTTCGTCGTCAGCGACGTGGCGCCGGCCACCGTCGACCGCATCGGCGGGTTCCGGCCGGCGAAGGCAGCGCCGGCCGTCGAGAAGAAACCGATCCGCTCGGCCGGCGACCTGTTCCAGTCGATCGTGCCGGTGCGCCGGCCGCTGGCGCGCGCGGAGCAGGGCGACGACGCGAACGCCGCTCCGCTGGCGCCGGTCGATCCGCATCTGTTGCCGTCGGACAAGTCCGCGCTCAACGCGGTCGACTTCAGCGGCAACAGCGTGTCGCACCTGCTGACCGCGATCCGCAACGGCGCGCTGGACGGCGGCCGCCACGTGATCTACGTGTTCAGGACGGACGGCGCGGTGGCCGAGGCGCTCGGCGATCCACTCGGCGTGATCGCCGAGCGCGATGGCGAGATGCGCTGGTTCGACAAGATCCCGCAGGTCAGCAACAAGAATCATCCGGGCGTGCCGCTCGACGCCATGCCGATCGGCAACGATCGCTTCGGCACGGACGTGCATTTCCTGCTCACGCAACTGTCGCCGCGCGATTTCCTGACCAGCGCGCGGCCGACGCGCGTCGCCGCGCTCGAAGCGCGCGCGAAGGCGCTGCACGATCAATGGAAGGCGGCGGAAGCGCGCGGCCTGCACTCGGCGCCGTTCCGCGCGCTCGCGGCGCGCACGCGGCACGGCTACAACGAGGTGCTCGCCGACTTGCGGCGCCTGGGGAGCAAGGGCACCGCACCCGAGCCGCTGTCGATCGAGCCGTACCAGCCGGGGCTGTCGTCGGCGACCTCCGTCGAGTTCAGCCTGCGCCACGGCGCGGCGAAGCCCGAGCAGTATTTCGCGACGCACCAGCAGATCGAGGCGTACAACAAGCAGGCGCAGCGGCCCGGCGACGTGAACCTCGTGCTGAAGGGCGAGCCGCAGGCCGTGATGGTCGACGTCGGCATGTGGCGCACGCTGCTCAACAAGCTGTACGTCGCGCGCGACGTGTCGACGTCCGCATCGCGGTTCCTGCCGGTGCCGGGCAAGCTGCGCGCGCGGACGCGCAACCTGGGCGCGGCGACCGTCGCCGACAAGCGGATCCGGCAGATCTTCACGCGCTCGAGCGAAGCGTTGCAGGATCGCATGGTTCCGATGGCGCGCTCGTTCTCGCTGAGTGACGATCCGGCGTTGATGGGCGCGCTGGTCGAGCGGTATGGCGGCGTGATGCCGGTCGTCACGCTCGTGATCGATCCGCATTCGCTCGCGGCGGTGCTCGGCAAGGCGCACGATCCGGATTTCCTGCGCGCGGTGCGCGCGCTCGGCGACCAGAAGCATGCGGTGTTCGACGGCGAGAACGGGATGATCCATCCGGCCCCGGGCTCCGACGGGAAGGCGCTCGCGCTCGACGATCTCGCGCATCTGCATCGCTGGCTCGACGAGGCCGCACGCACCGGTTTCGCGATCCGGCTCGAGACGGCGCCGTCGCGCGCGCTCGTGTCCGGCGCCGACTACCGGTTCCAGTCGGGCACCAACGACACGTATCACGATTACGTGCGTGTGATGACCGCCCTCGAACGCTGGTCGAACGCGCATCCCGACACGAAGGCGCCGAACGTGATGATCACGTTCCACGGCTGGGACGCGGTGCCGGAATCGGTGCCGGGCGGCGGACACGAGAAGCTGCTGCGCGCGGTGCTCGAGCGCAAGGGGCTCGAATGGGTGCACATGGGGCTGTCGTACGGCACCCACGGCGCGGACTTCATCGGCAACCAGGATCTCACCGGCGCGCTCGCCAAGCTGATCGTGGAGAACCGCAACCGGCCCGGGATCATCGATCGCCTGCATGGCGCCGATGCGCTCACGCGCGTGTTCGAGCGGGTCGACCGGCAGACGCTGGCGAACCAGCATCAGCTGCTGTTCGCGGAAGTCGAGCGGCTCGGCGCCGCGGACGGCATGACGCCCGCGGACATCGCCGCGCTGCGCCAGAAGCTCTACGAAGGCAACACGACCGTCTGGCTGAACCAGGCGCGCAAGGCGACGATCGAGCATGCGATGCCGCTGTGGGACGCCGACGGCAACCCGCCGCGCACCGGGACGGACGAGGGCGCACGCAGGTTCGGCGGCCGCTGGCTGGCCGACTACGGCGCCGGCGTGCCCGACCGGGTGACCACCGGCAAGCGGCCGGCCGCCGCCGACCCGCTCGACCACTGGCGCGCGGTCGTGCACGATCCGGCGCTGATCAACGACGGCACCAAGCCGATCGGCACGAGCCGCCGGGAAGCGGCGCAGCTCGCGAAGGTCGACATTCCCGACGCGAAGCGCGCGCAGGCGGAACTGCATGCGCTGCGGGTGCACGACGAACCGATCGGCGAGAACACGCCGCCGCCATCGTCCAGGCGGATCGCCGGCGACATCGCGGCGGCCACCGTGACCGGCGGCGCCGGCGCGGGCGTGCTCGTCGCGGTCGGCCGGGAGTCGGTGCGCACCGCGACGAACTCGCTGTATGCGGGCCTGCGGGTCGGGCGCGTGTTCCAGGCGCTGCATCACGGCGCGGTCGCCAGCCTGAAGAACGGCGATCCGCGCGTGTTCGATCGCGTCGTCGACCGGCTCGTGCGCGGGCTGCAGGCACAACTGAAGGCGAACGGCTTCGACGTGGACGCACGCGGCGCGCAGCTGGAGCAGATCGCGCACGAAGGCAAGGCGATGGCCGCCCAGCTGCGCGCGCTGAACGACGACGGGATGCTGTCGTTCGACGATACCGTCACGCATACGAAGGCGATCGCCGCCGACATGCTCGCGCAGATGCAGGGCGTGGTCGGCGGGACGTCGCTGAAGCTGCTGCATCACGGCAGCCCGCGCCATTCGGTCGGCCGCGTCGGTCGCGTGCTGGCGCTCGGCGGCTACGGCGGTTCGATCACGATGAATGCGTTCAGGGCGATCACGCACGGCGACCTGCTGGCCGGCGGACAGGCGATCGGCGGCGCGTTCAGCGCCGTCTATACCGGCATCGTTTACAAGGGCAGCCTGCGCGGCGTGAATGCCGAGAACCGCAGCCAGCTGGCGCGGATCGCGAGCGCGACCGGCGACTACCTGACCTCGGCGGTCGGCATCGCAACCGGCGTGCATACCGCGCTGACCGTGGATCCGGTGACCGGCACGCTGACCGCGATGTCCGGCGCGCTGCTCGGCGCCGGGCGGCTGCATTCGCATTTCCCGAACGCGACGCCGTGGATGGAGCGCTTGCCGACCGGCATCGCGCTGGCGCCCGTGGCGATCTTCGGGATCATGCAGGGGATCAGCCTGTACACGTCGGCAACCGCGTCGGACGATCAGCACAAGGCGCCGGGTTCGTCGCCGAAACCGTCGGGTTCGAGTGCCGGGGCGCCGACGCCGGGTGCGTCGTTTGCGCCGTCGCCCGGCACGACGAGCGCACCGGTGCAGCCGAATGCGTCGGCAACACCGTCGGGATCGGCGACGGCATCGGCGTCGGCGAGTGCGCAGCCGTCGGGTACGCCATCGCAACCGGCGCAGCCTTCGACGGGTTCACCGAGCCCCGCGCCCACACCGCTGACGGTGACCGTGGCGGCCGGCGATTCGTTGTGGACGATCGCGCAAAGTCACGAAGGATCGTTGCTTGCCGCGGCACACGTGCCGGCCGACCAGCAGCAGCGGATGTCGGACGGTCAGCGGATCGACGTCGCGCTCAACGAGATCCTGCAACTGAACCGGAACCTGGCGAGCAAGCCGGGCGAGATCGATCCGGGGCAGCAGGTCGTGGTCGGGTGACGGGGGCGGCGCGCGGAACGTGTGCAGGGCGGATGCAAGCGACGCGTCGCGCGTGACGACGAGCGACGGGCGGGCGCGCCACGACGCGCATGCATGCGTCGTCGTCGCCGGCCCGCGCGTCAGCGCAGGATTGCCTCCGCGCCGACATCGTCGGACCGCGGCAGCACGGTCAGGCCGTCGCGCAGCGCATACGCGATCACTTCGGCGACGTTGTGCAGCGCCAGTTTCGACATCAGGTTCTGTCGATGCTTGCGTACCGTGAGCACGCTGAGATTCAGCTTGATGGCGATGTCCTTGCTCGAGTGCCCGTTGGCGATCAGCACGAGGATTTCCTTCTCCCGGGCCGTCACCGGCGGCACGGCGGCGGCGGTGTGCTCGAGGACATGGGCGAGCGAGTCGCTGACATAGCGGATGCCCGACAGCACCAGCGCGACGGCACGCAGCAGCTCGTCGCCGTCTTCGTGCTTGAGCATGTAGCCGTCGACGCCGATCGCCACGGCCGCCCGGACCGTCGCCGGGTTCTGATTGCCCGTGACGACCAGGATCCTGGTCTGCGGCGATTGCGTCTTGACTTGCTTCGCCAGTTCGATGCCGGGGAAGCCGGGTAGATCGAGATCGAGCAACAGCAAATCGGCCTGCGTATCGCACACCAGCCGACCGACCATCCGGCCGTCGCCGGTCTCCCCCACGACGGTCCAGTTCGCTCGCGTCTTCAGCAGCAACTTCAGCCCGTCGCGAATGATGGCGTGATCTTCGGCAAGCACGATTTTTTTCATTTTTCTTTCGCCTTCTCCCGGCGCACCCGGAAGCTCGTTCCTTTGCGACAATACGATGCAACCCCGTTGCGACGTGTCACGCGGCGGGCGAGATCGACGCCCGCTCCGTTCAACGCCGGATCCGCTACGCGATTTTGAAATGGCAAACAGGATAGCGCAAGAATACCGTGCCGACGTGCAGCTGGAACTGGTCAATACGCTGTACCGACAGTCTCCGCCGATCCTGTTCGGCAACATCGCCGTCGTCAGCCTGACCACCTTTCTGTTGTGGAACGAGGTGTCGCGGCATGCGCTGCTCGCGTGGGCCGCGGCGATCTGCGTGCTGACCGCGATCCGTACCGCCATGGTCTGGCGCGATCGCCGCGCAGGCGAACATCCTGCCGGGACGGCCACGCGCCGCGCGCGGAAATACATGGTGTTCGCGGGCGTGTCCGGCTGCCTGTGGGGCGCCATGGGCGTGCTGTTCTTTTCGCCGGACAACACGATCGTGACCGCGCTGATCTGCATCGTGCTGGCCGGCATGACCGGCGGCTCGGTGGCGTCGCTCTCGTCGTGGTGGCCGACCTACGTGGCTTATGCGTTGCCGACGGTGCTGCCGTTCGCGATCCGCTCGTTCGCGTACGGCAGCGCGCTGTTTTCGGTGCTGGGCTTCCTGTCGCTGTTCCTGCTCGCGGTCAATCTCGCCTTCAGCCGGACGCTGCAGCGTACCGTGCGCGATGCCGTGTCGCTGCGCTTCGAGAACGTCGACCTGATCCGGCAACTGACGCAGGAGAAGGAGCGCGCCGAACTCGCCAATCGAAGCAAATCGCAATTCCTGGCCGCCGCCAGCCACGACCTGCGTCAGCCGACGCATGCGCTCGGCCTCTACATCGCGACGCTGCGGGCGATGGCGCGCGCGCCGAGCGTCGACGGAACCGCTCTCGACGACATCGCCGAACGGCTCCGCACCGCGTTGAAAGGCATGTCGCAATTGCTGAACGTGTTGCTGGACATTTCCCGGCTCGACGCGGGCGTGATCGATGTCGAGCCGCGCCGCTTCGCGCTGCAGCAGGCGCTCGACGCGCTCGACAGCCAGTTTCGCCAGGCCGCGCAGGCCAAGGGGTTGACGCTCAGGATCCGGCCGACCTCGATCTGGCTGGAAACCGATGCGGTGCTGCTGCACACGATCCTGTCGAACCTGCTGTCGAATGCCGTGCGCTATACGCAGCGCGGCGGCATCCTGCTGGCCTGCCGGCGTCGCGGCACCGACGTCGAGATCCAGGTCTTCGATACCGGCATCGGCATCGCAGGCGATCAACTGCCGCACATCTTTCGGGAGTTCTACCAGATCGGCAACGCGGCGCGGGACCGCGAGCAGGGGCTGGGCCTCGGGCTCGCCATCGTGCAGCGCACGGCGGCGCTGATCGATGCGAGCGTGCAGGTGCGTTCGACCGCGGGCCGCGGCTCGCTGTTCTCGGTGCGGCTGGCCATGGCCGACCATGCCCCGTCGCACGCCACCGGCGCGCACCCGTCGGGCGAGCGTGCGGGCGCAGGGCGCGGGCAGGCGCGCAAGACCATCCTCGTCGTCGACGACGATCGCGACGTGCTGGCCGGCATGCAGACGCTGCTTCAGACCTGGGGGCATACCGTGATCGCCGCGCCATCGCTGGAGCGTGCGATCGAGCTTGCCGCGCCGCGGCGCGCCGAACTGGACATGATCGTGACGGACTTCAGGCTGGCGGGGCACGTGACCGGCGCCGATGTCGTCCACCGGGTGTTCCGCGTCATCGGACGCGAGATTCCGGCCATCATCATTACCGGCGATACGTCGCCCGAGGGCATCCATGCCGCTTCGTCGAGCGGCTTCAGCGTGATGCACAAGCCGCTCGACCCGCAGGAAATGCAGACCTTGATCGACGCGCCGGCGTGACGGCGTGACGGCGCCGCGATGTCATCGCACCGCGCCCGCTCGGCACCCGCACGCGAATGCGACGCGTTCGCGACGGCAGCCGGCGCGGCCGGCGCAGCGGCGACGGCACTACTGCATCTGCGGTATTTCCCAAACGAAACGGGTGCAGTACCTTCGCACCTGCTGGCAATCGTAAAAAACAGTCGCGCGGGGTAGCGAAGAAGGCAGGACAGCCGGGGAGACCAACCTACGGTTCAGGCCGCACGTCCGATCGAATCGGCACGGCGCCGGCACGGCCTGATGCCGCGGAACAGGATCGGTCGCAGTGCGGCCGATCCTGTTCCAGGCGTCGTCCTTTCTGAAAGCAACGCGACAGGGTGCCGTGCCTGCACCCTGAATCGCGCTCGCCTTGCGCATGAGCCGACCGGCCTCTCGCGGTCGAATCCTTGAACGGTCATGGCGCGGCCTCGCCCCCCGCCTGCCTGGAGCGCAACGGTGATGGACAATCTGCCCAATATCATGGTGGCCGCGTTCCCGGCCTTCGCGGTGCTGATCGCCGTGGAAATCGCACTCGCGGCGGTGCTCGGCCGGTCGCTGTACCGGACCCGCGACACGCTGGCGAACCTCGCGCTCGCGGCCGGCGCATTCGTCGCCAGCGTGCTGACCGGCGGGCTGGTGCTGGCGGTGCTGAGCTGGGTGTACGCGCACCGGCTCTTCACGATCCCGACGAACGTCTGGTGGGCGTGGGTGCTGTGCTTCTTCGCGGACGATTTCAGCTACTACTGGTTCCACCGCCTGAGTCACGAGGTGCGCTGGTTCTGGGCGTCGCATTCGGTCCACCATTCGTCGGAACAATACAACCTGTCGGTATCGCTGCGCCAGACGTGGACGGGCACGATCACCGGATCGTTCCTGTTCTGGGCGTGGATGCCGTGGGTCGGGTTCCATCCGAAGATGATCCTGTTCATGCAGTCGGTGAGCCTGATCTACCAGTTCTGGATCCACACCGAAGCGATCGGCAAGATGCCGCGCTGGTTCGAGGCGCTGCTGAACACGCCGTCGCAGCATCGCGTCCATCACGGCAGCGATTTCGACTATCTGGATACCAACTACGCCGGCACCACGATGATCTGGGATCGGCTGTTCCGCTCGTACACGCCCGAGCGATTCACGCCGCACTACGGGCTGACGTCGAGCATCGGCACCGACAATCCGTTCAGGATCGCGTTCTACGAGTGGCGCAATATCGCGCGCGACCTCGCGAAAGCCGACAGCCTGCACACCGCGATCCAGTATCTGATCCGGCCGCCCGGCTGGAGTCCCGACGGCAGTTCCCTGACGACGCGCGATGCGCGGCGTGCCGCACAGCAGGTTTCCTGAGAAGGCGATATGGCTCACACACGCGATCCACACGACCGGCGCCACGATGCGGCGCCATCCAGCGCCGGCCGCCGGCAATTCCTCGAATACGCGGGCGCGGGGTTGTTGTCCGCGATGCTGCCCGGGTGCGGCGGCGCGGACACGATTCAGCGGTCGACCTACGACGCGACCATCGCGGCGGGGCGGCAAACGATCCAGGCCGCGCTCGATGCCCATCCGCGGAACCTCGCGGGCATCTCGGTCGCGTTGCTCAAGGGCAATCAGGTCGTGTGGGCGCAGGCGTTCGGGAATGCGTCGATCAACCCGGCGGTCGCCGCCACGCCGACGACGCGCTACAACATCGGTTCGGTATCCAAAGTGATCGCGGCGCTGGCCGGCGTGATCCTGCAGGATCGCGGGCTGATCGACCTCGACGCGCCGATCGTCCGGTACGTGCCGTCGTTCACCATGCTGTCGCCGCAGTATGCGCAGATCACGTCGCGTCATCTGCTGTCGCATTCGTCCGGGCTGCCCGGCCAGAACGTCGACGACATGTTCTCGTATGCGCCGATTCCGGGCTATGCGGCGACCGCGCAAAAGGTGCTCGCCAACGAACACCTGAATCATCCGCCGGGCCAGTTCGCGGTGTACTGCAACGACGGTTTCACGATCTTCGAGCTGGTGGTCGCGGCAGTCACCGGGCTGAGCTTCGCCGATTTCGTTCAGCGCGACATTCTCGCGCCGCTGAACATGACGAATTCCGGCTTCCTGACCAGCGTGCCGACGAGCGGCCAGTTCGCGCTGGCGTACGCGAACGGCATCCAGTACGGGCAGGAATTCGCGAATCCGTACGCCACCGGCGGCCTGTCGACGACGCCGCTCGACATGATGAACCTCGCGCAACTGTTCATCGGCAACGGCGTGTTCCAGGGGCGGCGCATCGCGTCGGCGGCCGGAATCGCCGACATGCTGACGGACCAGACCGACCGGTGGCAGATCAAGTCGACCCGCCTCGGTTACTCGTATGCCTATGGTCTCGGCTGGGACGACGTCGACGATCCGGTCCTGCGCGCGGCCGGCGCCGCCGGCGCGTACAAGAGCGGCGGCACGCAGTTCTTTTCAAGCCATTTCTACGTGCTGCCGGCGGCGCAAATGGCGCTGATGATCACCGGCAGCACCGGCTATGACGCGGCCGGCATCGCGCCCGCGATCCTGCTGCAGGCGTTGCAGGAAGACGGCAGCATCGCCGGGGCCCCCGCGAAGGTGAATGTCGCTGCACCGCCGGCGGCTGCGTCGCCGGACGTTTCCGCCGTCGGCGGCGTCTACGGCAACGAATCGGCGCCGATGCAGGTCGTCGTGAACGCGGACGGCAGCCTGGCGTTGACGCAATGGAACGGCACGGCGTGGACGGACGCCGGCTCGAACAGCGCGCCGTACGTGTATCGCAGCGACGGCTGGTGGTGGAGCGACGGCGATACCGTGTCGTACCGGTTCGATATCCTGCCGGGCACGGACGACGCGGGCAACGCGGTGAGCAATCGGTATCTGACCAAGCGTGTGGTCGACGGCTCGGGCTATGTGTTCCGCGTCACGCCGTATGCACAGCAATTGCCGGTGCTGCCGCAGCTCGGCGCCGCCTGGCAGGCGCGTGTGAACACGTCGTGGAACGTGATCAACGAATCGGCGCAGTCGGTGTTCTCGGGCGGCAAGCTGCGGGTGTCGCTCGGCAGCCTCGACGCGTTGCCGGGCTATGTCCTGTTCGCTTACAGCACCAGCGGCGGCGCCCACTTCAATTACCAGTTGTTGAAGCCGCTGGCCGACGACCGCTGCGGGATGACCGTGCAGATACCGGTGATGCCCGGCCGCGATCTGTTCGAAATCAGCATGACGAACGCGGGCAATGTCGAGACGATGGCGGCTTCCGGATGGCTGTGCCAGCGCGCGTGAGGGCCGGCGGGAAGGGCGCGAGGCGCGACGATCAGCGGCATGACCGACGCGCCGGCAAGCCGGCTCCGGTGTTAAGGCCGGAACGTGTGCCTTCGTGACCTTGTGCCGCACGACGATCGACAGGCAGTCAACCTCGAGGGCAAGCTCGAGCGGTCACGGCCTCGCTCGCAACGTCACATCGGCATTCGGCGTCGCGCCCACCTTTTCTAGCGCCGCAACCGCGGCGTCGTTGCCTTGCAGGATGGCGTTCTGCAGTGCGGTGCGGCCGAGCGCATCGACGTGATCCGGGTTCGCGCCACGGCCGACGAGCACCGGCAGCATGTCGAGGCGGCCGAACAGCGCGGCGAACGACAATGCCGTTTCGCTGGCGGGATTTCTTCGCAGGGCTGATGCAGGGCCTCGACATGACGACCTGGGTGCAGTTGCCGGACGGCAACCTGCAGGTGCGGCTCAACAGCGGCGTGATCCAGTATCGGCAGGGCACCGGCGCCTGGACCGACGCGTAGGCGGCCCGCCCGGGTGAAGCCGGCGCGGGACACGCGAGCGTGCGCCGGCGCAGTTGTCATGGCCGCGTCGATCAGCGTCACGCTGCCGCTTGTTTCAGCCGCGACGGCCGCTCGGCCGTTGAAAGGGGCTAAAGGAACCGAACAAGGTCCCGAGTTGTCCGGTACTAGGTGTCTTCCCTGAACGGGATCGCCATGGCCGCTCACCGCGGCCGCCGCAGAGCCGGCGATGACGGCGTACGGCCTTGACCCGCAAGGCTTCCGGGCGGAATGGACGCATCCGGCAGCCCGATGGACCCATGCCAGAAAGTAATGACTTTGAGCAATTTTGGCAATTTTCAAACAATGCATCGAATCCCATACTGCGGCTCATCCAATCACCGCCAGCCTGAGTGGCGAACCGCAGAGGACTCGAGATGCAACGAAACACAAGTGGGCAGCCGACCGTTCGCGATGCCGTCGTGGACTTGATGCGGCGCCTCGGCATGACGTCGGTGTTTGCCAATCCCGGCTCGACCGAGCTGCCCATGTTCCGCGACTTCCCGGAGGACTTCCGGTACGTGCTGGGATTGCAGGAAGCCGTCGTCGTCGGTATGGCGGATGGATATGCCCAGGCGACCGGCAATGCCGCTCTGGTCAATCTGCATTCGGCGGCCGGTGTCGGCAACGCGATGGGCAACATATTCACGGCTTTCAGGAACCGGACGCCGCTGATCATTACTGCCGGCCAGCAGGCCCGTTCAATTCTGCCGTTCGATCCGTTTCTGTCGGCATCGCAAGCAACCGAGTTGCCGCGGCCCTATGTGAAGTGGAGCATCGAACCGGCTCGTGCCGCGGATGTTCCGCTTGCGCTCGCCCGTGCTTACCACGTGGCGATGCAGGAGCCGCGTGGCCCGGTGTTCGTTTCCATTCCG
Organism: Burkholderia sp. Bp8984; assembly: GCF_003853755.1. Taxonomy (NCBI): domain Bacteria; kingdom Pseudomonadati; phylum Pseudomonadota; class Betaproteobacteria; order Burkholderiales; family Burkholderiaceae; genus Burkholderia; species Burkholderia sp. Bp8984. The sequence continues at coordinate 34,474 of NZ_QTQN01000001.1, forward strand.
GTCGACGACTGGGATCAGCCGGCCGACCTCGTCGAGGCGACACGGGTCAGCACCCGGTTCCGCCCCGATCCGGCATCGATCGCGGAGATCGGTGACGCGCTGGACAACTGCAAACGGCCGGCCATCGTCGTCGGCGCGGAACTCGATCGTGCCGACGCCTGGAGCGAGGCCATCCAGCTCGCCGAGCGCCACAACGCGCGGGTTTATGTCGCGCCGATGTCGTCACGCTGCAGCTTCCCTGAAGATCACCGACTTTTCGCCGGATTCCTTCCGGCGATGCGCGAAAAAATCGTTCGGATTCTGGATGGGCATGACTTGATCTTCGTCGTCGGGGCGCCGGCTTTTGCGTATCACGTCGAAGGCAGTGGGCCGCATGTGCCTGATGGCGCGGCGTTGTACCAATTGATCGACGATCCGGCTACCGCGGCGTGGACCCCGGTCGGCACGTCGGTGGTGGCGAACGTTCGCCTGGGGCTGGCGGACCTGCTCGCCCGTCCGGCGCCGCGTGGCCGGCCGTTGCCGGCGCCTCGCGAGGTCGTCGAGCGAGCCGAGCCCACGGCGGTCATGTCGGTCGCGTATGCGTTGCAGACGCTCTCCGAGGTGCGCGACGCAGCGGATATCGTGGTCGAGGAGGCGCCAAGTTCGCGGCCCGTCATGCAGCGTTATCTGCCGTTCACGCGCAGTCAGACGTTTTACACGATGGCAAGCGGCGGTCTGGGCTACGGCATGCCCGCCGCGGTGGGCGTGGCGTTGGGCAAACCCGGCAGCCGCGTGATCGGCCTCATCGGTGACGGCTCGACGATGTATTCGCCCCAAGCGATCTATAGCGCGGTCCAACTCGATCTCCCGATCACCTTTGTCATCCTGAATAACGCCCGCTACGCCGCCTTGCAGGAATTTGCGCCCGTCTTTGGCTTCTCCGCGTCGGATCCGGTACAGGGCACCGACCTCGCGGGGCTGGATTTCGTTTCTCTGGCCAACAGCATGGGTTGCGAAGGGGTGCGAGTGAGCGACGCGCCGTCGCTGAAGTCCGCGCTGGAAGACGCTTTGTCTTCGGGCAAAACGCGCCTTGTAGAAATTGTCGTGGCCTGACCGCGAGTCGGTGGTTCGACAGGCTGGCTTTTCAAACATATTCCAGGAGACGGCTATGAATCAGGTATCGATGTTGATCAACGGCGAGCGCACGATGGCTCGCGATGGGGCGACATTCGAGCGCCGCAATCCGCTCGATGGCACGGTTGCATCGACCGCACCCGCCGCGACCGTCGCCGATGCACAGGCCGCGGTGCACGCTGCCGCCGCCGCTTTTCCCGCTTGGTCGGCGATGGGGCCCGGCGAGCGACGCGCATTGCTGAATCGAGCCGCAGATGCGCTCGAAGAAAAGCGCGACGCTTTCGCGCTGGCAATGGCGACCGAAACGGGCGCGTCCCGCCTGTGGGCCGATTTCAACGTCAAGCTTGCGGCCGACGGATTGCGCGAAGCTGCTGCGATGATCACGCAGATTTCGGGCGAAGTGATTCCGTCGGACGTGCCCGGCAATCTCGCGCTCGGGGTTCGGCAGGCCGCCGGCGTCGTGCTCGGGATCGCACCGTGGAACGCGCCCGTCATCCTCGGCGTGCGTGCCATCGCGTTGCCGCTGGCTTGCGGCAATACCGTCGTGCTCAAGGGTTCGGAAATTTGCCCCGCGACCCACGGCCTCATCATCGAGGCGTTGCAGGACGCCGGGCTGCCGCGCGGCGTCGTGAACTTCGTCACGAATGCGCCGGCGAATGCCGGCGCCATTGTCGAAGCGCTCATTGCCGAGCCCGCGGTCAGACGGGTGAACTTCACGGGCTCGACCCGCGTCGGCCGCATCATCGCCACCCAGTGCGCGAAGTTTCTGAAGCCCTCGGTACTTGAGCTCGGCGGAAAGGCTCCGTTTCTTGTTCTTCACGATGCCGATATCGACGCTGCGGTTCAGGGCGCGGCATTCGGGGCGTTCGCAAATTCCGGTCAGATCTGCATGTCCACCGAACGCATCGTCGTCGACGCGAACATCGCCGACGAATTCGTCGCGCGCCTGGCCGAAAAGGCGAAGAGCCTGCCGCTTGGCGATCCGAGAAAGGGCCCGGCCGTGCTCGGCTCCGTTGTAGACATGGCGACCGTCAGGAAGTGCAACGACCTGATCGACGACGCGCTGGCGAAAGGTGCGACGTTGGTCTGCGGAGGAAAATCCGAGACCACGCTCATGCCGGCCACGCTGCTCGATCACGTCACGGCCGACATGCGTATCTACCGGGAGGAGTCGTTCGGGCCGGTCAAGGCGATCGTCCGCGTCGAGGGAGACGAAGCGGCCATCGCATGCGCGAACGACAACGAATATGGTCTGTCGGCGGCAGTCTTCAGCCGTGACGTCGCGCGTGCGTTGACGGTAGCGAAGCGTATCGAGTCCGGGCTTTGCCACGTCAATGGGCCGACGGTTCACGACGAGGCGCAAATGCCGTTTGGCGGGATGAAGTCCAGTGGTTTCGGGCACTTCGGCGGCAAGGCGGGAATCGCGGAATTTACCGATTTGCGCTGGATCACCGTGCAAACGACGCCTCGTCACTATCCGTTCTGATGGTTGCCACGGTCGGGGCGCGTCTTGTTCGCGACGGACGAGACGGGCCGCTGGATCGTGGGCGCGAACAAAACAACAACCCTGTACCGGTGAGTAGCCTTCGCTCCTGTAACGACGAGCGATCGGCTTAAGGAGACTGCAATGCCTATTGTCAATTTTGAGTGGTCGCTCGATCGCACCCAGTTCGAGTCGGGCCATTACGTCGGAAAACGGATTACCCAGGCCGGCGATTCAGGCTTCACTGCTCTGGTCGGGGGGGCGAAATGAACGATCGTAATCCCGGTCTGCCGATCGTCGACATAGGCCGCACCCTTGATGACGGACCGTTCTCGGCGTTTCAGCGAATGGTCGTCTTTCTCGCCGCGTTCGCGATCGTGATGGATGGCTTCGATGGGCAACTCATCGGGTTCGCGATTCCCAGCTTGATCAAGGAATGGGGCATTACGCGCAACGCATTTGCGCCCGCCGTTGCTGCCGGCCTCGTAGGCATGGGTATCGGTAGCGCGTTCGCCGGCCTTTTCGCGGACAGGTTCGGTCGGCGCTGGGCCATTATTGGAAGCGTGCTGGTATTTGGCCTGGCGACGAGTTCGATTGCGCTATCGCCGGACGTCATGACCATTGCAATCCTGCGCTTCTTCGCGGGACTGGGTATCGGTGGTGCGCTGCCAAGCGCGACGACCATGACGGCGGAATTTACGCCGGCTCGCCGGCGGACGCTCGCAGTCACAGCAACCATCGTGTGCGTACCGCTGGGGGGCATGCTTGCGGGACTGTTCGCGAGCGTCGTGCTTCCTCACTATGGCTGGCGTGGGCTCTTTCTCATCGGCGGCACGCTTCCCGTGGCACTGGCGTTCCTGCTGTATCTCGCCATGCCGGAATCGCCCCGTTATCTTGTCCGCCATGACGAACGCTGGAACGAACTGCGTCACCTGCTGACCCGCATGTCCCGCTCGATTCAGCCGGACGCCGTGTTCGCCGATCAGAAGGAACAGAAAGCGGTACAGCGTCCGGGCTTTCGTGCTCTGTTCGCGGACGATCAAGGCCGTGACACGATTGCAATCTGGATCGCTTTCTTCATGAACCTGATCGCGGTCTACAGCGCATTCAGCTGGCTGCCGACGATGCTTGCAGGCGAGGGGCTCAGCCCTTCGGTGGCAGGTTCGGGCCTGACCGCCTACAACCTGGGTGGCGTCATCGGCGCCCTGGGCTGCGCAGTGGCAATCGGCCGGTTCGGGTCACGCTGGCCTTTGCTCGTGTGCTGCCTGATGGCATCCGCGAGCGCGCTCTTCCTGCGCGGTATCGACGTCTCTGCCCACACGACGTTGCTTGTGTTCGGAATTGGTTTGCACGGCCTCTTCGTGAACGCAGTTCAGTCGACGATGTATGCCCTTTGCGCCTACGTCTATCCAACCGAGATACGCGCGACCGGGACCGCGTCCGCGCTTGCATTCGGGCGGCTTGGCGCGATTCTCAGCGCGTTCGCCGGGGCATTCGTGATCACGCAGGGGGGAGCGTCCGCGTACCTGGGCATGCTTGGTGGGGCGATGTCGATGGTCTTTATCTGCCTGATGATCGTGCGTCGTCATGTTCCGCCCGTCAATCGCGCCTGACCTCAGGCTCCAGCTTGACAGAGGCGCGCGAATCCGGACTCCAGCGCGCCTCGTGTTCTTCGCATCACGATCTACTCCGACAGTACGTCAATCATGACAACAGGATTTCCCGGCATTTTCTCCGTCAGCGACTATCGTGACGAAGCCAGACGGCGGCTGCCACGAATGGTGTTCGACTATCTGGAAGGCGCGGCGGACGATGAATCGGGACTGAGGCACAACCGTTCGGCGTTCGATAAATTGCAGTTGTTGCCGCGTCGGCTGTCGGATGTCAGCATACGAGAGCAGTCGGTGGAACTTTTAGGCCAGCGGATTCCATCACCGCTGGTGATCGCACCAACGGGTCTCAATAGCGCATTCTGGCCCAAGGGCGACCTCGCACTTGCGCGTGCGGCGGCCAAGGCCGGTATTCCCTTTGCGCTATCGACGGCTTCCAACATGTCCATCGAAGAGGTGGCAAAAGGAGCCGACGGAGAACTGTGGTTTCAACTGTATGTGGTTCATCGCAACCTCGCGAAGAGCCTGGTCAATCGCGCCCGCGCGGCCCGCTATTCGACCTTGATCCTCACCACCGATGTAGCGGTCAACGGTTTTCGCCAACGCGATCTTCGCAACGGCTTTGCCATGCCGTTCAAGGCAAGTGCGCGCGCGGCCGTCGATGGACTGTCGCACCCGCGTTGGCTTTGGTCCTATCTGATGCACGGCATGCCGGAGTTGAGAAATTTCGCTACGGACGATGCATCGGACACGGCCTCCCAGGCAGCGATTCTTCGCAGACAGATGGATGCGAGCTTCAGTTGGGATGACCTGCGCCGTTTGCGGGACGAATGGCCGGGCAAACTCCTAGTCAAGGGCATCGTGACGGCCGACGATGCCGCGCGGTGCGTCGAGCTCGGCGCGGACGGCGTGATCGTTTCGAACCACGGCGGCCGGCAGCTCGCCGACCTGCCCGCGACAGCCGATGTGCTGCCGGATATTGTCGAGCGCACCTCTGGAACGACTGTCATTCTCGACAGTGGGATACGGACAGGGGCTGACGTCGTCAAGGCGATCGCCTTGGGGGCACATGCCGTGATGCTCGGGCGCGCCACGTTATACGGGTTGGCAGCCAGAGGGGAAATCGGCGTGAGCGACGTCATCGAGATGATCAAACGGGAAACAGACCGGACGCTCGCCCTCATCGGTTGCCGCTCGGTCGGGGAGCTCGATCGCAGCTACATTTCGAAGCGACCGTCATAGGTTACTGCGCATTGACGCGGGATTCTGGATGCGCAATTGTTCGGGATCGCTATCCCGCGTATTTGTAGTCGGAATCTTGTGCCATGAATCAAGTGATTACTACGGATCAATACCATCGCGACGACCGGCTTGTGGCATGGGCGGATCAGGTTCGGGCCAGTTGCGTCCCCATGGTTTTCAGGACCGAGTCCGATCAGGGATTTCGTGGCGAGATCTCCAGCGTGAACACCGACGGAGTGTGCGTGTCACGGATCTCGGCGGTCGATCACGTTGCGGCGCATGACTGGGAGGAAGTGCGGCGCACGGCGGACGACTACCTGCTCGTGTCGATACAGATCGAGGGGCGAGGTGCAATCGAGCAGGATGCCCGCACCGCGTTCGTCGACCCTACCGACATGGTGCTGTTCGACTCGTCGCGCAATTTCGCGTGGCATTTTTCCGGGGAGCATTACACGATCCGCTTTCCGCGCAGGGCGCTGGAGAAATTGGTGCCGTGTGGCCGGCAGCATACGGCAGTGAGGATTCCCGCGGCGACGGGGATCCGCCGCGTCGCGGCCGACCATATCGCATCCCTGCACAGAGCGCTTTCGTCAGACGAAGGCGCCGTGGCCGGCTGCGGGAAGCTTGCCGATGTGACCGCAAATCTGGTCGCCCTGGCGCTGGCCGATCATTTCAACACGGTTCCCCTGCCGAAATCCAACGTGAAGGAGATGCATCTGCTCCGGGCGCGTGCGTTCATCAAGGATCGTATCCACGAACCGGAACTGGGACCCGAACAGATCGCCGATGAGCTTGGGGTTTCCAGCCGTTACCTTTACCGACTGTTCGCCGAGGCCGGAGAGTCGATAGGCGAGATCATCTGTACGACCAGACTCAATGGATGCGGCGAGTGGCTTCAGCAGCGCGCCTACGCAAACCGCTCGATTACCGATATTGCGATGGCATGGGGTTTCAATAATGCATCGCATTTCAGCCGTACGTTTCGACGTCACTTCGGAATGTCCGCCCGCGACTACCGTGCGAAGCATTGCGACGCTTTCTGAAGCGTCCTGAGTTGGCTGCGACAGCGATCCCACCTGCTGGCAGCAAAAGTGAAAATCCTGTTCTGTCAGAGTCAAGCGTCCGCCATATTGGCCCGGGACACTTCATCTACAACGTTGCGGGCGTCCCGCCCGCGAGTCGTGGAGGAATATCTTGGCTCTCAACCATCCCCAATATAAAGCGGCTGTGGTGCAGGCCGCCCCGGCGTTCCTCGATCTTCAGGCCGGAATCGAAAAGTCCATCCGCTTGATTGAACAGGCCGCGCAGGCCGGCGCCGACCTGATCGCATTCCCCGAAGTCTGGCTGCCGGGCTATCCGTTCTATGTCTGGCTCGGTACCCCGGCCTGGTATATGAGCAAAGGCTATGTCCAGCGCTACTTCGACAACTCACTGAGCTACGACAGTCCGGAAGCCGACGCACTGAGGGACGCGGCGAGAAAAAACCGTATCACGGTGGTGATGGGACTCTCGGAGCGCAAGGGCCACTCGTTGTATATCTCCCAATGGATTATCGGCCCCGACGGGGAAACACTCCTGCAACGACAGAAACTCAAGCCCACACACCTCGAACGGACGGTTTTCGGTGACGGGGAGGGCAGTGGCTTGACCGTGGTCGACAGTCCGCTGGGAAAGCTCGGCGCGCTTTGTTGTGCCGAGCACGTGCAACCTTTGACCAAAGCCGCCATGTATGCGCAAGGCGAACAGGTCCACGTTGCCGCCTGGCCGAGCTTTTCCCTCTATGAATTTGCGAGCGCATTGAGCCACCAGGTGAACAACGCGGTTTCGCGAACCTACGCCGTCGAAGGAGGGTGCTTTGTCCTTGCGCCTTCGACAGTCGTCACCGAAGAGATGGTCGAGAGTCTGTGTGACACCGCGGACAAACGTCAGCTGTTGCGGCCAGGCGGTGGCCATAGCGTTGGATACGGGCCTGACGGGGCGGAATTGTTCGAAAAGCTCGACGAAACCGCAGAAGGCTTGCTCTACGCCAACATCGATCTCGGCCTGCAATCGCTTTCGAAGTGCGTTTTCGATCCCGCGGGGCATTACTCGCGGCCGGACGTTCTGCGATTGCTGATCGATCGGCGGCCGCGCCCCCCTTTCGCCGAGACTCTCGACAGAACGCCGGTGGAGACGCGCGCCGATGCTCAAACGTCATCAGACAACGGCTGCTTGTCCGAGCTTGCGGGAAGTGGCGTAGATCAGTAACGGGACCATCGAGTTCGCCATGTCATGCCATGGCGAGCCGGGTCAGAGGTTTTCATGTCGCTACCGTGTTTGCTTGATATCGATTGAAACCGGACGGTTTTTTCGAAATAACGGCAATCCGGTCTCGACCATATATTTAGGATGTCGATATGAACTACAAAGAAAATCGAGACTACGAATGGAAGATGGTCATCTTTCTTGCGGTGCTGTTCGGAATCGTCGGTCTCGATCGTCTGGTCATCGTGTACCTGTTTCCGGTGCTGCTGCCGGAGCTCAAACTGAACAACACGCAGGCAGGCGCCATCGCCTCGGTTCTCGCATTGACTTGGGCAGTTTCGACATGGGTGCTCGGGAGTCTGTCCGACCGCCATGGGCGTCGCAAGATTCTGCTCGGTTCTTCAATCTTCTTCTCGGTGATGACATCCTTTACCGGTGTCGCCAAGTCGTTCCACAGCATGCTGCTTGTGCGCGGCCTCCTCGGCGTGGGAGAGGGGGGCGTCTTCAGCGCCAGCGTTGCGACCATCGACGAGATATCGACGCCGCGTCGGCGCGGCTTGAATCTTGGCATTCACCAGTCGTTTTTCCCCCTTCTTGGTATCGGTCTTGGACCGATCATCGCTACCCAGCTCGCGATGCATATGCGCTGGGAGTGGGTGTTCTTCGTTCTCGGTATCCCGGGGCTTTTGCTGACGTTCCTGATCGGCAGGACCATGCGGAAGTCGGAGGCAAATCGCGACAAGCAGGTCCGATCGGCATCGGGCGGCCCCTTGACCGTGCTGCGATACAAGAACATCTGGCTGACCACGGTCATCGGATCGCTTTTCCAGACGGGCCTGTTCGTGTTCTCGACGTTCGTCGCGCTCTATCTGACCAAAGTGGCGGGCCTCAGCCTCGGCACGGTCGGCCTGATCATCTCCGGATGGGGTTTCGGCGGGTTTATCGGGATGATCGCCGTTCCGGCGATCTCTGATCGGCTCGGGCGGCGGATCGTGCTCGTCGTCTCTGCGACTTGCTACGGCATCCTGATGTTGGCTTTCGTTCTTTGTCACGCTTCTCCGATCGTCATGTTCGCGAATCTCTTTGCTGCCGGGATTTGCGGCTTCGGCATCGCACCGCTCTTTCTTGCCGTGATTCCATGCGAATCCGTACCGTCCACGCTGACTGGCTCCGCCGTAGGCGTTCCTACCGCTGTCAGTGAACTCATCGGTGGAGTCCTGATGCCGGTGGTGGCTGGCGGGCTCGCCGACACGTTCGGTCTTGGCTATCCGATGCTGATCGTCGGTGGGGTGTCGTTGGTGAGCGCTTTCGTGGGGATGTTTCTCGATGAAACGGTGCCGGCCGCGACGTCGAAGCATTCCGTCTCGAACATCGACGCGGTCTGAACGTTCGGCAAAGAGCAGGCGGATTTCAGACCTTTGCGGGGACTCGCGCGATCAAGGCCGCCGACGTCGGTCGCGGGGCTGCATCGGGCGCGGTGAGGTGACGCTGCCACGGTTGAGCGCGTCGTCGTCATTTCTGACGATACGCTGCAAAAAAGCAGGCGTGCAATCTACGAAGACCGAAATGTAAGCGAGACGTAGATGCCAACCCTCCCGCAGCTTTCAGTCGTCGACGCCAAAGGTGCGATCGATCGACGCGAGATCTCCTGCCTGGAATACGTTCAGGCGCTGATGGATCGACAGGCTGAAACCGAGTCGCTGAACGGGTTCGTGTATGTCGACCCGGAGAAATTGTTGCAATCGGCGCGGGCGCATGATGAATCTCCCGCAGCCCGAACAGGCCGGATGTCACTTGCAGGCATTCCATTGGCAATCAAGGACAACATCGACTGCGTGGGCATGCCGACAGCCGCTGGAACGGCAGCGCTGCGCAACGCCGTACCTCGAGCGAACGCGCCGGTCGTGGCGCGCGTGATCGAAGCGGGTGCGTTGGTCGCGGGCAAAGCCAACATGCACGAACTCGCTTTCGGCTGCACCAACGACAACGGATTTTTCGGCCCGGCCCGCAATCCGTATGACCCGTCCAGAATTCCTGGCGGAAGCAGCGGCGGGTCTGCCGTGCTGGTGGCGAGTGGTGCGGTGCCGGCGGCGCTCGGCACCGACACGGGCGGATCGGTGCGAATACCGGCGGCGCTGTGTGGACTGGTCGGCTTTCGTCCCACGCATGGACGCTATCCGTCAGAGGGAGTCGTACCGATATCGCCCACGCGCGACACGGTCGGTCCGATTGCCCGAACCGTCTCCGACATGATGTTGCTGGACGAGATCCTGTCCGGAAGTGGTTCAGCGCCTCCCGTTGTCGACGGTGCACGTGACTTTCGCCTGGCAGTCCCGTACTCGACGTTGTGGGAGGGGCTGTCACCCGATGCGCGGCCGGTACTCGAACATGCGCTGCAGAAGCTCGAGGATGCAGGCTTCGAACTGGTTGACGTAGACCTGCGACGTTATCCGTTTTTCCGTGCGCAGAAGAGCGCAACCATCCCGTTTTTCGAGTTTGGCGGTGCCGTGGGCCGCTATCTGGAAACAGGTGGCGTGGCTGTGACGTTCCCGGAGATCGTTGCCCGGATCAAAAGCCCGGATGTAGTCCGCATCGTCAGCGACATCCTGGGGGCCGGTGCGATTTCCGCGGCCGAATATACCGAAGCTCTTCTCGCGCGAGAGCGGTCGCGCACGTCTTACGTGGCGTGTCTTCGCGAAATGGAGGCCGACGCGCTGCTATTTCCCACCGTCCTGATTCCGGCTTGCAACATCGGCTCTGAAACCGTGGCGGTCGGGTCTGAAGCGCTCGATGTCTTTGCCGCGTACACGCGAAATACCGAACCAGGCAGCAATGCCGGGGTACCCGGCATCACCATTCCCGCAGGTCTGACCCAGGATGGGCTCCCGGTTGGACTGGCGCTGGACGGTGCTCCGTATTCGGATCAGCGAATCCTGCAGATCGGCAAGGAAATGGAGCGCGTGCTGTGTGCCGCGACGTTCCCGCGTCTCGACGCACACGTTTGATTCATCCGGCAACGGCTTAACGAGAAAGGCAAGCAAATGAATCGTCGAAATATCCTGAAAAGTATTGCGCTCGGTGCTGCAAGTGCCGCGGTGGGCGTCGGGGGGCTCGTTCCGGCATCGGTACGCGCGGCAAACCAGCCGCTGAAGCTGGCGCTGATGGCGCCGATGAGCGGGCCGGCCGCATTTTTCGGTCAAGCCTGCAAAAACTGTGCGGCGTTGGCAATCGACGAGATCAATGCGCGCGGGGGCGTTTTGGGGCGCCCCCTCGAGTTGCTGGTGGGCGACGCCGGCGCCGCACCTTCCGAGTCGGCGCAGACGGCGCTCCGCCTCTGGAAGCGCGACAAGGCGGAGGTCTTTGTCGGATCGCACGATAGCGCTGTCCGGACGGCGCTGGAAAGTCTGTTCCGAGGCCAGGTGCCTTACTTCTATACCCCGATGTACGAGGGCGGCGATTGCGCGAAGGGCACGTTCTTCGTTGGCGAGACGCCTGCGCAGCAACTGGCGCCGGTCATTCCGTGGCTGACCGCCAAACACCAGGTCAAGCGCTGGTTCCTGATCGGCAACGACTACATCTGGCCGCGCAAGTCGAACGAAGTGGCGAAAAAGGCGATTCAGGGTTCCGGCGCGGCCGTGGTCGGCGAAGAGTACGTTCCATTCGACGTCGACAACTTCGACGCGGTACTCGGCAAAATCCGGGACAGCAAGGCGGATGCGGTCTTCATCACGCTGGTGGGCGGGTCGGCCGTCACGTTCAACCGAAGTTTTGCGAGCTTCGGTCTCAGCGACAAGATGATCCGCTTCGGCACGATGGTCGAAGAAAACACATTGATCGGCATCGGTGCGTCCAACTCCAGGAACCTCTACTCGGCCTCCGGCTTTTTCTCGACGCCGACCGCCACGTCCGGGCAGTTTCTGGAGCGCTATCACAAGCAGTTCGGTGCTTCGGCGGTTTTGAGCAGCATCGGCGAGTCGACGTACGAGGGCATCCTGATGTATGACGCCATGGCCAGGAAGGCGAATTCCGCGTCGATCGGCGATCTGACGAAGACTTCCGATGGCGCAAGTTACACAGGCCCGCGCGGCGCGGTCACGATGAAGTCGCGCAATGTGACGGCCGACATCTTCCTCGCGAAGGCATCAGGCGTCCGATACGACGTCGTCAAGACGTTCTCACAACTGAGCTCGGCCGAAACCTGTGCGAGCGGAGCGGGTGCGGGTTGAAGTCATGCTGCTTTCCCATCTTCTCAATCTCGGATACGCATGCGCGGCCCTCGCGCTCACGACGATAGGTCTGGCAATCGTGTTCGGGCTGCTGGGCGTGTTGAACATGGCACACGGCGAGTTCATCATGCTGGGCGCGTATTCGGTGGTCGTCGTGCAGCGTCTCGGGTTACCCGCCTTGCTTGCCATACCTTTGGCGATCGTCGTATGCGCTGCTGTCGGATGGATCGTCGAGCGCCTGCTGGTTCGCCCTTTGTATGAGCGGCCATTCGACACCTTGCTCGCAACCTGGGGCGTTTCGATCCTACTGCGCGAAGGCGTGGTCGCATTGTTCGGAAAGGGTTACCAGGACGTGACGGGTGCGGATGGCAAATCGATGGATGTCCTTGGCACCCAGTATCCGGCATTCCGGCTCGCGATGATGCTCGCGGTGGGCCTGGCATTCGCGGGGCTCGCCGCATGGTACAGCCGCAGCCAGACGGGCGCGCGGATTCGAGGCATGGTCGCGAATCCGCTTCTTGCCAAGGCAGCCGGCATCAATACTGCCCGACTGGCCAGCGGCACGTTCATTACGGGTGTGGTGCTGGCCGGGTTGGCGGGGGTGCTTCTCGCACCGATCGTACGGGTCGAGCCATACATGGGCCTCGACTATCTGCTCAATTCGTTTTTCGTGCTCGTTGTCGGTGGCCTGGGCAGCCTGCTCGGTCTCGCGGTAGGCACGTTCGTCATCGGAGGGACGCAGGTCGCGGTGTCGAGTTTCATCGATCAGACGTCGGGCTATACCGCTGTCCTGATCCTGTCCATCTATTTCTTGTGGAGTCGCCCAAATGGCCTCGTCTCGCGCCGTTGAAACGGCCATCCAGGTTGTCACGGCGGCGATTCTTCTCAGCCTGCCGCGGTGGGCCGGTGATTACAGCGCAAACCAGATCGGGCTTCTGTTGCTGTATGGAATGGCCTCGCAAAGCGTTGCTTTGTGCTGGGGGAATGCGGGCTTCTTGCCGCTGGGCCAAAGCCTGTTTTTCGGGCTGGGTGCGTATGTCAGCGCCTTTGTATTGCGCTGCGCCGCCGCGGCCGGTGGCGAATGGCAGATCATTATGCTTCCGCTTGCAATTGCAGTACCGGCGGCCCTGGCCTATGCAATCGGATTGATCGTCTTTGCGCGCCGGATCGACAGTGGGCCGTTCTTTTCGTTGATTACCCTTGCGCTTTGCATGTTGGGGTTTCTGGTCGCCAATCAATGGAGCAGCGTAACCGGCGGCTTCAATGGGTTGACCGATATCCCCGATCTGCCGATGACCGACAGGTATGGAAGCCTGTATTACGTGATCGCCGCGGCTGCGGTTGTCGTCACGGCGCTGATCACCTGGTTGAACCGCAGACCGATCGGGACGCTCTGGGCCGCCACTTCAGAGAACGAAGATCGCCTCCAGTTCTTTGGATTCGCGACACACAAACTGAAGGCTGCCGCTTTTGGCCTATCGGGCGCGATCGCAGGTTTGGGGGGCGCGCTGTATGCGCCTCATGAGGGCCTCGTCGGTCCTCAGGCGGTCGGCGTGGCGTTGTCAGCGCAGTTTGTCATCTGGGCGGCCGTCGGGGGAAAGCGCAGTCCGTTGGGCGCGCAACTCGGTGCCGTCGTGATCGGACTGCTCGCAGCGACCTGGCGTGATCTGTTTACCTATTGGGAAGTGCTGGTTGCGCTGATTTTCATCGGTGTGGTGCGGCTGTTTCCCGATGGCCTGGCCGGCATGGCCGCTGCGCTTGCCCGAATTGCGGGTCTGCGAGTCGCGAACACGATTCCGGAGAAACGGGCCGATGCGCCCGACATCGCTACGATTGACATACGACCGCTTCAATCCACGCTGCTCAGTTTCAGGAAGGTGGAAGTCAGCCAGGGTAGCGTCAACATTCTCAACGGGCTCGATCTCGAGGTGGGAGCCGGGGTCATCAATTGTTTCATTGGCCCCAATGGCGCCGGGAAGACGTCGACGTTCAATGCAATGACGGGCCGCTTGCCAGTCCGTTCAGGCGAAATCCACTTTCGCGGGGCCGAGATTTCGTCCTCTCAGGCCTGGCAGGTCGCCCGACTGGGAGTCGGCCGCAAGTTTCAGATTCCCACGGTTTTCGCCCAGTTGTCCGTCGACAAGAATCTTCAGATCGCCCTGTGGGCGAATCGGATCCGTCCTCGAGAGATGCTGACTGCGGCGCCCCTGCATTGGAATTCGGTTCAACGCGTCCGCACGCTTGGAAAATTCGGGTTTCTTGAATCGAATATGGCTGTTCGTGCGGGAGATCTTTCTCAAGGGATGCGCCAGATGCTGGAGTTCGCGATGGTGGCCATCACCGAGCCGCGTCTTTTGCTCCTCGACGAGCCGTGCGCGGGCCTCTCGGCGCACGAAACCCGTCACATGATGGACGCGATCACGTCGACCGTCGGCGAACTGGAGGCGTCAGCCATCGTGATCGAGCATGACATGAGCGCGCTCGAAAAGATCGCCGGCAACGTGGTGGTGCTTCATCAGGGAAGAAGCCTCGCGGTCGGGTCTCTGTCGCAGATCAAGATGTCGACAGAGGTCAAGGCTGTCTACTCAGGAGGAAGAAAATGAGCGAACGCCAGCGAGAAGCCATGTTGAGCTTTTCGTCGATCGTCGCCGGCTATGGTGACACGATGGTGCTCAAAGGGATCAGCGGCGAGGTGGCTGCGGGTAACGTCCTGGGTGTATTCGGCCGCAATGGTGTGGGCAAGTCGACGCTGATGCGCGCTTTGACGGGCGTCATCCGGCCCATGTCCGGTGCCGTAACCGTCAACGGGGGTGAAGTCGGCAAAGTGCCGTCGCATCAGCGACGACGTTTGGGGATGAGCTACGCGCCGCAGGAACGGGTTGTCTTTGACAATTTGAGCGTCGCAGACAACCTGACACTCGGATTCAAGACAAGAAGCCTGGACGCATACGACGACTTGTTCCGGATCTTCCCGCGTCTGCAAGAGCGGTTGTTGCAGCCGGCTGGAAAGCTGAGCGGTGGTGAAAAGAAGTTGCTTTCCTTCGCCAGAATCATCGCGGAGCGTTCGCCTCTCACGCTGATCGACGAGCCGTCGGAAGGGGTTCAGCAGGAGAACCTGGAGCGCATGGCGTCTGTTATCCGGTCTCGGACCGCAGAAGGAGCGGCGTTCGTGGTTGTCGAACAGAATCTGACGTTTCTAACTTCGATCGCCGACAATTTCATCGGTTTGGATCATGGAGAGATCGTGCTGTCGGGCGACTCGATCGATATGTCTCGCGACCAGCTCGAAGCCGTATTGGCGGTTTAGTCTTCCGTATCAAACGATTCGTCGCGTCGCGTGCACCTGATCGTCGATCGTGCCGTTCGACACTCATGACGGCGCGGTCGTTCTAGCCGCGGCGACGGAAGCAGCAAGCTCCGCGCGGTTGGAGAATCCCTTCTTGTCCATGATCCGCCGCAAATGGGTGCGCACGGTCGACAAGCTGATGCAGAGCAGGCGGCCGATATCCTGATCGGTACAACCCTTCGCGACAAGTTGCGCGATCTCGCTCTCACGGTCGGTGAGACCCGTTGCACTACCTGCCCGACGTTTGATGGCGCGGCAAAGGAACGGCTCGAGCGCATCGAGCACGAGTTTGTCGCGCATCTCGAATTCAGGTCGATCCTGTGTCCGCCAGATTCTCAGATCGCTGAGCTGGCGCTCGCCGTCGAAAACAAACATGTTGATCCCGTGATGCAAACCATCCTGTGCGAGAAACTCGTTATAGAACTCACTTTTCTCTAGTGCAGGTCGGTCCATGACCTCCTCCACCAAGGTGGCTTTGCGCATCTTGCAGAGCTGCGCCGTCATCGGGTCATTGTGCTGGTACCAGCTCGTGTAGCGGCGCACATGATCGGAGTCGACGTTGACCGCGATCGGGTCGACGTATGTTCCTTTTTCTGCATCCCAGTTGTACGAGACGCAGAAATCGGATCGCAGCAGCCGGGTCAAGTCTGGCAAAACGACGCGTCTTACATCCACCATCGGCCCGAGCTCTTCGAGCCGTCCGATGATGTCCCCGAAAAGTCGGAGTTCGTCGAGCGTGAGGTCGTGAACTGGTGGCTTCAAGGGTGCCTCATCGGTAGGAAGAATCAAGAGACAGCATGCGCGGCAGCCTTGAAAGACAGGCTCGCATTACACGTCAAGCATAGCAGGGAAAAAATGCTGATCGGCAACGAAACTTCGCTTCCTCTACCTGTTCGTTGCATTCATGTCTCAGCTGGATCCACGGCATACCTACAGATCAAAAAGGGACGCTCGCCGGGGCCTTCGAATTTCGTGAGCGAGGGGGGAGGCCAGGGAATTCGTGTCGACATTTCTAACGATGGGGCTCAAAAAAAGCTGCTCATAGAGTAGACGCACAGTGGGAAGCGGACGTGCTGAGACTGTTCGTTGTAGTGAGGCAAGCTGCAGGATTACCCGGAGACGCCTGCCCATTGACCAAACGATTCCGATGCATTTCCAGCGGGACGTTTTCCTCAGTCATTCTCGTCAACGAAAACTACGCTACAAAATTAGGAAAGCGATATGAATATGGTCATCAAGCGAAGCATGGTTGTCTGCGCCGCGGTTGGGTGCGGCGCGGCACATGCGCAGTCCTCAGTGACGCTGTACGGGCTGGTGGATGCGGGCATTACGTACACGAACAATGCGACGTCGAGCACCGGACATGGCGCGCTCGTGCAGTTTGCGTCCGGGTCGTCGCAGGGAGATCGGTGGGGGCTGACGGGTAAAGAGGACCTGGGGGGCGGGCTCAAGGCGATCTTCACGCTCGAAAGTGGCTTTCAACTTTCCAACGGGGCCTTGGCGCAGAGCGGGCTGTTGTTCAATCGAGCAGCCTTCGTGGGCCTTGACGGGCGCTTCGGGACGCTGACGCTCGGGCGGCAATACGACTTCATCGGCGATATTTTCCCGGCGTACTCGATCGCAGGAAACACGGCAGCGGGCATCCTGGGGTGGGGAATCCCGGCGTATGCGGCTGGCGGGTATACGCTTGATAACCGACTGTGGGGCGATAACGTCAATAACTCGGTGAAGTATCTCTCGCCAAAGATTTCGGGTTTCAGTGCCGGCGCCATGTATGGTTTCGGCAATGTCGCCGGCTCGTTGGGCACCAATAGCTCGATGAATTTTCTGCTGAACTACAGTCAAGGTGGGCTCGCCGCATCGCTGTCGTATTTCAAGCAGCATAACGCGACAAACTCCGCGAATTTGACGGAATACGCAGGCGGTGCAACTTACAGTCTCGGGAAAGCCCAGATATTCGGCGTAGTGACCGATGTCCAGTTGAGCAGCGGCACCAAAGCTCGGGCGCTGACCTATGACGGTGGCATGACTTACTTTGTCAGGCCAGATCTTTCGCTTGGAGCAGGGTTCCAGTTTCAAGAGCGCAATAACGGGGTCGGCAGCGCGAATCAGGTCACCATCGGGGCGGATTACTTCATTTCCAAACGCACGGACGTTTATTTCGTTGGGGCGCTCGCGCATGATCATGCACACGGCGCTCAAATCGAAGCAGCGCTCGGGTCGCCGTCCAGCACGAGTTTTCAGACTGCGGCGAGAATTGGCATTCGGCACAAGTTCTAACTGTTGCGGGGTAAGACCGATGGCGAACTGGAGCTTCACCAATCTGTTGGGGAAGGGGCACAGTCCAGAGTGTTGTCGGATGCAGAGAAGCTCGAGCCACTGCTTACGCAGTGTCTAGTGTGTTGCATCGACCGGTTGAATCCACCATCCCTTGCGGCCAGTCGCTGTGTGCATGATGTCCTCGCTGTCATGAAGAAGGGCGGCCCGCGGGGGCGTCAACCCGGGTCGATGCGTCTGAACACGATCGCGAAGCCGGCCAGGTAGACGCTCGCGATCACGGCGAAACCGGCCGCGGTCGAGCGCTCCGGGCTGGCGATCGCGTGCAGCACGACCGACGCGATCGCAACGCCGACCAGCGAGCCGATCTGCCGGCTCGCGTTCAGCGATGCGGCGGCCAGATTCGCGTCCGCGGGGCCGGCCGACTGCATGACGACGAGATTCATCGCGGGGATGGCCTGGCCCGCGCCGAGGTTCGCGATGCCGACCGCGATCGCGAGCGCCGTGTAGGGCAGCTCCTCGATGCCGATCAGCGCGGCGCTGCCGAGCGTGGCGAGCGCGAGGCCCGCAAGCAGCGTGCCGCGCGGGCCGAGCCGCGCGCTCACGCGGGCGGACGCGAGATTGCCGATGCCGAACATCGCCATCAGCGGAAACAGCTCGAAGCCGGCGCGCAGCGCGCTCGCGCCGCGCGTCTGCTGCAGGTAAAGGCTCAGCAGGAAGATTTCCGCGAGGATGCCGAAATTGATCGCGAGCCCGAGCAGTCCGCCCGCGACGAAGCGCCGGTTGCGCAGCAGCGCGGGCGGCAGGATCCGGTCGCGGGCGCGACGTTCGCGCCACACGAATGCCGCGCCGGCGGCAAACGTCGCGGCCGCGCCGGCGACGATGGCGGGCGAGCGCCAGCCGGTGCCCGGCCCCTCGATCAGCGTATAGCTGAGCGCCGCGAGCGCGAGCGCGCCGAGCAGATGGCCGATCGTGTTCAGCGGGCCGGGATGGCGCGGCGAATGCTCGACATGGCGGCACGTGAGCCACAGTCCGGCGAGCCCGACAGGCAGGTTGACCCAGAAGATCCCGCGCCAGCCGATCGCGTCGACGAGCACGCCGCCGATGCACGGCCCGATCGCCATCGCCGCCGATACGAGCGCCCCCCAGATGCCGATCATCCGCGTGCGCACCGGCCCGGCCGGAAACGCCAGCGTGAGCAGGCTGAGCGAGCTTGGCATGAAGAGCGCGGCACCCACGCCCTGCAGCAGCCGCGCGGCGACGAGCATGCCGCTCGTCTGCGCGGCCGCGCAAAGCACCGACGCGGCGACGAACAGCGCGAGCCCGGCGACATAGATCGCACGCGACCCGTAACGGTTCGCGAGCGCGCCGCCGAACAGCAGCAGCGCGGCGAAGCTGAGCGTATAGGCGTCGACGACCCAGACGAGCGCGGTCAGCGACATGTCGAGGCTCCCCTGCATCGCCTTCAGCGCGACGTTCACGATGGTCACGTCGAGCATCGCCATCACGAAGCCGCAGGCAAGCGCGACCAGCACGTGTGCCGGCCGCGCGGCAGGCGCGCCGGTCGCGCCGGCTGCGGGCGCGGCGTTCGTGCTCATGCCGCGCGCCCACCGAGATAGAGGCGCCGCATCTCGTCGCTGTCGAGCAGCTCGGCCGAGGTGCCCGTCAGCGCGACGCGACCCATCGTCAGCACCACGCCGCGATCGGCGATGTGCAGCGCCTCGATCGCGTTCTGTTCGACCACCAGCACCGCGACGTGCTCGGTATCGCGCATCCGTACGATCGCGTCGAACACCTCGTCGACCATTTTCGGCGACAGGCCGGCCGACGGCTCGTCGAGCAACAGCAGCACCGGGCGCGGCATCAGCGCGCGCGCGAGCGACACGATCTGCCGCTCGCCGCCGGACAGCGCGCCCGCGGGCGACCGATAGCGGCGCCGCAGGACGGGGTATTGCTCGCACAGCTCCTCGATCCGCGTTTCGCGAGGGAACGCGGACATCGCGTGGCCGCCGAGCATCAGGTTCTCGCGCACCGTCAGCGCGCCGAACACGTTGTCGGTCTGCGGGACGAAGCCGATGTCGTGTTCGCGGATCTTGCGGTGTACCGGCACGCGCGCGATGTCGCGGCCATGCATCGTGACCGTGCCGGCGCGGGGCGGCACGAAGCCGGCGATCGCCTTGAGGAGCGTCGATTTCCCGCAGCCGTTCGGGCCGAGGATCGTGACGATGTCGACCGGCCCGACGGACAGCGATACGCCGTGCAGGATGTCGATGTCGGCCGTGTAGCCGGCGACCAGGTCGCGAACTTCGATCATGACGCCCCCATCAGATGGCGCGCATGGGCCCGGCCCAGGTAGGCATCGAGCACGCGCCGGTTGCTTTCGAGTTCGGCGGGACGACAGTCGGCGATCGCGGCGCCGCGATCGAGCACGATGCAGCGGTCGCACAGCTCGCGGATGAAGTGCATGTCGTGCTCGATCACGACCAGCGTGACGCCCAGTCCGCGGATGCGGCGCAGCTCGGCGACCAGTTCGCCGCGCAGGTTGGGGTGAACGCCCGCGGTCGGTTCGTCGAGCAGCAGCAGCTTCGGCTCGGTCATCATCGCGCACGCGATGCCAAGCAGTTTCTTCTGGCCGCCGGAGATCGCCGCGGCGCCCAGTTGGGCGACGTGCGCGAGCTTCAGTTCCTCGAGTAGCGCGGTGGCGCGAGCGCGCGTCGCGGCTTCCAGCGTGCGTGTCGCGCGGCTGCGCAGCAGTGCCGCAATGGGGCCGTGGCGGGCCGACGACGCGGCCATCGCCAGTTCGAGCACCGACATGCGCGCGGGCATCGACGGCAACTGGAACGTCCGGCGGATGCCGAGCCGTGCGATCCGGTACGGCGCAAGCGTGTCGATGCGACGCCCGGCGAAGCGGATCGCGCCGGCCGCGACGGGCGCGAAGCCCGTGATCGCATTGAGTGCCGTGCTCTTGCCCGAGCCGTTCGGCCCGAGCAGTCCGACGATCTCGCCGTCGCCGACGGCGAGCGAGAGGCAGGACAGCACCGCGTTGTCGCCATAGCGGATCGTGACGCCTTCAAGGTCGAGCAGGGCGCTCATGGGCGAACCTCCAGCCGTTCCGGCACGAGGCCGCGCGGGCGCCACAGCACGCATGCGAGCAGCATCAGGCCGACGAGGCCGAGGCGCACCGCACCCGCGAGATCGCTGCCGACGCCGAGCCAGTCCTTCAGGAACGGCGCGAACGCGTAAACCGCCTGAACGATGAGCGCGCCGGCCAGCACGCCGGCGTGGCTGCCGAGCCCGCCGACCATGACGATGGTCCACAGCGCGAAGGTTTCCGACGCCACCATCGCATCCGGGCCGACGTAGCTGATGTACCAGGTGAGAAGCGCGCCCGCGAACGCCGCGGGCAGCGCGCCCGCGACGCTCGCCCAGGTCTTCAGCGCGACCGGGTCGTAGCCGAAGCAGACGGCGAGCGCGGGCTCCTCGCGCATCACCTTCAGCGCGCGACCGAAGCGGCCGGTGGTCAGCAGCCGGCATGCGGCGCAGGCGACGGCGAGGCCGCCGGCCGAGACGGCGAGGAACGCGAGATCGGCCCACGGCGCGCGCAGCCCGGGAAAGAGCGGCGCGATGCCGCCGATACCCTGCGCACCGCCCGTCAGCCAGCCCTCGTTCAGCGCGAACGTGCGCAGGATCTCGGCGATCGCGAGCGTCGCGATGCCCCAATAGTCGGCCGACAGATGTCGGCCGAGCCGCGCGATCGAGACGGCCAGCACGCTCGCCGCGCCCGCCGCGAGCGCCACGGCGGCCGGCAGCGGCCAGCCGAGCTGCGAAGCGATGCCGGCGGCGTAGGCACCGAGCCCCGCGAACGCAACGAAGCCGAAATTGACGAGCCCTGCGTAGCCTGCCTGCAGGTTCAGGCCGAGCGCCATCGTCGCGTACAGGCACGTGACGGTCAGCAGATGGACGATGAAACTAGACACGACGCACCTCCCCGTCGAAGATTCCATACGGCCGGAACACGAGCACGACGAGCAGGATGGCGAACGACACCGCGCCGACGTATTCGACCGGAAAGAAAGCGACCGGCCGCCCGACCAGCCCGCCGAAGTCGACATCGAGCGCGGTCGTCTCGGCAAGCGCGATCAGGAATGCGCCGGCCGCCGCGCCGAGCGGATTGCCGAGACCGCCAAGGATCGCGGCGGAAAACACCGGGATCAGCAGCCCGTAGCCGAGGTTGACGTGCACGCTTTCAGTCGCGCCGAGCATCGTGCCGCCGAGCGCCGCGAGCACGCCGCTCGCGAACGTGATCACGTTGGTCACGCGCCGCGCATCGATGCCCGTCGCGAGCGCGAGCGCGCGATTCGACGCGAGCGCACGCATCGCACGGCCGAGGCGGGTGCGGTACAGCAGCAGCGCGAAAACGGCGAGCGCGACGCAACCGCACGCGATCGAACCCGCCTGCGCGGGCGACATCGCGACGCCTCCGACCATCAGTGGCGGGCGCACCGCCTGCGCGTACTGCAGCGGCCGCGAGCCGGCGGTGCCGAGCATCAGCGCGACGGCGAGCAGCGAAACGGCGAGCGAGCCGATCATCGCGACCGCGCTGCCGGAGCGCAGCAGGCGCGTGAACACGAACAGGTTCAGCAGCGTCGCGGCAAGGCCGACCAGCGCGCACGACACGGCGGTCGCAAGCGGGAACGGCATGCCGATGCGCTCGAACCCGAGGGTCGCGAACGCGCCGACCATCGCGTACTGGACGTGTGCGATGTTCGGGAAGCGAATCAGCGAGTACAGCGTCGACAGGCCGACGGATACCAGCAACAAGTCGGACGTGCGCATCAGGACATCGATCAGGAACTGCAGCATCGCGTGCTCCCGGTGGCTACTGGGCGACGACGGATTGCCGGTACACGACCTTCTCGTACGGCTGCACGAGCCGCTGGCCGTCGGCATCGAAGGCGATCGTGCCCGTCACACCGTCATAGGGCTGGCTGGCCGCGAGTTCCGCACGCACCTTCGCTGGATCGGCCGAGTGCGCGCGGTTGATTGCCGCCGCGGACAGCATCGTGGCGTCGTACGCGTAGCTGCCGAACGCCGAGCGCGGCGCCTCGTGATACGCGGCGCGATAGGCCGCCGCGTACGCGGCGGCGCTCCCGCCGAGCGCCGCGACCTCCAGGCCGATCTGCCCCTGGGCGATCTGGGCGGGCGTGTCGCTCGTGCACATCGTCAGGTAGATGCCGTACCACGGCCGCTGGTTGAGGCGCATTTCGAACGCCTGCCGGTTCAGCGTCGCGGCTTCCTGCCCGTACGCGCTGTACACGTAGCCGTCGGGCTGCGCGCGCGACGCCTGTTCCAGTTCGCGCCGGTAGGTCGACTGGCCTTCCGTGTAGAGAACCGTCGAGACGATCGTGCCGCCGAGTGCCTCGAAACGCTTCCTGAACTCGGTTGCGATGCCCTGGCCGTAACCGTTGTTCGGCGCGATCAGTGCGATGCGCCGCAGCTTGCGGTCGTACACGTCCTGCGCGGCGAAGCGCGCGGACTGGTCGTCGAGCCCGATCGTGCTGAACGAGCCCGCGCCGATCTTGCGGACCTGCTGGCTCGACGAACCGATGTTGACGTGCACGTCGCCCTGGCGCACGAGGAATTGTCCGATCGGGATCGTCACCGACGACGAAAATTCGCCGAGCACGAGCGGCACGCGCTCGACGGTCGCCAGCTTGCGTGCGGCGTCGAGCGCCGTGTTGGCCGTGCCGCCCGAATCCTCGATCCGTACCTGCAGCTTCTGCCCGAGCACGCCGCCTTGCGCGTTGATCTTCGCGACCGCGAGCTCGATGCCGCGCCGCTGGTCCTCGCCGATCGACGCGCTCGCGCCTGTCAGCGGCAACACGGCGCCGACGCTCACGTCGGCGTACGCAGGAAATGTTGTCCACGCGCCGAGCGCGACGCAGATCCCGAGACTCCAGCAACCCAGCTTCATTTTTGCGCTCCTGAACATGCGTTGAATTGCGTTTGAAATACAGAAGTGTCGACAGAATCACAGAACAAAAATCGTTGGCAAACATTTTTTGGACGAATGTTGCGAGGTCCGTAAAGTGCCTTGGAATGAACAAGAAAATGCCTTGTTTTAGCGCACTAGACGCACAACAAGAGCGACTGTAAACACCAGCGACGGGCAGATGCGCCAGATTGGGTCAATGTCGAATCTTTTCGAAAAAAGTGTATACAGTGATGAATATGGATGCTTAGAATTCAACCGACTCGACACGGAAACGGAGGCAGTGCGATGGACATCAAGCGCTATGGCGCGGGGGAACGGATGAGCCAGCTCGTGGTGGCGGGCGGCTTCGCGTTCATTGCCGGACAGGTGGCCGATGACACCGCGCTCGACGTCGCCGGCCAGACACGCCAGATCCTCGACAAGATCGACCGGCTGCTCGACGGCGCGGGGCTCGACAAGCGCCGGATCGTGTCCGCGAGTATCTGGCTGGCCGATCACCGGAGCTTTGCCGACATGAACCGGGTCTGGGATGCATGGGTGGCGCAGGGCGATGCGCCGGCGCGCGCATGCGTGGAATCGACGCTCGCGCTTCCCGAGTACACGGTCGAAATCGCGGCGATCGCTGCGCTCTAGCGGAGACGAGTCATGAGGACGGTCGTGCTCGGAGGCGGCATCGTCGGTGTGACGACCGCGTACTTTCTCGCGAAGGCCGGCGACGAGGTCGTGGTGGTCGACCGGCGCGACGGCGTCGCGCTCGAGACGAGCTTCGCGAACGCGGGACTGATCGCGCCGGGGCATTCCTATACGTGGGCATCCCCGCGGGCGCCGAAGATCCTGCTCAAGTCGCTGTTTTCGGACGGGCAGGCGTTGCGTCTCAAATGGTCGCCGGACTGGCGGATGTGGGCGTGGTGTCGCCTGTTCCTGCGGAACTGCACGGCGGAGCGCTCGCGCAGGAACACGTCGATCAAGGTGCGGCTGTGCCGCTATGCGCAGCAGCAGCTCCAGTCGGCGACCCGCGACGAGGCCCTCGCGTACGACCGGATCAGCAGCGGTTTGCTGTACCTGTACCGGGATCCCGCATCGTTCGAGCGCGGCGTCGCGAACATGCGGATTCTGTCCGACAACGGCCTGCCGCTCGAGACGCTCGATTTGCGCGCGGTGATCGAGCGCGAGCCCGCGCTCGCCGGCGCGGCGGACGCGATTGCCGGTGCGATCTACTGTCCGTCCGACGAGAGCGGCGATGCGCACCTGTTCACCCGGGCGCTCGCCGAACGCTGCCGCGCGCTCGGCGTCGAGTTCCGTTTCGGCGCAACGATCGACGGCGTGCGCGCGCATGCGGATGCGGTGGACTACGTGCAGACGTCGCAGGGCCGCGTGAGCGGCGACCGCTATGTGCTCGCGCTCGGCTCGTACTCGCCGTTCGTCGCGCGCGCGCTCGGCTACCGATTGCCGATCTATCCGGTGAAAGGCTATTCGGTCACGCTGCCGATCGATGCACGCCACGAGCCGCCGACGCTCGGCGGCGTCGAGGAAAACCAGCTCGTCGCGTGGGCGCGGTTCGGCGATCGGCTGCGCCTGACCGCGACAGCCGAATTCAGCGGCTACGACACGACCCACACGCCCGCGGACTTCGCGCACATGCTGGCGACCGCGCGGGCGCTGTTTCCGAACGGCGCCGACTACACGAAGCCGTCGTACTGGGCGGGGTTGCGGCCGATGACGCCGGAAGGCACGCCGATCATCGGTGCGACCCGCCATCGCAATCTCTTTCTCAACACCGGGCACGGCCACATGGGCTGGACGATGTCGTGCGGTACCGCGAAGATCGTCGCCGACCTGATCCACGGCCGGCAGCCCGACATCGACATTACCGGGATGACACTCCAGTGAGCGAACTTCTTTCGACCCCAGTGCAGCATGGCGCCGGTTCGTACGCGCGCTTCGGCTTCTCGCTCGATGCGGGCATCGCGCGCCGCGCGGCGATCGGGCTCGTCGTGCTCGCGACCGACCATACGATCGAATACGAATGGCGGCGCGTGCTCGCGCTCGACGGCGTCGCGTTCTACGAGAGCCGGATCGCGAACTCCGCCGACATCACCGCGGAGACGCTCGCGCGGATGGACGGCGGGATCGCGGCGGCCGTCGAGTTGATCCGCCCCGGCGAACGTCTCGACGTGGTCGCGTTCGGCTGCACGTCCGCGTCGACGGTGCTCGGCGAGGAGCGCGTGTTCGAGCGGATTCGCGAAGCGCGGCCGGGCGTGGCGTGCACGACGCCGATCACCGCGGCACGGGTCGCGCTGGGCGCGCTGGGTGCGCGCGGCGTTGCGCTTCTCACGCCGTACGAGCGCCCGATCAACGAAGCCATGGCCGCCTACCTGCGCGCGCGCGGCGTCGACGTCGTCAGGGCGGGTTCGTTCGAGCATCGCGACGACAACGAGGTGGCACGGATCGACCGCGCTTCCATCGAGCGCGCGGTGCTGGCGCTGGCCGCCGATCCGGCGGTGGATGCGGTGTTCGTGTCGTGCACGAGTCTTAGGCTAGTCGACGCGCTCGCGGAGATCGAGGCGCGCGCCGGCAAGCCGGTCCTGTCGAGCAATCACGCGCTCGCGTGGCATGCGCTGCGGCTCGCGGGCGTCGACGATCCGGTGGCGGGCTTCGGACGCCTGTTGATGCAATGACGCGGGCAGAAGCACCCGAAGCGTCCGCAGGCCGGTCCATGGTCGATAATGACGGTCGCCGACAGACGAAGGAGGAGGCGAGATGGCAGCGAATTCCGTGCTTGGCGGCCGCGAGGCTATGGCGCCCAGGCGCGCGGGCCTTACGGTCAACGAGATTTACGAGCAGTTGAAGCAGATGGCCGTGCTGTACAAGATCCGGCCGGGCGAGCGGGTCAACGAGCTTGAACTGGCGGAACGGTTCGACGTCAGCCGCACGCCGATCCGGGAAGCACTGAACCGTCTCGTCGCGGAGAACCTGCTGGTCTTCGTGCCGAATCGCGGATTCTTCATCCGCCAACTGGAAGGGAAAGACGTGTTCGATCTCTTTGAGCTGAGGCGTTCGATCGAGTCGACCGCGGTGATGCTCGCGTGCGAACGGGCGTCCGACAACGACATCAAGACACTGCGCCGCTTCTGGCGGCAGGTGATGAAGAGCGCATCGCGGATGCCGTCGTCGGAGCTCGTCCTGAAGGACGAACTGTTTCACCTGGAGCTTGCAGCGCTGTCGGGCAATGCGGAGATCGGGCGCGTACTGCAGGGAATCAACGCGCGGATTCACTACGTGCGATGGGTCGACGTCGATCAACGGCGCGACGAGGCCTTCACCGAGCACCTGGAGATCCTGGACGCGCTCGCCGCGCGCGACACCGAACGGTGCGTTGCGTTGACCGACACGCACATCCGCTGGCGGATGGAGGAAATCACGCGGGTCGTGGAAGCGAGCGTCGTCAAGCTGTACGCGAAATAACGGGCGGTCCGCGACGCACACGCGCATCGCGGGGCCGCACCGACGAGACGCAAGGCAAAGGAGGACGGGGCGCGGATCTTCAACCGCAACCTCCGGCGCAGCCCTTCCGGTCACTCGCGATAAGACGGTTCCTCGACGTCGAGAATCCGCTTCATCTCGTCGAAATGAGCGATCGAGAAATCGCGGAAACGTTCCCAGTCCCGAGCCGTTTTCTCGGCCACTTCGTCGGACAGCACGTTGATCGGCTTGCCCGTCGCATATGCGTTGACGAGGATCTGGCAGGCGCGTTCGAGCGTGTACATGTCGTCGAAGGCTTCGCCGACCGTCGGCGCCGTCACCAGCACGCCGTGGTTGCCCATCATCAGGCGCGATTTGTCTTTCAGCAGCGCCACGAGGCGCGCGCCCTCGTCTTCGGTGTCGGCCATGCCGGAGAACGCCGTATCGAGCGCGACGCGATTGAAATAACGTGCGGTATTTTGTTCGATCGGCAGGATGGTCGGATCGCTCAGCGTAGAGATCGCGGTGGCGAACACCGGGTGCAGGTGCATCGCCACGCGCACGTGCGGCAAGCGCTTGTGCAACTGACCGTGGATCGCCCACGCGGTCGGATCGATTCTGCCGTTCTGAAGACTCGACGGATCGTCGGCATCGAGCAGGACCAGATCGCTCGCACGGATGCGCGAGAAGTGCATCCATTTGGGGTTCATCAGGAAGCGGCAGCCGTCGTCGGAAACGGCGAGGCTGAAGTGGTTCGCGACCGCTTCATGCATGCCCAAGCGGGCGAAAGAGCGGAAGGCGGCCGCGAGATCGATGCGAAGCTGGAGTTCGTTCATGGGAAAGATCGGTAGAGAAGGGCGCCGAACGTGCAGGTGCAAGTGAAGGATTTTGCGTTGATCGCCACACTAAAGAGGCTGTGGCAGAGATGCCGGCCTCGCCAAAACCGGCGTGCGTGGGTTGCGGGGTTCGTTCACCGACTCCCGGTGACGACGCTGTCCGTGGCCGCACTCGTGTCGGTAGCGTTCCAGAACGCGTTGCGGTCGCGGTAGTTCTGCAAGAACTGCTGCAGGCGCGGATTCTCGGAGCGGCGGAACACCTCGCCCGGCGCGCCGCTCACGGCGATCCGGCCATGATCGAGAAACACCACGCGGTCGGCCATCTGAGCAGCGAAGCCCATCTCGTGCGTGACGACGACCATCGTCATGCCGTCGCGGGCGAGCTGCTTCATCACCTGCAGCACTTCACCGACGAGTTCCGGATCCAGTGCGGAAGTCGGCTCGTCGAACAGCATGATGTTTGGCTCCATCGCCAGCGCGCGAGCGATGGCGACACGCTGCTGCTGGCCGCCCGACAGTTTCAGCGGATAGGCATCCGCCTTGTGGGACATCCCGACCATCTCGAGCATGCGGCCACCGATCTCGTTCGCCGCGGCGGCCGGCATCCGGCGCACGCGCCGCAGTGCTTCGGTGACATTGCCGAGGACGGTCATGTGCGGCCACAGGTTGAACTGCTGGAACACCATGCCGATGTTGCGGCGCACGCGGTTGATCTCGCCGGACGAGGCGCGCACGCGCGCGCCGTTGCGCTCGACATATCCGAGCGTCTCGCCCTCGATCAGGATCGTCCCGTGATCGTAGGTTTCGAGCGCCGCCATGCAGCGCAGCAGCGTGCTCTTGCCCGAGCCCGAGGGGCCGATCAGGCAGACCACCTCGGAACGCTCGATCGAGATGTCGATGCCGCGCAGCACATCGACGTCACCGAAACGTTTGTGCAGGCCGTCGACCTCGATGAGCGGTGACGCGGATGCGCAGGCACGCGTCACGGCAAGCTCGCTTTCGTGAATGTGGCTGACTGCGTTCATAAATACCTCGATCAGGTAGGGTCATCGAGCCGTGCGGGCCCGATGCGGCGCAATAGACGGGATGCCAAGGCGATGGATCGACTTTACGCGGTCGATATTGATAGAAAAAACTCATTTTGGATGCAGGTCGAAAGTTTTCCCTATGCAAACCGGCGCCGTACCCGACCTGCCGCGAGCCGGGCCAAGCGGGCCGCCGGTCTTTATGAGGAAAGATGATCCGCCAGGCGCCGCAGCATCGAATCGCAGTCACGCAATTGCTCGACGGTGACGAACTCGTCCGGCTTGTGGCCCTGATCCATGCTGCCGGGCCCACAGACCACGGTGGGGATGCCGGCCGCTCCGAACAGCCCCCCTTCGGTGCCGAACGCAACGGTGCCGAACGCGCTGGATCCGCTGAGGATCGCCAACAGGCGGGCTGCGTCGCCGTCGTCGGGCGTCGCAAGGCCGGGATAGGCCGACAGCGGTTGCATCCGGATGTCGCAGTCCGCGCGGACCGCGCGCATCTTCGGTGTCAGGTGTTCCTGCGCGTAGGCCTGCAATTCGTCGATCACCTGGTCGGCGTCGAAGCCCGGCAGCGTGCGCACTTCGAAATCGAACTCGCACGCCTCGGGGACGATGTTGAGCGCCTTGCCACCGCGAATCACGCCGGTCTGCACCGTCGAAAACGGCGGATCGAAACGCTCGTCGTGATGTTCCGGTTGAGCGAGGCGGTCGCCGATCTCCTCCAGCCGGTTGATCAGACGGGCCGCGTACTGGATCGCATTGACGCCGTAGGGTGCATACGCCGAATGGCACGCGGCACCCTTGACGTGGCACCGCATCGCCAGCTTGCCCTTGTGGCCCAGCACCGGCTTCAGTTCGGTGGGCTCGCCGATCACGCACAGAACAGGCCGGTGCGGACGCGTTGCGAGTTCGGCCAGCATCGGGCGCACGCCGAGACAGCCGATCTCCTCGTCATACGAAAAGCCCAGATGGATCGGTAGCGTCAACCGGCGCTCGACGAACATCGGCACTGCCGCCAGCACCGAAGCGAGAAAGCCTTTCATGTCCGCGGTGCCGCGGCCGTACAGCCGGCCGTCACGCTCGCTCATCTCGAACGGCTCGACGGTCCACGCCTGGCCGTCCGCGGGCACGACATCCGTATGGCCCGACAGGAGGATGCCGCCGCGATCGCGCGGCCCGATGGTCGCGAACAGGTTGGCCTTGCTGCGCTCGTTGTTGTAGAACAGCTCGCTGTCGATGCCGTAGCCGGCCAGATAGTCGCGGATGAACTCGACCATCGCGAGGTTCGAATCGCGGCTGACCGTTTCGAATGCGATCAGCTTGGCGAGCAGCGCGCGGCTGGTCGGGCGGGTCGACTCACTCATCGCCTGGTACTCCGTAGCTCGGTGCCGCGGTCGGATCGAGCGCGCGAGTGACGTAATCCTGCATCTGCGGACGATAGGCGTGCCATATCGCGGCGAGCGCGGCGATCGGCGCGTCATCGGTCCAGTCGACCCGCAGGTCGACAAGCGGCCACACCTGCGTATCGGCGATCTTGAGCGCGGCCGAATGGACCGGGCCGGCTTCGCCGCCGGCGTCGATCGCCGCCTGCATCGCGGCGAGCAGACGGTCGGCGAGCAGGCCGGGGGTGTTCTCGAACGCAGGCACCATGGCGTCGATCACGTCGCGGCTCGCCAGCATGTTGCCGGCGGCGATGCATTGCTCGCCCGCCACCGCATGGTGCAGACCGAGCGCATGTGCGCCGGTCTGGAACGCGGTCCGCCCCTGCGCATCGACTACGGCGAGTTGCCGATAGTCGCGCCAGCGGTCGGTGGCAAGCGCGGCCTCGAGCGCCTGCGCGGGGTCCGGCGCGCCGCCGCCGAGCAGATCGAGAACCTGCGGGCCGAGCGACGGCAGCGTGACGTTCTGCGTCGCCACGGCGCCGATGCCGGCGCGAACCCATGGACAGCGCGCGCCGACCGCAATGCTCGATGAACTGATCGCGATGCCGAGTTGTCCGGTTTCGGCACACCGTCCGACGATCGAGAACGTCATGTCACACTCCGGTCGCGGGCGCCGGCTGCCAGCCGTCGGGAATCACGGCGATCACGTCGATCTCCATCAGCCACTGCGGCTGGCCGAGCGCCGACACGACGAGTCCCGTCGAGATCGGATAGACACCCTTCAGCCACTTGCCGACTTCCTGATACACCGGCTCGCGATAGCGCGGGTCGATCAGGTAGGTCGTCGTCTTCACGATGTGCGTGATGTCGCTGCCGGCTTCCTCCAGCAACTGCTTCACGTTCTTCATCGCCTGCTCGGCCTGCGCGCGCGGATCGCCGAGGCCGATCAGGTTGCCGTCGAAATCGGTGCCGACCTGACCGCGCACGTACACGGTATTGCCGGCGCGCACGGCCTGGCACAGGTCGTTGTCGAGCGTCTGGTTCGGATAGGTATCCTTTGTATTGAACATGCGGATACGGGTGTGGGTAGGCTGGCTCATCGTGAATTCCGGGAAGGGGGTTCAATAAACTACGCGGTTCGGCTCGGTGCGACGATCAGTGCGCGGCGGCCCGGGTCACCATGGGTAGCGTGACTTCCGGCTCAGCCGGAGCGACGTCGTGCTGCGCGGGTTTCGTCACACGTTGCGCCGCGGATTCGTGATAGCTCTGATAGCTGCGCTGCGTCGCGATATGCCCGGCCACATGCTTCGCGTCGTGCCAGACGCCCCAGATGAACGCGGAGCCGCGACGCGACAGCCACGGCAGACCGACGAAATAGACGCCGGGCTCCTTCGACACGCCGCGTTGATGTTTCGGTTTGCCGTTCTCGTCGAAGGCATCGACCTGCAGCCACGCGTAATCGTTCGCGTAACCGGTTGCCCAGATGATCGACGTAACGCCCGCCGCAGCGAGGTCGAGGCCGGCGACCGGGTGGGTCACGCATGCCGGATCGGCCGGGATCCGACGCGCGTCGGGCTCTTCCGGCAGATCGAGACCGTTGCTCGCGACATAGGCGTCGGCCGCGTCCAGCAGCGACAGATAGTTTTCGTCGCCGGCCGCGATGTTCGCGGCGAGATCCTCTTCGAACGTGACGACACCGTGATCGAAGGACTTCGTCAGGCCGACGAGCGTCACGCCCTGGTGCGCGAGGCGACGGAAATCGACCGTGTGGCCGCCATCCGCGCCGCTGACGGCGATCGTCACGTGCGCGCGTCCGGGGCTCATCACTTCCATGTCCCACAGACCCAGCACGCCGAGCCACCAGCAGAAATCGCGGCCGCGATAGGCGCGCGGCGGACGGTCGTGCGGACCGACCGACAGATAGACCTGGCGGCCCGAACGTTGCAACTCGTCGGCGATCTGTACACCCGACGAGCCGGCGCCGACGACCAGCACGTTGCCGGCGGGCAGTTGTGCGGGATTGCGATAGTCGGCCGAATGAATCTGCGTCAGGGCCGGGTCGACCGGTGCGATGGCCGGAATGATCGGCCGCTGGAACGGGCCGGTCGCAACCACGACCCGGTTTGCGTGGAGGGTCCCGTCGGAAGTCTCGACGACGAAACCCTGGCGGCCGGCATCGCGCACCACGCGCTTGACCTCGACGCCGGTGCGGATCGGCGCGTCGATCATCTTCGCGTATTCGACGAAGTAGTCGACCATCTGGTCCTTCGTCGCAAAGCCGTCCGGATCGACGCCGCCGATCGTCAGGTTCGGAAAGCGGTCATGCCAGGCCGGACCGTTTGCAACCAGCGAATCCCAGCGGCCGGTGCGCCAGCGTTCCGCGATGCGATCGCGTTCAAGCACGAGATGCGGCACGCCGAGTGCACCAAGGTGTTCGCTCATCGCGACACCGGCTTGCCCGGCGCCGACCACCAGCGTATCGATTGATGTGACTTCCACGGTCATGATGGTTCTTCCTGATGCGTATCGATTTGGTTGTTCATGGGCTGGAATCCGTCTTCGTCACAACGCTCACGACGCGACGGGTCAACGCTTGTATCGTGCGGGCAAGGAACGGAAGTGAATCCGCAGTTCGAACCGATCCGAGTCGCAAGGCCTTCCTCGCGTTGAATTGCGCGGTCTTCGGGAAAATCTACGCCTGTCGAGAGAATCCGAAAAATATATTTAAAAAATGCTTTGCATCAGGTTTGGCTATGCAGACATGTACATGAATAAGGCACCTCGGTCCGAAGCCACTTGCACCGGACGCTGACGGCCCGTTTCGATCAAGTTGCGCGGTGAACGCGCAAGCCTGGGCGCGCCGGGGCCATCATTGGACAAAGGCAAAAGCCGGGACGGTGCGGGCAATCGCGCCAGGCGCGCGGGTTTCGTGAAAGCGCGGCGGCACGGCAATGGTCGCGCAGCGGCGGCCGGCCAGGACGGAAAGCCAACTAGGCCGGCTCGCGCGCGGCGCTCGCTGCCTGAGCTCGGCCGCGCAGCCAGTTGATACTGGTGAAGAGCAGAAGCGCGAACACGATCAGCACGGTGGCGACGGCGAGAATCGACGGATCGATCTGATCGCGAATGCCGCTCCACATTTGCCGGGGCACGGTGCGCTGGTCCGGCCCGCCGATGAACAGGATCACGATCACCTCGTCGAACGAGGTCGCGAACGCGAACACGCCGCCCGTCGCGACGGCGGGCAGGATCAACGGCAGCGTCACGCGCCGAAAGGTAGTCCACGGTGCGGCGCCAAGATTGGCGGCCGCGCGCAACAGGCTCTGATCGAACGACAGCAGGGACGCCGTCACCGTGATCACCACGAACGGCGTGCCGAGCGCCGCATGCGCGAGGATCACGCCCGGATACGAATTGACCAGCCCAAGCGGCGCGAAGATCAGATAGAAACCGGCCGCGACCACGACGATCGGGATGATCATCGGCGAAATCAGGAGCGGCATGATCAGCGAACGGAACGGGAAGTCGTCCCGTGCGAGGCCGATGGCGGCGAGTGTGCCGAGACCGGTCGCAATCGCCGTCGATGCGCAGCCGATCGCGATGCTGTTCATGAACGCACGCTGCCAGTCCGGGCTGCCGAATGCCTGCGCATACCAGCGCAGCGAGAAGCCGTCCATCGGATACGAGAAGTACGCCCCCGAGTTGAACGACAGCGGAATGATCACGAGGATCGGCGCGACCAGAAAGAACAGCACGAGCGCGCAATGAATGCGCACCCATGCGGTAGCAACGCGCGTCGACGGAAGACTGTTGGGATTGACGGACACGGGGCGACTCCAGTGACGTCAGGCGTCAGCCGAACCGGAGCCGGTCGATGCCGACGAGCCGGTTGAAGATGAAATAGAACACGGCGGTGAAGATCACGAGATACGTGGACAACGCACCCGCAAGACCCCAGTTCAGTTGGTCGTTGGTTTGCGACGCGATCAACTGGCTGATCATCTCGTCGCCGGCGCCGCCGAGCAGCGCCGGCGTGATGTAATAACCGAGCGCCAGCACGAACACGAGAAAGCAGCCGGCGCCGATGCCGGGTAGCGTCTGCGGCACATACACGCGGAAGAACGCCACCACCGGGTGGGCACCGAGCGACTGCGCGGCGCGCATGTAGATCGGCGGCACGCTTTTCATCACCGAGTAGATCGCGAGAATCATGTAGGGCAGCAGTACGTGAGTCATGCCGATCAGCACGCCGGCGCGATTGAAGATGAGTTGCATCGGATGATCGACCACATGCAGTGCGAGCAGCACGCGATTGATCACGCCGCCCGGTTGCAGCAGCACGTACCACGCCGTCGTGCGCACGAGCAGCGAGGTCCAGAACGGCACGATCACGAACAGCATCAGGCGGTTGCCCTGTTTCGCCGGCAGATTGGCGAGCAGCCACGACACCGGATACGCGAACAGCAGGCACAGCAGCGTGACGGTTGCGCTAATCGACACCGTGCGCACGAACGCGGTGCGATACACCGCGCCGCTCGCGGGCACGCCATGAATCGCGCCGGCGGGGGAAACCTGTGCGTCCACGCCGTTCAGCAAATAGTCGGGCGTCCAGCGCGACGATGCGCGTTTCAGCAGGCGCCAGGTTTCGGGCTCGCCCCAGCGGTCATCGGCAGAGAGCAGGACCGGTTTCCAGGCCGTGACGACGTCCTGAGCCCGCACCGCTCGGGCCGACTTCAGCAGCAGGCTGCGGAATTCCGGCTGGTAGAAATTCATCCGGCGCGCCACGTTGCCGAGCGTGCCGGCGTCGGACGCGCTTTTCAGCGCGGTGGCGAGCGCTGCGAAGGCGGACTCGCCCGGCAAGCCCCGGCCGTCCCATTGACGCAGCGTTTGCGCGAAAGCCGGCATGGCATCGGACAGCTCCGGATTGCGCACGCTGCGCGCGAGCAGCGAGGCGATCGGCGCGATGAACGTCGCGAGCAGGAACACGAGGAGAGGCAGCGTCAGCAGCAGCGCGCGCATCGCCGCCTTGCGCCGCGCCTGGCGGAATTTGGCGGCGCGCGCGCCGGCGAGCGCCGGCCCGGCTGCCGTCACGGGGGGCATGGTCGAGTCGTTCATCGGAACTCCAGGGCGACGCGGCCCGGCTGGAACGCGTCGCGCAAAACCACTACGACTTCGATGAGATTCGGCTTACTGGCTGAGCCACGTCTGGAAGCGCTTGTTCAGCGTATCGCCGTTGTCGGCCCAGAAGTTCGCGTCGATCTGAATCGGGCGCTTGAAGTTCGCAGGCGCGGTCGGCAGGTCGGCAAGGCGGGTCTTGTCGATCAGTTTCAGCGAGGCCTTGCGCGGAGGCGCATAAGCGATGTACTTCGACAGGTCGGCGAATGCCTGCGGCTGCGACGACGCGGCGATGAATTGCTTGGCGAGCGCTGCGTGCTTCGCGCCCTTCGGCACACCCCACCATTCGTAGTCGTACACCTGCGCGTCCCAGACGGTCTTGAACGGCTTCTTGTCCTTGTGAACGGCGCTGTCGATCCGGCCGTTGTAGGCCTGCACCATGGTCACCGCGCCGTCCGCGAGCAGTTGCGGCGCCTGCGCACCGGCTTCCCACCAGACGATGCTCGACTTGATCGTATCGAGCTTCTTGAATGCACGGTCGACTCCGGCAGGCGTGACCAGCGCCTTGTAGACGTCGGCCGGTGCCAGGCCGTCGGCAATCAGTGCCCATTCGAGCGTGACCTTCGGCGATTTCCTGAGGCCGCGCTTGCCGGGGAATTTCTTCAGATCGAAAAAGTCGGCGATCGTGGTCGGCGCAGTCTTCAGCTTCGACGCGTCATAAGCGTAGATGGTCGACCAGACCATCGCGGCAACTGAACAATCTCGCAGCGCGCCGGGCAGGAAATCCGCGGTATTGCCGATCGTCTTGCTGTCGAATTTCTCGAGTAGACCTTCGTCGCATGCATTGATCGCGTCGTTGGTCTCCATGTCGATCAGGTCCCAGGTCGGATTCTTCGCCTGTTCCATGGCCTGCAGCTTCGCGAGACCGCCGTCGTAGGACTCGGTTTCGAATTTCGTACCGGTCTTCGCAGTGAACGGATCGAACCACGCTTGACGCGCGGCCGTCTCATAGGCGCCGCCAAACGTGACGACGGACAGCGTGTCCGCTGCATGAGCGGTGGCGGGCAGCGCGGCAAGCGCGATCACAACCGCCGCGGTGCGGCGAAGAACGGCGTAGTGGGGGTTTTTCATTTTCAGACTCCAGCGGCGAAGGGCACGGCAACGGGTGGAACGGGTAAGCGAACGGCGGAACTGGAGACCCGGGCGACCGCCGACGACAGCACCTTGCAATCGTCGTAACGCCACACGATCGTAGCTGCGGCGCCGATCGGCGGCAGCGCGACGAGACGCGTGTTCGACACCTTGACGACTATCGTGGCGTCGCCGCCGAGCTTGAGCAGCACCCGATGATGATCGCCGCAGTACACGATGTCGCGCACCGTCGCGGCGAGTGCGTTCACGTCCGCGGGCAGGTTGGTCGCACCGGCGGCGAACACCTGCGCTCGCTCGGGACGCAACGCGAGCGTCCCGGCGTCACCGGACTCGACATGGCTGCCGCGGCGCCCGCGGATCGTCATGCCGGTGGCGAGCACGAGCGTGGCGAGTTCGCCGTCGAGCGCGCCGACCCGCCCGGTCAAACCGTTGTTCTCGCCGACGAAGTTCGCGACAAACGCGTTCTGGGCGTTCTCGTACAGTTCGGTCGGCGTCGCTGCCTGCTGGATGCGACCGTCCGAGAAAACCGCGACGCGATCCGACATCGTCAATGCTTCGTTCTGGTCGTGCGTCACGTAGACGACGGTCAGCGAC
The DNA here is from genome assembly GCF_003853755.1 of Burkholderia sp. Bp8984. NCBI lineage: Bacteria > Pseudomonadati > Pseudomonadota > Betaproteobacteria > Burkholderiales > Burkholderiaceae > Burkholderia > Burkholderia sp. Bp8984. The sequence continues at coordinate 71,576 of NZ_QTQN01000001.1, forward strand.
AGCTCGCGATGTAGCCGCATGATTTCATATTGCATCGTTTCGCGCAGCCGCTTGTCGAGCGCGCCGAGCGGCTCGTCCATCAGAACGACGCGCGGCTCGAACACCAGCGCGCGCGCCAGCGCGACGCGCTGCTGCTGGCCGCCCGACAACTGCGCCGGACGACGCGATGCAAGATGCGACAGCTCGACCATGTCGAGCGCGCGCTTCACCCGCGCCTTGCGTTCGTCGCGCGGGGCCTTGCGCACCGAAAGCGGAAACGCGACGTTCTCCGCGATCGTCAGATGCGGAAACAGCGCGTAGTTCTGGAACACCATGCCGATGTCGCGCAGGTGCGGCGGCTTGTCGTCGAGGCGGCGGCCGTCGAGCAGGATGGTGCCGTCGGTCGGTGTTTCGAAGCCGGCGAGCATCATCAGGGTCGTCGTCTTGCCGGAGCCGGACGGCCCCAGCAGCGACACGAATTCACCCTGAGCGATGTCGAGATCGAGTCCGTCGACGACCGCATGCCGGCCGTCGTAAGACTTGCTGACGCCGACGAACGAAATGTAGGGTTGACTGGCCATCGAAAGATTCAATGAGATGATGTGTCGGACTGCGTCGCGATCCGGCGACGTTTCAGGTTGCCACGCGCGACGCGAGATAACGTGCGAAGTCGTAATTCGGCCGTTCCAGGTGACTCAGATGGCCGGGTTTCGCGAGCGGTGCGTGCACGCCGCGGAACACTGCCTCGACACCGCGCCGGTCTTCGAGATTGACTTCGTCGAGCAGTGTCTTCAGCGTTGCCATGTATCCGGCTGCCTGCGGATCGTCGATGAATTCCGGCGACAAGCCGCCGCCGAAGCGGATGTGCACGCGATCGACGCCCAACGGTTGCAGGACCAGATACCAGAAATAGCCCGGTGTCAGCGTGACGAGATGGGTCGGGTAGATCGCGAGCAGGGCAGTCGTCTTGCGCCACTGGCCTTGCAGACGGGTGTTGTTTGGATGGGCGTTGCCGATCGGCAGCGATGCTTCCTTCGTGATCCAGTGATAGTTGAAGGCCGGCCGCCCCGGCGGGCACTCCATCTCGTCGAGCTTCGAATGCGGGCCCACCGTCGCGCGATGCAGCATCGGCAGGTGGTAGCTTTCCATGAAGTTTTCCGCGAGGATCTTCCAGTTCGTGTTCCACACGTGTTCCTCGTGGAAGGTCTCGACATAGGACGACATATCGTAGTCGGCGATCAGCTCGTCGAGTTCCTTCAACTGCGTCGCGACGGGCGGAGCGTCGTGATCGAGCGTGACGTAAATCCAGCCTTGCCAGATCTCGCAGCGCACCTGCGGCAGCTTGTAGGTGTCCTTGCAGAAACCGTCCTGCCTGTCCATCATCGGTGCGCCCCGCAGATCGCCGTCGAGCGAATAGTTCCATGCATGGTATGGACAGACGATCCGGCGCACATTGCCGCGACCTTCGAGCAGCGTCGACATCCGATGCAGGCAGACATTCGACATCGCGCGCAGCGTGCCGTCCTCGCGGCGGATCACGATGATCGGCTGATCGGCGATCTCGGCGGTCAGGAAGTCGCCCGGATTCGGCAGCGCTGTCGTACGCCCCATGCACAGCCATTCGTTGCGGAAGATCGTTTGCTGTTCGCGCTCGAGAAATTCCGGCGATGTGTAGACCGCCGGCGGCATCGCGCGGGCATCGCCAAAGTCGCGTTCACAATTGCCCTTCAGATCGCGCACGATCGCGTCGACAGCCTGACGTGCTGCGGGAATGGTGCTCATCCTGGCTCCGAAACAAGGACACTGATCAAGTGACGAGCAATTTAGCAAGTCAAAATCCAAGACCAACTATTCTTTTCGGATGTGACTGCCAGTTTTTTCCTATTCAGCTGGCGTTGCCTGGATGTGCACTTCCGGTATGTAGGTCTCGCAGAATTGCGCGAAGCGCGTGACCAGCTGGCGCGGCTTCATGTAGCGGGACATCGCGATGCCGAGGGTGATCGACGTGACGTCGTCGCGAAACGGCCGGATGGCAAAGTTTGAACCGTCGACCGTGCTGGTCGAACGAAGCGGGAAATTCAGAATGCTGAAGCCAAGACCATTGGCCACCATGCCGCGCACGACTTCCGGCTGCGACGAGCGGAACGTCGGCGACGGGCGTCGGCCGAGCGGATCGAACAGTCCGGCGAAATACTCGCGGCTGTGCGGCAGATCGAGCAGAACATAGGGCTCGTTGAGCAGATCGGCGAGCGCAACCTTCTTGCTGCGCGTGAGCCGGTGTCCGAGCGGCAGGATCGCATATGGCGGCAACGTGACGAGCGGCGTGAACGCAATGTCTTCGGTCAGGTCGAGGCTGTAGGTGAGCGCCATGTCCAGCGTGCCGTTGGTCAATGCCTGCAGCAGATCGTCCTGGTTGGCCTCGATGGTGCGAAAGCCGATACCGCCGTGCTCGGTGACGAAGCGGCTCATGATCGCCGGCATCAGCGGCGGCGCAAGCGAGACGAGGCAGCCGAGCGCAATCGTGCCCGTCATGCCGCCGTCCATTTCACGCGCCATCGTCTGCAGTTCCTCTGCGTTTTTCAGCAGGTTGCGCACTTGGCCGAGCACGTCGCGTCCCGCTGGCGTCAAGGACACACCGCTCGCGCGATGGCGAATGAACAGCTGGATGCCGAATGACGATTCCAGCTCGCCTATCGAGGTCGAGATCGACGGTTGCGAGATGTGCAGCTGACGTGCCGCCGCGGTAAACGACAAGGTTTCGGCGGTGACGACGAAGTAGCGCAACTGGCGCAGCGAATACCGCAATGCAATGTTTTCCATGAAGCAGGGCTCGCACAGGATTCAATCGGGAACGGTCCGCTTGACGGGACGTGCCGCTCATTTTGCATAGCCAAAAACATTGATATGGGAGTCTTTCATAATTTTTTGCTTTGCGCTTTTATGCCGACGATTTATCGGGTTCCGCTTCTTTCGGGCAATGCACTTTATCGGGGGGAAGAATGAATCGTGTTGGTGCGGCGCGCGTCAAAATCGTGCAATTCGCGTGTGCGCTGCCCTGGAAGCCCATGGTCCGATTTTTTGCGATCGACGTGGCGAACGGCCACTGTGATCCATTGGCATGCCTCGGCTACACGGGCTTCATAGATAAAAGCTTCCGTGTGGATCGGAAAACAATATTTTCGCCGACAAATTGTCCACGTAGATTCAGCTGACGGCGGCGGATGCGCTCGGCCAAGGGCCGATCTGGCGAACGTCCGGCATTTCATCCCATCATTTCGACCTCGACTGGAGTACGACAGATGAAACGATTCAAACCCTGGACTTCCCTGCTCGTGGCATTGACTCTGGCGGCAGGCAGCGTGGCCGCGCATGCGGACAGCATGCTCGATCGCGTCAAGCAGCGCGGCGAGCTCGTCGTCGGCACCGAGATGCAGTTCGCACCGTTTGATTTTCTGGAGAACGGCCAGCAGGCTGGCTTCAACAAGGACCTGTTCGCGGCGGTCGGGCAGATCGTCGGCGTCAAGGTGCGTTTCGTCGATCTGCCGTGGGAAAGCGTACTGCCGGGTCTCGACGCCGGCAAGTTCGATATGGTTGCAGGTCCGCTGACCGTAACGAAGGCACGGATGGAGCGCTATGCGTTCTCGCTGCCGATCGCCGAGGCTACCGACGCGCTGCTCAAACGCGCGAGCGACGGCAGCTTGAAAATATCGGCCGATATCGCCGGCAAGGTGGTGGGGGCGGGCAAGGGCAGTGCGCAGCTCGAACAGCTGAAGAGCTACGCGGCGACGTTGCCGAAGCCGCCGACGATCCGCGAATATGTCGACAACAACCAGGCGTATGCGGATCTCGCGGCCGGACGCCTCGCCGCCGTCGCGAACTCGCTGACCAACGTCGCCTATGTCGCGAAGCAGCGTCCGGCCGTGTTCTCCGTCGTGCAACCCGCCTTCGGCACGAAAGTCTATTTCGCCTATGCGCTGCGCAAGGATGCCGACAGCACGTCACTGGCCAGCGCATTCAATGGGGCGCTCGTCACGCTGGACAAGAACGGCACACTCGCCACGCTGCAGCGCAAGTGGTTCGGTGTCGCGACGGCGCTGCCGGCCGAGATGCCGACGCCAAACTACTGAGCGCAACGCCATGTTCAGTCTGACCACCTTCATTGACGGCTTGCCGCTCTTGTTTCGCGCAGCGTCGATGACGCTCGAAGTCTCGGCGGCGGGGCTGGTGCTCGGCTTCTTCATCGGTCTCGTGATCTGCTGCGGCCGCCTTGCGCCGCAAGCGGCGATCCGCGCCGCGGCGGGGGCATACGTACGCGTGTTTCGCGGTGTGCCGCTGCTGGTGCAGTTGCTGCTCGTCTACTACGTCCTGCCGTTCGTCGGGCTCAACGTATCGCCGGTGACGGCCGCCGTCAGCGCCGTGTCGCTGTGCTCGGCGTCCTACATCGCGGAAATCCTGCGGGGCGGATTCGTGAACCTGCCGCGCGGCCAGATCGAGGCTGCGACGATGCTGGGCCTGTCGGCGAAGGATCGGTTGTGGCGGATCCAGGTGCCGCAGGCGGTGCGGATGACGCTGCCGTCGCTCGTCAACGAAATGGTATTGCTGATCAAGGCATCGTCGTTGATCTCGGTGGTCGGCGTGGCTGAAATCACGCGCACCGCGCAGAACATCGCGGCCAGCACGTATCAGCCTCTCGAAGCGTATGTGGCGGCCGGCATGATCTATTTCCTGCTGTGCGGTGCGCTCGCGTTGATCGCGCACGGTGCGGAGCGGCGCCTGCGGGCCGCATGAACGGGCCCTAATCCTTGCCGGAGCTTTCGATGCTGACTTTCAATCCCCATGTGATCACGAATAACCTTCCGCAGATCGGCGCGGGGCTCGCGACGACGGTGGGCGCCTGGGTCGCGAGCACGCTGGCGGGTGCAGCGATCGGCTTTGGCTGCGCGCTTGCCCAGCAGGCGTGCGGCCGCTATGTACGCGCGGCGATTCGCGTTTATATCGAGCTGTTCCGAGGCACGCCGTTTCTCGTGCAACTGTTTTTGCTGTATTACGGCGGCCCGTCGTTCGGCCTGACGTTCGATCCGTTGACGGCGGGCGTGGTGGGTCTCGCACTCTATGCCGGTGCCTATTTCACCGAGGCGTTCCGCTCCGGCTTCGAGGCGGTGCCGCGCGGCCATGTCGAAGCGGCTTCGTGCCTCGGCATGACATGGTGGCAAACGACCTTTCGTGTGCAATTGCCGGAGATGACGGTACTGATCCTGCCGGCGCTGACCAACCTGACGATCGTGCTGAGCAAAGAGACCGCTGTGTTGTCGATCGTCACGGTTCCCGAGCTGACGTTCGTGCTGACCGGGATCGGCTCCGCGAGCTTTGCCTTCGTCGAGACATTGCTTGCGCTGTCCGTCTGTTATCTGCTCCTGGTCGAAATGTCGACCTGGGCCGGCACCGCAGTCGAGCGCCGCGTCGCGCGCCGGCTCGCCTGATGCTGTTCGCGGCGGCTCATAGTCGCCGGTTGAATACAGATGACCGACCTCGCCGATGAAAGCGAGGTCGATTTCGTTTTGACTGGCGATCCCCGTGCCACCATGGAGCCACGTCGCGTGGTCGCTGTACCGGCACCGCCGCTACGACGGCAGCGACGCGCACGCGTGGCTGCGCGGCCGCATCGTCGAGGTCGCGCAAGTGCTCGAGCGGCATGGCGTCGTGGCGGAGGCCTGGGCGGGGCACGCGGCTCAGCCTACGACGAGCAGCGGCGGCAGCGTCGCGACGTCGGGCTGCTCGTCGAGCCGCCACAGGTAATCGAGCGCCGCGCGGATCTGCGTCGGGCTCCAGTGCCGCCGGCAGTTCTTCGCGAACTTCGCCTCGTAGTCGTCGCGCCGCATCGGCCGCGTCGGCGAGCCGGGCAGCTCGTCCACCTGCTTCGCGCAGGTCGTGCCGTCTTCGCACACGGCCGTCACCCGGTTCGGCGCCTGCGCCGGATAGCGGGCGGTCAGCGCCGGGTCCTCCTGCACCGTGACCCGCTCGATCAGCGCGCGCAGCGCCGGATCGTGCAGCGCGTCGTGCCGGTAGCTCTCGGTCGTGATGTCACCGTCGAGCATCGCGCGCGCGACGATGTACGGCAGGCTGTGATCGGCGGTCTCGTGGGTCGACGGCGCCCATTTTTCGCGGTCGCGGCCGGCCGTCACGTAGCCGACCGCGGTGGTGTGGATCTCGATGCGTCGGATGCGGCGCAGGTCGCCGACCTGCGCGGCGACGTCGAGCGCGGCCGGAATCGCGGTTTGGGTGAGTCCTTGCGCAGGATAGAACTTCACGAAGCACTTGCCGATCCGGAACGCGCCGCCGCGCCCGCCGAATTCGCGCGTGTCGACGGCGAACGGCCCGGACACCTGCGGAAAGAACCCCGCCATGCCTTCGAAGATCGGCGCGGGGCCGGTCAGCCCGGCGCGCGCGAGCTGCGTCGAGAACACCGCGTTGCGCGCCGCGTCCGCATCGGCGAGCGCCTTCCAGTTAGACAGTTGCTGGACGCGCGTCTGGTTCAACGCGAGATGGCTGTTGATCGACAGGTTGACCGCCTGCACCAGTTGCGGCGCGGGCATGCGCATCAGCTTGCCGGCGGCGAGCGCGACGGCGGGCAGGCTGTAGCACGTGTGGTCCCAGCCGCGCGGGCTGATCGCGGCGGCGTCCATCAGCCGGCACGCGATCTCGTACGCGATCGCGATCGACAGGATCAGGTCGCGGCCGCTCGCATGCTGCGCTTCGGCGACGGCGAGGCACGCGGACATGTTGTCGCTCGGATGGCCGGTTTCCTTGCCGGCGTACGCGTCGTTGAAATCGTAGTAGCGCAGCGCGGTGCCGGTCGCGAACGCGGCGAGATCGGGGCTCGTGCGTCGGTTCGTGCCGACGATCGTCGACACGCCGTCCGGCGACGCGAGCGCCGCGTCGCGCGCGATCCGCACCGGGCGTTCGTCGTGCGCGGCGATCGCGCAGCCGAGCGCGTCGATCAGATGCGCCTTGATCGTCTCGATCGTCGCGGCGTCGAGGTCGCGATACTGCAGCCCGGCCGCGTAGTCGGCGAGCTGTTGCGCGAGATCGGGGCGGCCGGCGGTCGCCGGCAGCGAGACGGCGCGGGCACGGGCGAGTGGTAGCGCGAGCGCGGCGCCGGTCAGCGTAGAAAGGAAGTGGCGGCGGTTCATGGTTTGAAGACTCCGAAGGTTCCTGAAAGGGCGCGAGAGGGCGGGCTCAGAACAGCTTGCGCAGGCCGAGCGCCACGCCCGCGCTGCCGGCGCGGTCGGCGGCCAGCGTGTAGTGGAGGAAGTTGTAGTTGTAGTTGTCGAAATCGAGCGCGGCGCGGCGCGCGTAGCCGCCCGCGAGGTACAGCGTGACGGATTTCGACAGCAAGTAGTTCAGCTGCAGCGTGACCTGCTGCGGGTTGGCCGGGTGCGGTGCGCTCGCCTGCGCGTCGGGCGGATTCTGCGCACGGATGTCCTCGTAATAGAACGCGCCGAGCGCCTGCAGGTAAGGGGTGATCATGTAGCGCACGCCGGCCCACCAGAACGTGTAGTTCGTCACGACCGACCGCGTGGCGACGCCGCTCTGTCCGTGCGTGACGCCGGCCAGCAGCTGCGCGCGGTCGACGGACACGATCGCGGCGGCGGCGTAGCGGCGGAAATGCGCGAAGCCGCCAGGCTGCGGCGTGTTGACGTTGTCGAATGCGGCGGCGAACGACAATGCGGCGCCGGCATAATCGAAGCCGGCGCCGTAGGCGGCATTCGCCTGGAACGCGCCGGGCGTGCCGCCGAACGAATAGTGCGTTTCGAGCGTCAGCGAGCCGATCTTCGCCAGGTACTTGGCGACGTTGTTCTCGCGGAAGTTGACACCGACGATCGCGCCGGCCGGCTCGTACAGCGTCGAGTACGCGCCCGTCGGCGAATAGCGCTCCATGACGTCGAACAGCGTCGAATACTGGTGGCCGAGTCGCAGCGTGCCCCAGCGCTCGTGCTGCAGCCCGATCCACGCGGAGCGGTCGAAGCCGCCCGCGCCGGTGCCGGTACCGTTGTTCAGGTTGATGCCGCTTTCGAGCCGGAATGCGGCCTGCCAGCCGCCGCCGAGATCCTCGACGCCCTTCAGGCCCCAGCGCGAGCCGCTCTTGCCGCCCGACGCCATCCGCACGAGCGATGCCGACGACTTGTCGCCGGGCGCGGCCTGGTGGGTGAGGAATTCCGTATAGATGTCGGCCACGCCGTACAGCGTGATCGTGCTTTGCGCGCAGGCGCCGGCCGATACGAGGCCCAGTCCGCACAATGCGGACATTCGCTTGCCCATGGCTAGTCTCCTTCGAGGGTTTGTTGTTTGTTTGATTGCGGCGCCGCGCTGGTCGAGCGGCGCGGCGGTGCCGCGGGCGGCGCTATCCGGGCCGGGCGGCGAACCGGCTGCGTCGCGGCGGGACGCACGCGCGACGTGCGCATGTGCCGGGGTGAAGCACGGCGATGCAGGGCGGCGCGTGCATCACCGGGGCGCGCCGTCGTCACGCGCCTGCACGGCCGCGTGACGCGCGAGCACGCGCTTCGCGCGGGCGACGCCGGGCGCGTCGACCATCCTGCCGTCGACGCGCAGCGCGCCGCGCCCGTTCGCGCGCGCGTCGTCGTAGGCGGCCAGCACCGCATTCGCGTCGCGCACCGCGTCTTCGTCGGGACGGAACGCGCGGTTGAGCGCGCCGACCTGCAGCGGATGGATGCAGGTCGCGCCCGCATAGCCGAGCTCCGCGGACGCGCGCGCGACGCGCTCGAACGCGTCGAGATCGCGTAGCTCGTCGAGGCCGCCGATGAGGCCGAGCGGCAGGACGCCGGCGGCGCGCGCGGCGATGATCAGCAGTTGCTTCGGCACGCGCAGCACGTCGGCGCTCGCGGCGCTTTCGCAGTTCAGCGCGAAGTCGCCGCCGCCCAGCATCATCGCGACGACGCGCGGCGATGCCTGCGCGATCCGGTCCATCGCCTGGAACGCGCGCGGCGTTTCGACGATCGCGACGATCCGCGTGCGGCCCGGCGGCGCGCCGCTTTCCTCTTCGAGCGCGGCCAGCAGTTCGTCGATCGCCTCGACGTGCGAGCCGCCGCGCACCTTCGGCAGCACGACGCCGTCCACGCCGGCCCGGACGGCCGCGCGCAGGTCGGGCACCAGCAGGTCGAGCGGGCCGTTGGCGCGCACCAGCACGTCGCGGCCCGGCGCGCGCAACGCCGGCACGGCATCGGCCAGCCCGTCGCGGGCGGCCTCCTTGCATGCTGGCGGGACGCTGTCCTCGAGATCGAGGATCAGGGCGTCGGCGTCGCTCGCGGCAGCCGAAGCGACGAAACGGGGGACGTGGGCGGGGACGTACAGCAGCGAGCGCCAGACCGGTTGAGACGAGAATTCCATCGATGATCAACGAAAATGAAAGTCGCTTTCATTTTTGTGGCGGATGCTGGCATTCGTCAAGATTATCGTTAACGCCTAGTTTTCAAGGGGATTTTCAGAAATGACGAGCGAGTGAATCTGTGTTGATTCATGTTGCTGTCGTCGACGATCTGCGTATAATGAAAGCAACTTTCATTTTTATATGCCGGCCGCCGCAGCACGACTCGGCCGGCATCGCACGAGGTGGACATGAGCAAGATGGAGACAAGCAATCCCGCAGAGGGCGGCGTGGCCGCGGTCAACCGCGCGCTGACCGCGCTGCTGGCGTTCGGCAACGCGCCCGGCGGGCTGATGCTCGCGCAGGTCAGCGAGGAAACGGGGCTCAACATGAGCACGCTGTTGCGGATGTTCGAGTCGCTCGAGCAGTTCCGCTTCATCAAGCGCCTGCCGGATGGGCGCTACGTGCTGGGGCCCGCCGTGTTCCAGCTCGGGATGATGTATCGCGAGTCGTTTCAGCTGCGCGAGTACGTGATGCCGATCCTGTCGACGCTGTCGGCGGAAACCGGTGAGACGGCCGCGTTCTACGTGCGCGAAGGGGATCAGCGTGTGTGCCTGTTCCGCATCCAGGCGCAGCGCTCGGTGCGCACGCACCTGCGCGAAGGCGACCGCTTTCCGCTCGACGTCGGCGCGGCCGGGCGCGTGCTGCTCGCGTTCAGCGGCACGCGCGGCGGCGACTACGAGAAGACGGCCGAACAGGGCTACGCGGTATCGATCGCCGAGCGCGACCCGGAAAGCGCGGCGATCGCGTGCCCGGCGTTCGGCGTCGGACGCGTGCTGAGCGGCGCGATCTCGCTCGGCGTGCCGCGCTATCGCTTCAACAAGAAGGTGCTGGCCGACTACCTGCCGCGCGTGCAGGCGGCCGCCGCCGAGCTGACGCGTGCGCTGGGCGGCGATCTGCCCGCCGCGGGCGCGGCGTTTCGCGCAGCCGACCAGCTCGGCGCGCTGCTCGAGTAGCGCCGGCGCGCGGCCGAGCGCGCGCACTTCGAAGTCCGCATCGAACGACTCACCCACCAACCAGGAGACCAGCATGTTCGTTCCCGACCCGCAGGCCGCTCACGCGGCCGGCGCGCGCCGTCGCGCGTCCACCGGCCCGATCCATCCGAAACCGTTCGACGCCGGCGCGCGGGGGCCGCTCGCGGGCGTGCGCGTCGTCGATCTGTCGCGCCTGATGGCGGGCAACATGCTGAGCGTGCAGCTCGCCGATTTCGGGGCGGATGTCGTCAAGGTCGAGAGCGAGCGCGGCGATACGCTGCGCGCGGTCGGCGCGGGCGGGATCAGCACGAACTGGAAGGTGTACGGACGCAACAAGCGCAGCGTGTGCGTCGACCTGCGCGCGCCCGAGGGGATCGACATCGTCCGCCGGCTGGTGCGCGACGCGGACGTGTTCGTCGAGAGCTTCAAGCCCGGCGTCGCCGAGAAGATGGGGCTCGGCCCGGACGACCTGCTCGCGATCCGTCCCGAGCTGGTGATCGCGCGGATCTCCGGCTGGGGGCAGACGGGGCCGTACCGCCACAAGCCGGGCTTTGGCACGCTCGCGGAAGGGTATGCGGGGTTCGCGGCGATCAACGGCTTCGCCGATCGCGAGCCGGTGTTGCCGCCGATGTTCCTCGGCGACATGACGGCCGGGTTGTCCGGCGCGATCGCCGTGCTGGTCGCGCTGCATGCGCGCGACGCGCACGGCGCGGCGGGGCAGGTGATCGACGTGTCGCTGTTCGAGCCGCTGCTGTCGATCCTCGGGCCGGCTGCAGCGAACTACGTGATGACCGGCGAGATCAAGGCGCGCACCGGCAGCCGCTCGTCGAACACCGCGCCGCGCAACGCGTATCGCACGCGCGATGGCAAGTGGCTGTGCCTGTCGAGCTCGACGCAGGCGATGGCCGAGCGGCTGTTCCGCGCGATCGGCCGAGCGGACCTGATCGACGATCCGCGCTACGCGACCAACGTGCAGCGCGTGCAGCACGCGGAGGCGCTCGATGCGATCGTCGGCGAATTCATCGCCGTGCGCGATCTCGACGCCAATCTCGCGTTCTTCGAAGAAGCCGGCGTGACGGTCGGGCCGATCCAGGACATCGCGCAGATCGTTCAGGATCACTACGTGATCGAGCGCGAGGCGCTCGTCGAGCTGCCGGACGACGACGTCGGCAGCCTGCCGATGCACAACATCACGCCGCGCCTGTCGGCCACGCCCGGCGCGTTCCGCCGGCCTGCACCAGCACTCGGCGAGAACAATCGCGAGATCCTGCTGCCGCTGCTCGGCGAACGCGAATACGAGCGGCTCGCCGGGCTGGGCGTGATCCGCACGCGCTAGGCGCGCCGTGCGAGGCGGCCGCGAACGACGGCCGCCGCACCCTGGACATTGCATGGAGGAGACACCATGAAGCCACGCTGGACCCATCGGCCGCCCGGCTCGAACTGGGGGGATTTCGGCCCTGACGATCAGAAAGGGCGCTTGAACTGGCTGACGCCCGACGCGGTGCTGCGCGGCGTCGCGGAGGTGCGTGAAGGCCGCGTGTTCTCGCTGAGCCTGCCGCTCGACGTGCCGCGCGGAGGCGGGCTGAACGCGCGGCGCCGGCCGCCGGCGATCATGCCGGCGCTGCACGGCGACAAGCCGTACTTCGGCTATCGGGCTGACGAACAGGTTGCCAACGCAACCGATGTGGTTTGCGACGATTCGTTCTGCATGCACTCGCAGTTCTCGACGCAGTGGGATGCACTGTCGCACGTCGGCTCGCTGTTCGATCACGCGGGCAACGGCGAGCGCGCCCGCGTGTTCTACAACGGCTACCGGATGGACGAGCACATCCGGGTGCCCGAAGCGGGTGCGCCGCGCGGCGGTGCGCGCGCGCTCGGCATCGAGGTGATGGCGCAAACCGGCGTGCAGGGGCGCGGCGTGATGGTCGACCTGCGCCGCCACTTCGGCGACGAGCGGCGCAAGATCGGCTACGCGGAATGGATGTCGGTACTGCGCGCGGACGATGTGGTCGTCGAGCGCGGCGACATCGTATGCGTGCATACGGGCTTCGCCGATCGCCTGATCGAAGCCGACGCGCTCGGCGAGCCCGCCGCGCCGGACGTGTGCTGCGTGCTCGACGGCAACGATCCGCGCCTGCTCGAATGGATCGACGCATCGGGGCTCGCCGCGCTCGCGGCGGACAACCATGCGGTCGAGGAGCGCCCGCGCCATGCGTCGGCGCGCGAGCGGCCCGGCGCGCTGATGCCGCTGCACGAGCTGTGCCTGTTCAAGCTCGGCATCCATCTCGGCGAGCTGTGGCATCTGACGCCGCTCGCCGACTGGCTGCGCGCGCATCGGCGCAACCGCTTCCTGCTGACCGCGCCGCCGCTGCACCTGCGCGGGCTCGTCGGGTCGCCGGTCAATCCGGTCGCCACCGTATGAACGCCGGCGCCGCGCGCACCCGCGCCGGCGCCCTGTCCGCCGCTTCGCGCAGACCGCGCGGGCGGATCACCGAGGAATCGCCATGTCCCATTCCCATGCGGCGTCGATCGCCGCGCGCATCGACCGCCTGCCCGCGACGGCCAGCATCTGGACGCTCGTGATGTTCCTGAGCGTCGGCGGTTTTTTCGAGATCTACGACCTGTTCCAGATGACCTACCTGCCGCCCGGGCTGATCCGCGACGGCATCTTTCACGCGGGCTCGCACGGCGTGCTCGGCATGTCGGACCAGGGCGCACTCGGCGCGGCGACGTTCGCCGGGCTGTTTGTCGGCGAGATGTTCGTGTCGCGCCTCGCGGACCGCATCGGACGGCGCGCGCTGTTCACCGGTGCGCTGCTGCTCTACACGGCGGCAAGCCTTGCGATGTGCGTGCAGACGCACGCGCTCGGCATTCTCGTGTGCCGCTTCGTCGCGGGCTGCGGCATCGGTGCGGAGCTGATCACGATCGGCACGTTCCTGACCGAGCTGGTGCCGAAAGCAGTGCGCGGGCGTGCGTTCGCGCTGTGCTTCGCGATCGGCTATCTCGCGATGCCGGTGCTCGCGCTGGTGTCGTGGCTATGGGTGCCGCGCGATCCGCTCGGGGTGTCCGGGTGGCGCTGGGTCGTGCTGCTCGGCGGCAGCGGCGCGGTCGTCGTCTGGTGGCTGCAGTCGCGGCTGCCGGAGTCGCCGCGCTGGCTTGCCAGCACCGGCCGCGAGGCCGACGCCGAAGCCGTGCTCCAGCGGCTCGAGCAGGCGGTCGAGCGGGAATCCGGCCGGCCGCTGCCCGCGGTCCGGATGCCGGCCATCGCAACGCCGGCCGCGCGGCGCGCGCCGTCGATGTGGGATGCGCGGCATCGCGGCCGCACGGCGATGCTGATCGTATTCAACGCATTCCTGAGCATCGGCTTCTTCGGCTTCAGCCAGTGGCTGCCGACGCTGCTGGCCGCGCAGGGCGCGAGCGTCACGAAGAGCCTCTGGTATGCGTTCGTGATCGCGTTCGCGTATCCGGTGTCGCCGTTCGTTGCCGGCGTGCTCGCTGACCGCATCGAGCGCAAGTGGCTGATCGTCGCGTCGGCGTTCGGCGTCGCGCTGTTCGGCACCGCGTTCGCGATGTCGGCGCAGGCACCATTCGTGATCGCGTTCGGCCTGCTCGTCACGCTGTCCAACACGGTGCTCGCGAGCAACGGCACCGCGTACCAGTCGGAAGTGTTTCCGACCGAGATCCGCGGGCGCGCGCTCGGATTCGTGCATTCGATCGGCCGCCTGACCGGAATCGCGAGCAGTTTCATCGTCGCGCTGCTGCTCGAGCGCGCCGGGGTGTCCGCAGTGTTCGTGCTGATCGGCGGCAGCATGCTGATCGTGATGGTGTCGATCGGTGTGTTCGGGCCGTACACCAACAACCGGGCGCTGGACGAGATCACCGGCCGCAGCGACGATGGCGCCGAGAGCGCGGCGGCGGTGCGCGGGCTCGCCGCATTGCCGACTCGGCGTGTCGATGGGCGGCATAAAGGAGCCGGGGATGGGGCGGTGTAATGGCACCGGCAGCAACGGGGGCAAGGCGCGGATTCGAACGGTTTCAAGACGGCAGACACCGTCGGCGTAGTCGATCGAGCGTCGCCGCGTCGTGACAGGATTGCCCGGTTCAAAAACGCATCGCAAGGCAATGCCACTTATCCCGGGAGCCGGAATTCGCGTCCATCACGAATCTCCGGCTCAATCTGGATGCACGTGATTCCATGCTCACCGGCGAAGCCTGAAGCGGCAGCGCGCCTGCCGGTATTCGTGCCGTGACACCGAGACGCGAATCACGCAGATTCGCCGGATCTGCCCCGATCGTAGAACATCGCGAACAATTCGGATTGCGATCCGACACCCAGCTTCGCGTAAATGTGCTTCTTGTGCGCACGCACGGTCTCGAACGAAATCGACAGCTTTTCCCCGATCGCGCGTGACGAAAATCCGCTCAATGACAGCATCGCGACTTCGATTTCGCGCGTGGTCAACGCGCCGCGCCCGCTCTTTCCGGTCAGCATCCCGAAGCGCGCCTGCGGGTCGGGCGCTTCGCCTTCGGTCACGCGCGGCGCATCCTTGATCGCGAACGTCTCGAAGCGCAAGCGCTGCTGCATCAACGACAGGACCCAGGGCGTGTACAGCGTGAGCAACGCAATCTCGCGATCGTCGTACTTGCTCGTCTTGCCGAGCGAAAAGCCCAATGTGTGATCGCGATCGATCATGACGTTGAAATGCACTTCGTCGCCGACGATGTTTTTCCTGAAGTACCGCTGGTAGTACTCGGTCATCCGGAAATTGTCCGGCGCGACGTCGGCGAGCGTGTAGAAGCCCGACGCCTGCGTTTCGAACGCGGCGAGATAGAACGGATCGAGTTGATAGAGGGCGGCCAGATAGTCCTGAAACATCAGGTCGATCTTGCCGTCGGGCATGGCCTGCTCGGCAAGCACGAGAGGCGGCGCGGCGCGCGCGAAACGCAGCGCGACCCAGTTGTCGAACTCGAGATGCCGCTCGAGCACACGCGTGAGGCGTGCCCAGAAATGCGGGCCATCGAGGGCGTCGATGGCCGAGCCAATCTCCCGATGAAAAGCGAGATCTCGCCATTCGAAGTCCATCGTGTGCTCCGGTGAGGGTAACCCTGGCGGGGAATTTCAGGTCAAAAATAATAACCCGATAATCGGCCTCACTTCGACAGGCAGGGGTACACGGCCTGTTTCGCTCGACCGCGCGTCGTATCAGAAGGGCAGGGCAGACGACGCGCCGATGAAAGGCTATTGGAAGGAGACGGTTTTCATGCAGGTAGAACTCGCGCAACTCTCGCTGATCGACGGCGACGTCGCGCACAACACGCGCAAGGTGATCGACACGATCGGGCGCGTCGACGTGGCAGGCGGCACGAAACTGATCGTGTTCCCCGAGACGACGTTGTCGGGCTTTCCGACCCGCGACAATGTCGCCGAAGTCGCACAGACGCTCGATGGCCCCGGATTATCCGCGGTACGCGACGCGGCACGACAAAAGGGCGTCGCTGTCGCCGTGGGCCTCGCCGAGCACGACGGCAACCGGTTTTACAACACCACGGTACTTGTCGACGAGCAGGGCGACATCGTGCTGCGCTATCGCAAGACGCATCTGTGGGCATCGGATGTCGGTGTCTTCACGCCGGGTGACCGCTTCGCGACGTGCATCTGGAACGGCCTGACGGTCGGTCTACTGATCTGCTACGACATCGAATTTCCCGAAACGGCGCGAGCCGTCGGCGCGCTCGATGCCGATCTGCTGATCGTCACGAACGGCAACATGGACCCGTTCGGCCCGGTGCATCGCCGCGCGATCGCGGCACGCGCGATGGAAAACCAGATGTTCGCGGTGATGGTGAACCGTTGCGGGGCCGGCGACGACAATCTGACGTTCGCAGGCCTTTCCGCGCTCGTCGATCCGTTCGGCGAAACCGCGCTGGAACTGGGCAGGGACGAGGCGGTCGTGCAGGCGAACCTCGATCTCACGCGTCTCGAAGCGAGCCGCGAACACTACAACTACCTGCACGACACACGCGTGGCGCTTGATCTCGCGCCGCTCGAGCAGTCGGACGGCCATCGCGCATTCATGATCGAAGCGCGTTGTCAGCGCGGCGAATAATCCGGTTTCGCAGTCCGTTCACGGCATCGCGCGGGCGTCATGCGTCGCCCGGGCGTGCCCGTTCAATCGAAATGTCGGCCGAAGGCACACAGGCATTCGCATCGGCCCCGAAGGTCCAGGAGATAACATGCAAGCGTCGTCATCCCATGAATCGCCGAGCCTGAAGCGCACGCTCGGCCTGCCGTCCGTGCTGCTGTTCGGCCTCGCCTATATGGCGCCGCTGATCGTCTACGGTACCTACGGCGTGCTCGCCAAGGCCAGCGACGACACGGCCGCGCTCGCCTATCTGCTTGCGCTGATCGCCATCGCGTTCACCGCGCTCAGCTACGGCAAGCTCGCCAGGCTCTATCCGACTGCAGGTTCAGCCTATACGTACACGCGCAAGACGTTCAACCCGCACCTCGGCTTCATGATCGGCTGGGCGACGCTGCTCGACTATTTCTTCCTGCCGATGGTGATCTGGTTGATCGGCGCTGCATATCTGAACGCTGCCTTTCCACATGTGCCGACCTGGATCTGGATCGTCGCGTTCATCGTATTGACGAGCGGCTTGAACATCGTCGGTATCGAACTGGCTGCGCGCTTCAATATCGTGCTGATGATCGTGCAGCTCGCGATCGTCGTGATGTTCGTGGCGCTGTGCTGGCACTATGCGTCGGCCGCGGCCGGGCCGGGCGGCATCGCGATGGCGGAGCCGTTCTTCAAGCCGCACGTGCCGTTCGGCGCGACGATGGCGGGCGCCGCGATCGCTGCGTATTCGTACCTCGGCTTCGACGCGGTGTCGACGCTGACCGAGGAAACGATCGAGCCGAAAAAGAACATGCCGCGTGCGATCTTGCTGATTGCGCTGATCGGTGGCGCGATCTTCGTGATAGCGGCATACACGATGCAGCTCGCGCACCCGGGCGTCGAATTCAAGGATACGGATTCGGCCGCGTTCGAAGTGGCGAAGATGATCGGCGGCGATGTGTTCGTCACCGTGTTCCTCGCGGGCCTGATCCTCGCCCAATTCGCGTCGGGTATTTCCGCGCAAGCGAGCGTCGGCCGGCTGCTCTATGCGATGGGGCGCGACGAAATCCTGCCGAAACGCGTATTCGGATTCATTCACCCGCGCTTCAAGACACCGGCGATCAACATCGCGCTGGCGGGCGTGGTCGGCCTGATCGCGCTGAAGCTGGACGTCGCCACGTCGACGTCTTTCATCAACTTCGGCGCGTTCCTTGCCTTTACGGCCGTCAATCTGTGCGTGGTTCGCCTGTATCTGTCGGGCAATCATGGCGAGCGCCGGATCGGGGTGTTCGGCGGGCTCGTGTTCCCGGTGATCGGCGCGGTGTCCGATATCTGGCTGCTCGTGAGTCTCGAGAAGGCGGCACTGGTCCTCGGCATCGCGTGGTTCGTGCTCGGGCTGGTATATCTGTGCTGGATTACGCGGCTGTTTCGTCAGGCGCCGCCGGAAGTGGCGATTTGATCGAGGTGAGGCGGGCTGCAGTGAGGTTGCTATGCGCGGATGCTTCGCGTCCCTTCCAGCGTCGGCGATCCTACAGTGCTTGCTTCAGGTGACCATTGCGAGGCAATAATAGTGCAGGTTCGCGTTCTGAGGAGATCGAATGCCGAAATCGTTCCCGCGCTTCACCCTCAAAGTGGCGCTTCAGCACATCGATCCGCCCATCTGGCGTCAGATCGAAGTCGAAGGAACTGAATCGCTGCGCAAGCTGCATCACATTCTGCAAGCAGCTTTCGGATGGGAAGACACGCATCTTCACGACTTCCTGATCGATGGCATGACCTACGCCATGTTCGAGATCGATGATGTGGTGGACTTTGCTGACTCGGGCACGACTGCAGATGACCGAAAGGTTCGTCTGCAGGCGGTCCTGAAGCCAGGTTCGCGCTTCGTTTACCGATACGACTTCGGGGACGGCTGGAATCACAGCGTCGTCGTCGAGAAGATGGAAACGATCGAGGGCCAACCTTGGGGAGAAGCCCAAGTCATTGGCGGCGCCCGTGCTTGTCCGCCGGAGGACGTTGGCGGTCCATCCGGCTATGAGGCGTTCCTGAATACGCTATCCAACGATCCGGACAGTGAAAAGGCAGAGCGTTACCGAAACTGGATCGGGTCCGGCTTCGACGCGGAATTGTTCGATTTGCGCGCTGCCAATGCAGCGCTGTTGCGCATGGCTTCCAACCGTTGGGGCAATCGGTAACTCAAACTGCGTCAAGACTCTGGACGGCATGAAGACGAGCTGATGGACTTCATGACTCTAACGAGACCGCAGTATGCCGATAGAACCTTAGTGTTGCGCTGAAGCGGCTGATCTTCGGCGCGGGACGCAACACCGCCAAATGCACCAGTGTCGTAGCCATTTCAAGATGTCGGGGCACCAGCCAGATAGAAATGTCCGGTTTTAAGGTTGGTTGGCTGCGTCTCTTTCCTCGTTTTGAGCGTTACGCAGTGTCGAAGGTCGGCGCCTGAACGGGCAGGGCGCTCACGTTCGTTTCTCCAGCTTTTGCAGACCGACGGCTAGGTTTGTTTGGCGGCTTTGCGGTTTGCCGACGGTGCGCCAGATCCACGATCACATGCTCGATGTCGGCCTGCGTGATCTCGCGTTGCTTCTTCTTGCCCGGTTCAGCCTCGTTTCGATTGGTTCGCGTCGCGTCGCCACGATGCGTTCGAGATGGGGCTTTACCGATTCGACTGTTATCGCGTTGCGCCTGGATCGTCTGCGCAACCTGGAGCACATGACTCAGGCGCTTGTGTTCGACAACAGCAGCTTGATCGATCTCGGCCAGCCGGTCGTACTGTCTACAGGGCAACATGCGACCCTCTGTTCGGAGTTCGATGCGCCCGTCCGGGTACTCCCATACCTCGATCGTTCGACCGATCAGCTTCCGATTCTCCGGCGTATCGTCCAGCAAATACATCACTCGGTCGTACTGCACCGTGAGCGATTTCGTCACTTTCCGCGGCTCGCGCCACGTCATCACCAAGTCGAGATTCTCGTCGGCGCGCAGCGATCGGTGTGCATTGAAGTCGCTCTTCGGCGGCTTTGCGAAGCGTGTGTTGTAGGCGGCCATGAAGGAGGGCGCGTAAGCGTTGGCGTCGGCCACCGTGTTGATCCCACGCAGCCGCATCTCCTTGACCAAGCGATCCTGCAACGTCAGATGTGCTCGCTCGACTCGCCCCTTGGCCGGACTGCTGTTTGCGCAAAACGTATCGATGTTCAGCTCGTACATCGCGCGGCCAAAGTGCGTTACCCGATTACCAGTCTTGCCCGGCGTCGAATTGCGGAACACGCTGTACTTGTCGCTATAGAACGCTCCCGGTTTGCCATGGCACTCGATATACGCTCGCGTCGCCTCGAAGTAGCTGAAGGTCGATTCGGTCTGCGTGAAGTGCAGCATCATCAACCGGCTCGTCGCATCGTCGACGTATACCAGCAGCGTGCAGGCCGGCGCCCGTTCCTCGAACCACCGATGATCGCTGCCGTCGATCTGGATCAGTTCACCGAGGCAAGAGCGCCGCGCTCGCGGCTGGTAGACCTTCGGCGGACGCTGTCGGCGCGGAATCCACAAGCCAGCGTCCGTCATCAGCTTCCTGACCGTTTCCTTGGCTAGCCGAATGCCGTGACACTCCCAGAGCTTCTCGCAGGCCAGCGTCGGCCCGAAATCGGCATAGCGATCGCGGATGATCGACAGAGCCCGGTCGGCGGCCCCTGGGTCCAGGCGACGGTTGCCGGGACCGCCACGCTTACGCGAAGCTAGTCCAGCTGCGCCGGATTCCCGATAGCGGATCACCAGGCGTTCGATCTGCCGCACTGTCAGCCCCAGCCGTTCGGCTGCACGGCCGGGCTTCAGGCCCATATCCACCACAGCCTGGATCACCTTCAGACGGTCGAGTTCTCGCATGTTCAATGTCACCAATGCTGTTCGGTGCATCGCCGGCTCCATGATCTGACGGGGGCCGACAAGCTTACCGAGGTCCAAACGCGACATTTCTAAGTAGCCAGAACACGACATTTCTAAAAAGCTACTACACAATTTGACTTTGATAATTCACGTTATGTCAAATAAGCCGAAGGCCGTCGACACGCTCGACGGTCAAACCCTGCTTTTTTCCTACCGCGTGCCGAGTCGCCCAACACTATTGCAGTGACATCCCGCAACCGCGGATCAATTCGAGTCCGGCAGTACGCTCGCCACCGGACATGACAGTGGCACCGCCTTCGTTGCCCGGCTCGACGAGCCAGCCCCGCGCCGACGGCAACCAACCGTCAATAGCTCTCCGCAGCGGTGAAGTCGCCGGGCGGCAATGGTCGGTTCGCCACGTCCTTTGCTTCGGCGCGCGTCAGGCCTAGCGTCTGCAACACCATCGCCGCGGCCCGCTCGGGGAGCCGGCCTTCGTCTCCCGCCGGCTTCCTCGCTTCGCCCTCAGCCGTGTCGGCCGCGTAGCACTCCGCCGCGATCGCCGCCAGGATCGTCCCCGTCATCGCGAGCACGCTCATGAACGGATCGCCGACGACGAAGCGGCGTGCCGCGATTCCGCGCTCGCTGTCCCGCCGCAAGTGCCGGCCCAGCCCGTGGTCGAGCGCACGCGCGGAAAAGCCCTCCCGCATCAGGAACCGCCCCCAGAGCCGCTCGCGGCGCGCGCGCATCAGCGTGTGACGCACGCAAACCGACACGACCTCGGCCGGATCCGACAAACCGCTCGCAAGACGCTCGAGCCCGTCCGCGAAATCGTCGAACACCCACTCGGTCAGCGCGGCGAAGATGCCGTCCTTCGATTCGAAGTGGTAGTAAAACGAGCCGAACCCCACATCCGCCGCCTCGGTGATCTCACTGATCGCGACGTTGTCCCTGCCCTTTTCCGCCATCAGGCCGAACGCCGCCCGCAGCAAGCGCATACGTGTCGCCTCCTTGCGCCGGGCGCCGCGCGGTTGACGCTGTTCCGCTTCGGCCACTGACGCATTCGGGCGACGCGGCCGGACCGGTTTGTCGTCCACGAGCGCACCTTCCCTTTCCATAAGAATTTTCTGCATGACGCAATTCTAGATGACTCACTCATACTTGACAACATTATCAGTTATGAGTCTAATCTCGAAAATAGCAGAACCGGTTCCTGTCCGGACACTGTTCCGGACCCACGCCAGCGAGCGTCGGTGACGCGCAGGCGGCCCCGTCGGCACACTCGGCGGCGATCGTCGTGCGCAAGCCGTGTCATGTCGGCAATCGGAACGATCTGCACCTCGAACATCGGAGTACTGATTGATCGTCATGCGCACCGTCGGCGGAGACGCCCGCGCGCGCCTGCATAAACCGGGGTGACCTGCCGTGGTCGCCGAATCATTTTTAGTTTGACCCTCACTTGTCTTGGAAACATCGTGAAATCACCCGGACTTGACGCGCGGACTTCAACGCGCCCGTTTCTGACACGCATCGCGCCACCGCTTCGGCGCGCCCCGATCGCATTCGCCTGCTGTGCGATTCTTCTCGCGGCTTGCCACTCGCACGAGGCCCCGGCGCCCGAACTGCAACCGGTGGTCGCGCTGCCGGTTCATGCGGACAATGGCGCCGTGCAGCGCGTGCTGCCCGCGCAGGTTCAGGCGCGATATTCGACGCCGCTGTCGTTCCGGGTCGGCGGCAAGATCGTCGAGCGGCGCGTGCGAATCGGCGACACCGTCAAGGCCGGCCAGACCCTCGCGATGCTCGATCCGGCCGATCTGCACAACACGTTGCTGAACGCGCGCGCGCAGCTCGATGCCGCCGAGCATCGCCTCGCCTATGCGAAGCAGCAACTGGATCGCGACCGCGCCCAGGCCCAGGCCAACCTGATCGCGCCCGCTCAGCTCGAGACAACGCAGGACGCGTATGCATCGGCGGTCGCGCAACGCGATTCCGCGCTCGCGCAAATGGCGCTCGCGGGCGATCACCTGCGCTACGCGACGCTGGTCGCGGATCACGACGGCGTCATCACGTCGGAGGATGCCGATACCGGGCAGAACGTCGAGCCCGGCCAGGCGGTGTTTCATCTGGACTGGAGCGGCGACCTCGACATCGTCTGCGACGTCGCGGAGCGCGATCTGCGCGATCTCGCGGTCGGCCGCACCGCGCACGTCAGCCTGACGGCACTGCCGGGCAAGGTGCTCGACGCACGCGTGCGCGAAGTCGCGGCGGCCGCTGATCCGCAAAGCCGCACCTGGCGCGTGAAGCTGACGCTGGTCGCGCCGGTGCCGGAGGTCCGCTCCGGGATGACCGCCAGCATCTCGTTCGACGGCGCCGCCGACACCGCCGTGGACCACGCGATCACGCTGCCGGCCACCGCACTCTTCCATCGCGGCGAAGCGCCGGCGGTCTGGGTCATTCGCAAAGGCAGCGACACGCTGGAACTGCGCCCGGTAACGGTCGGACGCTACGACGAGCGTACGGTCACGGTCACGTCCGGCCTCGCGGAAAACGAGCGTGTCGTGATGCAAGGCGTCCATACGGTGAGTACCGGCCAGCACGTGCGCGTGGTGCCGCCGCTGCATGCGGAGGACTTCGCATCATGAACGGTCCAGAACACCGGTCCTCGACGGACGGTGCGCTCGGCGCACAAAGCGGTGCCGCGTCGCGCGACGACGGCGGTTTCAATCTGTCGGCATGGGCGCTGAAGCATCAGCAACTGGTGATCTTCCTGATCGGCCTCGCGACGATCTTCGGCATGATCGGCTATACGCGCCTCGCGCAATCGGAGGATCCGCCGTTCACGTTCCGAACCATGGTGATCCAGACCTATTGGCCGGGCGCCACGGCGCGCGAAGTGCAGGAACAGGTCACGGACCGGATCGGCCGCCAGCTCCAGGCCGCGCCTTACGTCGACAACATCAAGAGCTATTCGCGCCCCGGCGAGTCGATGATCTTCTTTGCGATGAAGGATTCGGCGCCGGTCGACCAGGTGCCGGAAACCTGGTATCAGGTGCGCAAGAAGGTCGGCGACATCCGGGCGACGCTGCCGAAGGGCACTGTCGGCCCGTTCTTCAACGACGAATTCGGCGACGTCTATACCAACATCTATGCGCTCGAAGGCGACGGCTACTCGCCCGCGCAACTGCACGATTACGCGGACAAGCTGCGCACCGTGCTGTTGCGCGTGCCGGGTGTCGCGAAAGTCGACTACTTCGGCGACCCCGCCCAGCACGTATTCGTCGAGATCTCGAACGCGCAACTGACGCGGCTCGCGATCACGCCGCAGCAGCTCGCGCAGGCCATCGACGCGCAAAACGCCGTCGCACCGGTCGGCACGATCACGACATCGGACGACCGCGTATTCGTGCGGCCGAGCGGTGCGTTCAAGGACACGCAGGCGCTCGCCGACATGCTGATCACGGTGAACGGCCGGACGTTCCGGCTCGGCGACGTCGCGAAGGTCACGCGCGGCTACGACGATCCGCCCGTCACGCAGATGCGTACGAACGGTCACGCGGTGCTCGGCATCGGCGTCACGATGCAAAAAGGCGGTGACGTGATCGACCTCGGCAAGGCGCTCGACGCGAAGGCAGCCGAGCTCCGGGCCGGCTTGCCGGCCGGACTGAAGCTGGCCGCGGTGTCGAGCATGCCGCATGCCGTCAAGCACTCGGTGGACGACTTCGTCGAAGCGGTCGGCGAAGCCGTCGCGATCGTGCTCGTCGTCAGCCTCGTGTCGCTGGGCCTGCGCACCGGCATGGTCGTCGTCATCACGATTCCGATCGTGCTCGCCGTGACGGCACTGTGCATGCACGTGTTCGGCATCGGCCTCGACAAGGTGTCGCTCGGCACGCTGGTGCTCGCGCTGGGGCTGCTGGTGGACGATGCGATCATCGCCGTCGAAATGATGGCGGTGAAGCTCGAGCAGGGTTGGAGCCGCGCGCGCGCGGCGGCCTTCGCCTACACGAGCACGGCGTTCCCGATGCTGACCGGCACGCTCGTCACGGTATCCGGCTTCCTGCCGATCGCGCTCGCGAAATCGAGCACCGGCGAATACACGCGGTCGATCTTCGAGGTGTCCGCGATCTCGCTGATCGTGTCGTGGTTCGCGGCCGTCGTGCTGGTGCCGCTGCTGGGCTACCACATGCTGCCCGAGCAGCAGCATCACGACGCTCATGCACATGGGCAGGACGTTTATGAAACGGGCTTTTACCGGCGGCTGTCCGGATGGATCTCGGCGTGCATCGAGCGCCGCTGGGTGGTGCTGGGCGTAACGGCCGTGCTGTTCGCGATCGCGATGGCGGCATTCACGCGCGTGCCACAGCAATTTTTCCCGAACTCGGAGCGCCCCGAGCTGCTGGTCGACCTGCGGCTGCCGGAAGGCGCTTCGTTCGACGCGACACTGCGTGAGGCCACGCGGCTCGAGAAGGTGCTCGACGGTCGGCCTGAAATCGATCACGTCGTCGATTTCGTCGGCACCGGTGCCCCGCGCTTCTACCTGCCGCTCGACCAGCAGCTCCAGCAGCCGAACTTCGCGCAGTTCGTGATCACGGCCAAGGACGTCGAATCGCGCGACCGCTTGTCGCATTGGCTCGAGTCGACGCTGGCAAGCCGTTTCCCGACCGTGCGCACGCGCGTCGCACGCCTCGAGAACGGGCCGCCCGTCGGCTTTCCGATCAAGTTCCGCGTGAGCGGCGACGACATCTCGACCGTTCGCGGCATTGCCGAAAAAGTGGCGGACAAGATGCGCGCCGATGCCCGCACGCGCAACGTGCAGTTCGACTGGGACGAGCCGGCGGAGCGATCGGTGTCGTTCGAAATCGATCAACTGAAGGCACGCCAGCTCGGCGTGACGTCGGAAGACGTGTCGAGTTTCCTCGCGATGACGCTGTCCGGCTATACGGTTACGCAGTATCGCGAACGCGACAAGCTGATCGACGTCGACCTGCGCGCGCCGAAGCGCGAACGGATCGACCCGTCGCAGCTCGCCGGCCTGGCGATCCCGACGCCGCACGGCCCCGTGCCGCTCGGCACGATCGGCCACGTGCGCGACACGCTCGAATACGGCGTGATCTGGGAACGCGACCGCCAGCCGACCGTCACGGTGCAGGCCGACGTTCGTGGCGAAGCGCCGAGCATCGGCGTGACGCGCGCCATCGACGGCACCCTGGCGACGCTGCGCGCCACGCTGCCGACCGGTTACCGGATCGAGGTCGGCGGTGCAGCCGAGGAGAGCATGAAGGGCCAGACGTCGATCAACGCGCAGATGCCGCTCATGATCATCGCGGTGCTGACGCTGCTGATGATCCAGCTCAAGCGCTTCTCGCGCACCTTCATCGTCGTGCTGACGGCCCCGCTCGGCCTGATCGGCGTGGTCGCGGCGCTGCTGCTGTTCGGCAAGCCGTTCGGCTTCGTCGCGCTGCTCGGCGTGATCGCGATGTTCGGGATCATCATGCGCAACTCGGTGATCCTGGTCGACCAGATCGACCAGGACATCGCGGCCGGGCAGCCACGCTTCACCGCGATCGTGGGCGCGACCGTGCGCCGCTTCCGGCCGATCATGCTGACCGCCGCGGCCGCCGTGCTCGCGCTGATTCCGCTGTTGCGTTCCGGCTTCTTCGGCCCGATGGCCACCGCGCTGATGGGCGGTATCACGATCGCGACGGTGCTGACCATCTTCTTCCTGCCGGCCCTCTATGCGACCTGCTTCAAGGTGCGCAGCGACGAACGCGAGTCGCACGCAATGGACGTCGCGTCCTCGGAGACATGCTGATGAAATTTCCCCTTACCACGTCGGTGCTCGCCGCGAGCGCGGCGCTCTGCCTGAGCGGCTGTGCAATGGCCCCGAGCAGCACGCCGCCCGCGATGCCGTCGCCGGCGCACTACGGCGCGACGCCTCAGGCGCCGCGCACCGCCGAAGCGGCAGGCGTCGCGCAGCAGTTCGACGTCGGCGCCGCGCCCGTCCCGCAATGGTGGCGCCTGTACCGGTCCAGCGCGCTCGACGCGCTGGTCGACGAAGGCCTGCGCGCGAACCCGACTCTGGCCGCGGCGGAAAAGACGCTCGCCGCCGCGCAGGAGGAGCTGCGCGCGCAGATCGGGGCGTCGACGCTGCCGTCGATCGACGCGAACGCGCAGGTGGCCCGCACGCGCACGCCCGACATCTCCGGCGCGGGCGCGCAAAGCCTGCGCTACAACGTCTTCGTCGGGCAACTGCAGGCGCATTACACCTTCGACCTGTTCGGCGCCACGCGATATGCGAACGAGGCGAGCGCCGCGCGCGTCGACGTGCGCGGTTGCGAGCTCGAAGCGGCAAGGCGTGCGCTGGCGGCCAACATCGTCGGCACCGCCATCCGCGCCGCGACGCTCGACCGCCAGATCCTGCTGACGGAGCGCCTGGTCGCCGTTGCCGAGGCATCCGCGCTCGAAGACCAGCAGCGTTACGCGCTCGGCGCGGTGTCCCACGTGCAGGCGCTGGCGTCGACACAGGGTGCGGCGTCGCTCGCCGCGACGCTGCCGCCGCTGCGCCAGCAGCGTGCGAGCGCGGTTCACGCACTGGCGATCCTGCTGGGCCGCACGCCCGACGCGCCACCGCCGGTCCCCTCCTACACAGGACTGTCGCTGCCGGAACACGTGCCCGTGGTCGTGCCGTCCGACCTGCTGAAGGCACGGCCGGACATCCGCGCGGCCGCGGCAGCCGTGAAGGCGGCATCGGCGGACGTCGGCGAGGCGACCGCCCAGTTGTTCCCGAGCCTGTCGCTCACCGCGACGATGGGGCGCGGCGGCTTCAGCTGGCCAGCGCTGTTGTCGGGCGCGGGCGGGCTGTGGGCCGTCGGCGCCGGGCTGTCGCAGCCGATCTTCCACGGCGGTGCGTTGCTGGCACACCGGCGGGCGTCGCGCGATGCATACGACGCCGCGGTGCTGCAGTACAAGGCGGCGGTGCTGTCCGCATTCGGCGACGTCGCCGATTCGCTCGCCGCGCTGGACAACGACGCGCAAGGACTGGCCGCGAACGAACTCGCGGCGCGCGCGGCAGGCGAGGCTTTCCACGAAACGGCGCAACGCCGCACATTGGGTGCCGTTCCGATGTCCGCGCAACGGTCGAGCGAACAGCTCTATCTGAACGCGGAACTCGATGCGGTGCGTGCCGCGAGCCGCCGGATGACCGATACCGCGGCGCTGCTGCAGGCAATGGGCGAACTGCCGCCCGCCACCGGCACGACGGTCGCGGCCCGGCAATAGCCGCTGCTTGCGTCGATGGACCGGCTGCGCGCCTTCGGGCCGCACCGGTCCGCAGTCTCGAAGCCCGATGCCCGGCGTACCGTGCATCGCGCGGCGCCGGGCCTTCATTACCCGCATGGTTGATTCCCGATGAAATCCGACAACCTGGTCGCCTGCCACGAATGCGACCTGCTGATTCAGCGTCCGCCGCGCCTGCGCGCGCTCACGGCGCACTGCCCGAGATGCCACGCTCGCGTGAGCGGTGCGGCGCACGGCCGCCGCTCGCTCGACCGGCTGTGCGCATTGACGGTCGCCGCGCTGGTGACGTGTTGCGTCGCGCAGGCCTTTCCGATCGTCGCGCTCGATGCGGCCGGCATCGCGTCGCATGCGACGCTCGGTGACGCGGTTCGCGCGCTATGGTCGAACGGTCAGCCGCTGGTGGCCGCGCTCGTGTTCTGCACGACGATGCTGTTTCCGATACTGGAGCTCGCCGCGTGGCTGTACCTGCTCGCGCCGTTGCGCGCGGGCCGCGTACCGCGCCACTTCGCGCAAGTGCTGCGCGGCATTCACCGATTGCGGCCGTGGAGCATGGTCGAGGTGCTGATGCTCGGCGTGCTCATCACGATCGTCAAACTGACGAGCCTCGCACACGTGCTTGCCGGGCCCGCGCTATTCGCGTTCGCCGGGCTTACCGTGATGCTCTGCGTGCTGTCGACGATCGAACCGGCCCGACTGTGGGAAGCGCACGACGAACTCGTCGCACTGCGGCCAGGCGATGCCGAGCGTGCGAAACCGCCCCGCCCCGACACGACGCGACATGCGGCGCCCCGGGCCGCGGAAAGCAGCGGATCGGCGGGCATGACGGCCCGCGCCGCGGGATGGATCGCCTGTCACCTCTGCGCGCGCGTGCAACCGGCACACACATGCGGCGAGCGCTGCACGCGCTGCGGATCGCCGCTGCACGCGCGCCGTCCGCACAGCATCGCGCGCACGGGCGCGCTCGTCGCTGCCGCTGCGTTGCTCTATATCCCGGCGAACCTGTTGCCCGTCATGCACGCGACCTCGCTCGGCCGGGCCGAGGACGACACGATCCTCGGCGGTGTCGCGTACTTCTGGACGTCCGGCGACTGGGCACTCGCCGTCATCGTGTTCATCGCGAGTGTGCTCGTGCCGATGCTCAAGCTTGCGGCCCTCGCATTCCAGGCGATCGCCGCCCATCGCGGCGTGCGATGGCGGCCGCTCGAACGAGCCCGGCTGCATCGGCTGGTCGAGCGCGTGGGCCGCTGGTCGATGCTCGACGTATTCGTCGTGGCGCTCACGATCGCGCTCGTGCATTTCGGCTCGTTCGCCGACATCACGCCCGGCCCCGGCGCGCTCGCGTTCGGCGCCGTGGTCGTGCTGACCATGTGCGCGTCGATGCAGTTCGATCCGCGGCTCATCTGGGACGGCGCGCCCCGCCCCGCCGCCGCCCATCACCAACCTTGAACCGGCGCAAGCGCCCGCTTTATTTCGAATTCCAAAACGATGTCTTCTTTCGATTTTTCGCCACCCGAGATCCGGCCGCGCAGCCGCTGGATCCCGTCTCTCGTCTGGATCGTGCCGCTCGTGTGCGCGCTGATCGGGCTGTCGCTCGTGATCCGGACCGTCACCGCCAACGGTCCGACGATCACGGTCACGTTCGCCAACGCCGAGGGCCTCGAAGCCGGCAAGACCAAGGTCCGCTACAAGGACGTCGACATCGGCACCGTCCAGACCATCACGCTCACGCCCGACTTCAAGCGCGTGGTCGTCGGCATTCAGCTGACGCACGACGCCGCGCGCTTCGCGAACCGCGACACGCGCTTCTGGGTCGTTCGACCGCGCGTCGGTGCCACCGGCATTTCCGGCCTCGGCACGCTGCTCTCCGGCGCATTCATCGGCGCGGATCTCGGCCGCTCGCCGCAGAAGCAGACCGATTTCACCGGTCTCGAGACGCCGCCTGCCGTCACCGCGGACCAGCAGGGCCGACGCTTTCTGCTGCACGGCGACTCGCTGGGCTCGGTCGACATCGGCTCGCCGGTGTTCTACCGGCATGTGCAGGTCGGTCAGGTCGTGGGATTCTCGCTCGACAAGGACGGTACGGGCGTCGATGTTCAGGCGTTCGTGAAAGCGCCCTACGACAAGTACGTCAGCGTCAATACGCGCTGGTGGCACGCGAGCGGCGTGGATCTTCGGCTCGATTCGAGCGGCCTGAAACTCAACACGCAGTCGCTGGCGACCGTGATCGTCGGCGGTCTCGCGTTTCAGTCGCCGCCCGGACAAGCGGACGCGCCGCAGGCAGCCGACAACACGCCGTTCCGGCTCGCCCCCGACGAAGCCGACGCGATGCGCGACCCCGACGGCACGCCGCTGATGGTCGTCATGCGCTTCGACCAGTCGCTGCGCGGGCTGTCGGTCGGCGCGCCGGTCGATCTGCGGGGCATCGTACTCGGTCAGGTCACGAACATCGGGATCGAGTACAACGAACACACGCGCAACTTCAGCATGAAGGTCGCGATGGCGCTGTATCCGTCGCGACTGAGCCGACACAGCGATACGGCGCTGCCCGCGCCCGATACGGCCGGCGGCCACGAACTGCTCCAACACCTGGTGCTCCAGGGGCTGCGCGGGCAGTTGCGTACCGGCAGCCTGCTGACCGGTCAGCTCTATGTAGCGCTCGACATGTTCCCGAAGGCGCCGCACGCGAGCGTCGACGCGCGCCGCACGCCGGTGGAACTGCCGACCGTGCCCAACACGCTCGACGAACTGCAGGTGCAGATCGCCGACATCGCGCGCAAGCTCGATCAGGTGCCGTTCGACCGGATCGGCAACAATCTGAACGGCGCGCTTGCGCATGCGAACCAGTTGTTCGGTCACCTCGATGAGCAGGTCGTGCCGCAGGCGCGCGACACGCTGGCCGCCGCGCAACGCACGTTCAGCGCGGCAGAGTCGACGTTGGGGCAGAATTCGCCGATGCAGTCGGACGTTCATGAGGCGATGCAGTCGCTCACGCAAACGCTGCAGTCGTTGAATGCGCTTGCGGACTATCTGGAACGTCATCCCGAATCGCTGCTGTTCGGCAAGAAGGGGGACCGCCAATGAAAGCGCGTTCGTTTGGTCGTCTCCGTATGCCGGCGCGCATCGCGACGTGCGTCGCACTCGCGGTGCTGAGCGCGTGCGCGTCGCCGCCGGTGCATTTCCATACCCTCGCGGTGACAGACGATGCGGGTGTTGAGGCCACCGTCGCGCATCCCGCCTGGCTGATCGACATCCAGGCCGTGCACGTCGCGGCGCCTGCGGACGGCAACCGGCTCGTCGTGCAACGCGGCCCCGATCGGACCGACATCCTGGAGCAGGAGCGCTGGGCCGCGCCGCTCGGCGACGAGATGCGCGGCGGACTGTCGACGCGCGTCGCGTCCCGGCTCGGCACGATCGATGTTCATCGCGTCGCCCACCCGGACGGCGCGCCCGTCTACCGGGTCGCGGTGGACGTTCAGCGAATCGAATCCTGGCCGGCATCGCACGTGCTGCTCGATGCAACGTGGAGTGTGAGTTCCGGGTCCGGACAGCCGGCACTAACGTGCCGCAGCATCGTGCGGTCCGGTGCGTCGACGGGCTACGAAGCACTCGTCGACGCGCAGCGTCGCGCGCTCGATGCGCTCGCGCTCGGGATCGCCGCGGGCATTCGCGCGGCGGCTGCGCACGCCGCGCCACCGGCAGATTGCCGCGCGGGCGCACCCGGGCGCCCGATCGCACGCCCCGCTGTCGATCGCGGCGCGCCGGACGCGCTCGACGATTGAATCGGCGCCGTGACGACGCGACATTTCCCGCGGCGCGATATTGCTCCGCTTCAGCCATTTCCACCGCACGGACAGCACAGGATGAAACCCGCCCGCCTGACCCGCATGCAACGCCGGCTCGACACTCGCGAGCGGCTCGTCGCCGCCGCTCGCGAATGCTTCATCGCGAAGGGCTTCGCCGACACGACTGTCGAACATATCGTCGAGCGCGCGGGTTACACGCGCGGCGCGTTCTATGCGAACTTCGGGCACAAGCGCGAGCTGTTGATCGAGATCCTGCGTCGCGACCGCCCGAAATTACTGGCGAAAATGCGGCCGGCAACGCATGAGCACCGAGGCTCCCGCACCGCCGGCTCCGCGGACATCGCCGCCGGCTGGGAATGTTTCCCGCTGTGGGTCGAGGTGCACCTGTACGCGCTGCGCGATGCCGGGATCCGGCAGATCGTCGACCGGCTGCACGCCGAGCCGGCGCCGCCGGCTGCGGCAAGCGGTGCGGCGGACACCTCGGAGCGCATGCCATCGTCGGCCGAATGGGCGGCAGTGCTCGGCGTTGCGCTGATGCGTGCCGGTGCGTAGTACGCACGTTACGACGAGCCGACGCAAGACACCGTGATGCGCGCCGTTCGGGCGGCCGCCCGGTCCATCAATCCGACCGTCCCGAACGACTATCCGGACAATGGCGGACGCCGGCCTGCCACACAGGCTGGCTGTCGAATGGGCGCCGGCCGCTTGATCCCGCTCAGAACCGATACCCTACCGATACGAATGTCGTGATCGGATCGATCTTGATCCGCGTCGAACTGGTCACGGTTCCGACCGCGGATCGCGTGCTCAGGTCGGCTTTCGTCGACAGCCACACGTAGGCGACCGACACGCCGACCGACCAGTGCGGATCGATGTTGTACGTGAGCCCGGCGTTGACGATCGGCGCAAAGGAATGGCTCAGCGCCACCGACGTGGGGCCCTCCAGGCGATTGCCGAGCGTCGGCGAATACAGGAATGCGCCGCTCGCGACCTTGTCGCTCAGCTGTACGTCCCTGAACCATACATAGGTGAGGCCCGCGCCGACGTATGGCCGAAACCGGGCCGACGGTTCGCCGAAATGATATTGCGCGAGAATCGCCGGGCTCCATGCGCGAGCCGTCCCCAGTTCGCCGAGCGACGACAGGGAGCCCGTGCCGCTCAGATGCAATTTCGGCGGAATGCCCAGGATCGTCTCGACTGCGACGTGATCCGTGACGAAATAGGTCGCCGTCAGCGCGAACGTATCGGTATCGGCCACGCTCGCGCCGCTGCCCGGTACGGTGCCCGAGCGCCCGAGCGCGTTGACCGTCAGCGGCTCGCTCGAATCCTGCGGCGCCATGTGCAGCCATCCGGCGTTCATGACCCACTGACCGGCCGATTGCGCGCGGGCGCACGACATCGCCGCGATCGACAGAAGAATTGCCGCGCTCGTATGCTTCATGGTGTCTCCGATTGTTGTGATGTGCAGGATGGCGCCGCCGGGGAACGGCGGCATGCGTCGCCGCCGGACGGAGGTCATCCGCCCGGCATGCGCGTCCAGGGTTCCGGACGAAACGGGATTCAGCGGTCTCTGAGCCGGTCGATCAACCGGACGCCCGCGCCGGCAGCCGCACGCCTGAGCGACGCCAGCGGGCCGTCCTCGGGCGAGGGCGTACCGGCGACACGCTCCGCGCCGCCGGCAAAACGCGGGAACAGGCGCAATGCGTTGCCGCGCTCGATGCCGGCGCGCGCGTCGGTATCCCAAACAGGTGACCGTTCGAGCGTGTCGCGCTGCATGGCGGTGACCGGTGCCGGCGCGAACGGGAAATCGCTGCCGAAGAGGATCTGCGTCGGCTCGACCAGTTCGCGCAATGCGGCCTGCGGATACGCGGCTGGCGACAATGCCGTGTCGAAGTGGAATCGACGAATGGTCGTGAGCACGCCGTCCGGTACCGCAGCAAGGTATTCCGGCATCAGGTTGGCCAGCGACACGCGCCACGCGACGTAAGGCAGGAATCCGCCCGCATGCGCGAGAATCCAGCGAATGTTCGGGTAACGCGCCAGCGTCCCCGTCAGCAGCAGATTGACCGCCGCGCGCGTCGTATCGCACAGGAATTCGATCAGGAATCCCGGCGCACCCAGCCCGAGCGCCTCGCTTGTCCGATGCAGGTTCGGATGCACGAACACGACGGCCTGCCTGCGATCGAGTTCGGCCATCAGTTCGTCGAATTCCGGCGCGCCGAGAAACTTTCCTTCCGTACTGCCGAGCAGCACGACGCCGTCCGCCTTCAGCACGTCGAGCGCATGAACGGCTTCCGCGCAGGCCAGTTCGGTAAACGGCATCGGCAGAACCGCGAACGAACCGAAGCGGCCGGGATGCGCATCGCAGAGCTGCGCCGAATATTCGTTACATTGACGAGCGAGCGTGCGTGCCTCTTCGACGTCGCCGAAATACACGCCCGGCGCCGAGATCGACAGCAGTGCCGCCTGAATCCCGTTCACGTTCATCACGTCGAGCGACGCTTGCGCATGCCATTCCGGCAACGCCGCGCCGGCGACCTTCTGTATGCCATGCCTGGACATGGCGTCGCGATAGGCCGGCGGAACGAAATGATGATGGACGTCGATTCGGTGCACGATCTGCTCCGGCGCGAAACATTGATATGGATGACAAAATATTATTCAGGCGCGTCTTCGCGCAAAACGAGTCGGTCGCTAGGTCGCATGCCCGGATGCGGCCCGTGCGTTCGACAGATCCAGCGCAACATCGACGATCATGTCTTCCTGCCCACCCACCATGCCGCGTCGCCCCAGCTCGACGAGGATATCGACCGTGCCGAGGCCATACTTTCGGGCGGCCAGTTCGGCATGGCGCAGGAAGCTGGAGTACACCCCGGCATAACCGAGCGCGAGCGTTTCGCGGTCGACGCGCACCGGGCGATCCTGCAGCGGCCGAACGATTTCGTCCGCCGCATCCATCAGCCGGTACAGATCCGTACCGTGACGCCAACCAAGGCGCTCGGCCGCCGCGATGAATACCTCGAGCGGCGCGTTCCCCGCCCCGGCCCCCATCCCCGCCAGGCTCGCGTCGACGCGATCGCAGCCCTCCTCGACGGCGACGATCGAGTTCGCCACACCGAGACTCAGGTTGTGATGCGCGTGAATGCCCACCTCCGTTTCCGGTTTCAGCACGTCCTTGAACGCGCGGACGCGATCGCGCACGTCGTTCATGTTCATCGCGCCGCCGGAATCCACGACGTAGCAGCACGTCGCGCCATAGCTTTCCATCTGCTTCGCCTGCTCGGCGAGCCCGACGGGCGTGTGCATGTGACTCATCATCAGGAAGCCCACGGCCTCCATGCCGAGCTCACGCGCGGATTCGATGTGTTGGCGGGAAATGTCGGCTTCCGTGCAATGCGTGGCGACCCGCACGATGCGCGCGCCCGCGTCGTACGCGGCGCGCAGATCGTGCACGGTGCCGATACCGGGCAGCAGGAGCGTGGCGACCTTCGCGTGGGTGACGGAACCGGCGACCGCTTCGATCCATTCGACATCCGTATGTGCGCCGAAACCGTAGTTGAAGCTGCCGCCCTGCAGGCCGTCGCCATGCGCGACCTCGATCGAATCGACCCGCGCAGCGTCGAGCGCCATGGCGATTTGCCGCGCCTGCGCGATGCTGTACTGGTGGCGAATCGCGTGGCTGCCGTCGCGCAATGTCACGTCGGAGATGTAAATCTTCTTGTCCATGGTCGGGAAACTCACGTTGCGTCGCGCAGCATGCGGGCGGCGACCCGTTCGGCCATCGCCATGGCTGCGCTCGTCATGATGTCGAGGTTGCCGGCGTAGGCAGGCAGGTAGTGGGCGGCCCCCTCGACTTCGAGGAAGATCGAAGTCTTGAGGCCCGACATGCGTTCGCCGACGCCCGGAATGCGGATCGGCCGATCGGATTCGATGCGATCGAACTGCACGCGCTGTTTCAGGCGATAGCCCGGCACGTACGACTGCACCGCTTCCACCATTCGCGCGACGGAGGCTTCGATGCGCGCTTCGTCGGCGAAATCGCTGAGGGCGTACACCGTATCGCGCATCATGAGCGGCGGCTCGGCCGGATTGAGTACGATGATGGCCTTGCCTCTCGCGGCGCCACCGACCGTTTCGATCGCGCGCGCCGTCGTTTCGGTGAATTCGTCGATATTGGCGCGGGTACCCGGCCCTGCGCTCCTGCTCGAGATCGATGCGACGATCTCGCCGTAGTGAACGTTGGCGACCTGCGACACCGCCGCGATCATCGGGATCGTCGCCTGTCCTCCGCACGTCACCATGTTGACGTTGGGCGCATCCAGATGGCGCTCGCCGTTCACCACCGGTACGCAGTACGGGCCGATCGCCGCCGGCGTCAGGTCGACCATGCGGAGGCCGGGCTTGAGCGCACGCAGGAACGCATCGTTGTGCGCGTGGGCCGACGCCGACGTCGCGTCGAACACGATGTCGATGTCGTCGAAGCCAGGCATCCGCGCAAGCCCTTCGACGCCTTCGTGCGTCGTGGCGACACCCATCCGTGCCGCACGCCGCAGCCCGTCCGACGCCGCGTCGATGCCGACCATCGCGCCCATCTCGATGTGTTCGCCGTGCCGCAGGATCTTGATCATCAGATCCGTGCCGATGTTGCCGCTGCCGACGATACCGACCTTGAGTTTCCTGCTCATCGCGACGCTCCTTCGCCCAGGCGGCAATGCACGCTGCCGAGCGCGCCGATCTGCGCGCGAATGACGTCCCCGCTCGCCACCGCCACCATCGGGCCGAGCGCGCCGGACAGGATCACGTCGCCCTCGCGCAGCCTCTGTCCGTGACGCGCGATCGTGCAGGCGAGCCAGTAAACCGCGCGCAACGGATGGCCGAGACAGGCGGCGCCGACACCCGTCGATACCACTGCATCCTGTTTCGTCATCGTCATTCCCAGTTCGCCGAGCGAAAGCCGGCCGAGTGCAATGGGCTGATGACCGAGCACGTATGCGCCGCACGACGCGTTGTCGGCGACGGTGTCCTCGAGCGTGATCCGCCAATCGGCGATTGCGCTGTCGACGATCTCGAGCGCCGGCAGCGCATAGGCCAGCGATGACAGTACGCGGCCATAGCTCGGCGCGTCGTCGTCGAGATCGCGCCCGACGACGAATGCGATCTCGGCCTCGATCTTCGGTTGCAGCAGGCGATTCATCGGCACATCGTCGCCGTCGAGATGCGCCATGTCGTCGAACAGCACGCCGAAGTCGGGCTGATCGACACCGAGTTGCCGCTGCACCGCGCGCGACGTCAAGCCGATTTTCCTGCCGACGATGCGCGCGCCGGCAGCGATCCGCGCCGCCGTGTTCGTTTCGGCCACCGCATACGCGGCAGCGCCCCCGGCAATGCCGAACCGCTCGGCAATCGGTTCGATCGGGATGCGCGTCGCGCGCGCACCGCGCAACGCGTCGGCGGCGGCGTGAATACGGGAGTGATCGGGCAATGGAGACATGATTGATGGAACGAGAGAGTCGGAATTCAGGCGGCCCTGGCGAGCGACGATGCCTCGGCCGGCGTGGCTGCACGGGTGCCGCTGGGGGTATTCGGCACACCGAGCTGGTCGCGCAGGCGCGCCACGGTGCGATCGAGTTCGGTCACGGGCACGACGGCGAATACGAACCGGTCCGGCCGCAGGATCGCCACGGCCTTGTCGCGA
Organism: Burkholderia sp. Bp8984; assembly: GCF_003853755.1. Taxonomy (NCBI): domain Bacteria; kingdom Pseudomonadati; phylum Pseudomonadota; class Betaproteobacteria; order Burkholderiales; family Burkholderiaceae; genus Burkholderia; species Burkholderia sp. Bp8984. Next base: position 108,772 of record NZ_QTQN01000001.1, read on the forward strand.
AACCCGGCCTTCGCGAACCACGCGATCATGTTGCCGTCGATGTCCTCGACCTCGGTCGTGCCGCCGTGGCGGTTGTCGCGTTCGACGCCCTCGAGCCCTTGAGGGCGGCCGCCGTACGGATAGAGCGTGACGTACCGCACCGACAATGCCTGCAGCGCTTCGGCGGACGCATCGTCCAGATACCGTGCGGGATCGACGTTCAGGCCGACGAGCGAAAACCCGCGCCCGAGCACGTCGTCCATCCGTTGCCTCGCGCCGTCGAACCGGCGCACGTCGGGTTGCGGGGCGAGCGCGCCCTCCGGGCCGTTGCGGCGCCGCCGCGGCAAGCCGACGTACGCGTTCTTTTTATAGACCGGCGCCGGCTTGAAGCCCCCCTCCTGGAACCAGCGCTTGAGCGGAGGGATCATCCGGATGACCGCGAGCGAGGTGTCGCGCACGAGCGTGCCCAGCGGATTGCGCACGGACACGACGTTCTTGAGCAGCACGGACACGTCGATCATCGCCTTGGCGTGCGCGTGGCGCTCTGACTGATAGGTGTCCAGCAGTGCGTCGCCGGCGGCGCCGCGCAGCACGAGGTCGAGCTTCCATCCGAGGTTGTACGCATCGCGCACACCGGAACTGGCCCCCTGCCCCATGAACTGCGGCGTCATGTGTGCCGCGTCGCCCGCGAGCAGCACGCGGCCGACCCGCCATTTGGCCGCGATCAGCGCGTTGAACGTATAGACGAGCTTGCGCTTGACGACGAACTGGTCCGGATCGACGAACCGGGACAGGTACGCGCGCACCGTCTCCGGCCGTTCCATGTTCTCTTTCGTTTCACCTGGCATCAGCATGAATTCGAAGCGGTGGAACTTGTCGGGCTGAACGCAGCTCACGACCGGCAGCTTCGGGTCGACGACGAAATTGAAGTACGGCAGGTGACGCAGCGCGTCGGTACCCGGCTTGCGCTCGATGTCCACGACGAGCCACGGCTCGGGAAAGCTCTTGCCGGCCATGTCGATGCCGAGCCGCGTGCGAACGATGCTGCGCCCGCCGTCCGCGCCGACCATGTACCGCGCCCGCAACGACTGCACGTCGGGATCGTTGTTCATGCTCGTGCGCGCATCCGTCGCATCGCTGAAGCGCGCTTCACGCGTGGCCTGGTGCACGATGCCGACGCCGTCGGCGTCCTGCGAGAAATCGACGACTTCGCGCCCGCGCCGGATCGTGACGTTCGGATAGCGCGACAGCGTGTCCGACAGCGTCGTTTCGAGATACGGCTGGTAGAAGAAGTTGATGATCGGCCAGCCGAGCGGCCGCTTGCGCGGCATGTATTGCGTGATCGGCGTGCCGTCGGGGCGCACGAGCTGCACCGGCGTTTCCATCATCATCCGTGCCTGCAATTCGTCGGCTACCGCCAGATGCTGGAAGATCCGCATGCATTCGTCGTCGGTATAAACAGCGCGGGCATTGCCGTAAAACACCGGCTCGCGCTCGAGCACCACGACGCGATGGCCAGCCTGGCCGAGCAGGTGCGCAAGCACGAGGCCGGTCGGTCCGAGCCCCACGATCGCGACGTCGCACGCATCGCCCTGATGCACTGCGTTCATGGTTGGTCTCCCTGGATGATGAATTCCGGATGCAGCAGCGATGCGAACGCGCGCCGGGCACGGCCCAGCCGGCCGCGCAAGGTCAGGTTCTCCGGGCGATGGCCCCACAGGCTGATCCCCTGGTAGGTCGTCGTGCGCCACGCGCGCTCGTCCACCACGATCGGGTTCCAGCCCAGTTCGATCTCGAAGCCCGACGGTGTCCGAACGTAGAACGACAGCTCGCGGTCGTTCGGATGCTGGCCGATCGCATTGGCGATCGGGTATCCCATCGACCGGCATCGCAAGTAGGCCTGAGTCACGTCGTCCAGCGATACGCACTGAAGATTCAGGTGGTGGATCTGCGTGCGCAGCGGATTCATACGGATGCCGCGCGTCGACGCGGTTGCAAGCGAATGGTGGCGCTCGTTCAGTCGAAGAAACGCGAAGTCGAGATTCAGGCCGTCGATCTTGTCCTCGATCTCGTCCGACAGGCGTGCGTCGAACACCTTCTTCCAGAACGCCTGCATCGCTTCCGGCCGACGCGTCGTGATCGCGACGTGCCCCAGGCCGGATGCGCCGGTCACGAATCCGCTCGCCTTCATCTGCAACGGCGAATCGCTCAGCACCGCATCGGTGAACAGCTCCGTGCGCAGCCGCTTCGGTCCGGTGAAGTGCCAGAATCGCTGCACGCCTCGCAGCGCGGCTTCGTTCGCGCTGCCCTCCCGGACATCGATGCCGAGTACGGACAGCCGCGCGAGCACGAGCTGCAACGCCGCGTCATCGGCCAGTTGCCAGCCGATCGCGGCGACGTCTTCCGCTTGCCCCTCATGAATAATCAATCGGCGCTGGTGCGCATCGATCCGACACGCGAGCACCGTGCGTAGCGGACGATCCGCATGCAGCCCGAGCCCCTCGGTGACGAACGTGCTCCATGCGTCCAGGCGGACGGACTGGATCAGCAAATAGCCGAGATGCACGCGACCGAACAAGCTGTCGGGCGCGGCCGGCGAACTGGCGATGGTGGGCATGGCGACGCGCTCCGGATCAGACGCGGCGGACGACGCGCGCGTCAACGCGGTCCTCGGCCAGAAACGCCACGACCATCGCGTTGAATTCGTCGGCGCGCTCCCACTGCACCCAGTGGCCGGTCTTGCTGAACAGGTGCACGTCGCAGTTCGGCATGCGCCGCTGCAGCGAGCGTGCGCCGCTTGGTCGATTGACCTTGTCCTCCGTTCCCCACAGCACGAGCGTCGGATTCTGTACGGCGGCCAGGCGCGGATCGCGCGTGAAATCGAGATTCCTGAAATTCGGAATGCCTTTGGGCCCGAGCAACGGCGGGCTGGCGACGACCTCCGGATCGATGCTGGACTGAAAGCGCTCCTGGAGCGTCGCATCGGATACCAGGCTGCCGTCGTAGACGAGGTCGCCCCGGATGAACGCCGCGAGCTTTTGCAGTGTCGGGCCTTCGCCCTTGTAATAGTTCAGCAGACGTTTGAGGCCGGGCGTGGGCAATGCGCGCGTCGTGTCCACGCCGCCGGGCCCCATCAGCACGAGGCGTCCCACCGCGGCCGGACGCTCGATCGCCATGCGTAACGCACATGCCCCGCCGAGCGAGTTGCCGAGGACGTGCGCGCGCTCGATGCGCAACGCATCGAGCATGCCGAGCATGCTCGCCGCCAGGTCGCCGAACGGATCGCCGCGATCCAGCCCCTTCGTCGATTTGCCGTAGCCCGGCATGTCGGGCACGACGACCCGGTGGACGCATGCGAGCGCGCCGACATTGCGGGCGTAATTGGACATGCCGGAAGCGCCGGGGCCGCCGCCGTGGAGCATGAGCACCACCGGACCCTCGCCTGCTTCGGTAAAGGAAATGGTCCGCGCACCGACCCGAACGGTACGTTGAATCATTGCGTGAGTCATGGACGGGGCATTCACGGCGTGGTCGCTCCAGACGGTTGATCGAACTTGCTTGGTGTTAATAATGAGATAGTTGTCATCATGACAATATTCTCGTTTTCACCTAGCGTCTCGGAGCGCCTGCTGCGTCGCCTTATAATTCCGCCATGAATGAAACGACCGTTGACCATCGGACCCGTGTGGCGGCAGAGCGTCGCGAGCGCATGCGTGCCCGGCTGATCGAAAGTGCGATGCTGGTGTTCGCGGAAAAAGGCGTCGGCGCAAGCGTCATCCAGGACGTCATTGCGGCCGCGGACGTATCACAGGGCACGTTCTACAAGTACTTCCGCACCAACGAGGATCTGCTCGCGGCAGTGACGCAGGAGCTGAACGACGAGTTGCTGCGCCTGATCGAAACGGAAGTCCACGGCTATGGGGATCCGGCGCTGCGCATCGCGTGCGGTGTGCGCATGTTCCTGCACGCCGCGCGCGCGTATCCGCTGCTGGCGCGCTTCATTTGCGCGGCCGGCCTGCATTCGGCGGGGCCGAGCAGCCTGATTTACGTGTTCCTGCCACCCCACATCGAACAGGGGCTGGCGCTGGGACGTTTCAGCGATGTCGGCGTCGGAACCGCACTCGACGTGATCGCCGGAACCTCACTCGCGACGATCCTCAGAATCACCAACGAAGGCCCGCAAAACGTCGTTCCGGAGCCCGTGGTCGCAGCAATTCTGCGCGCACTGGGCGTCGGGCACCTCGAGGCGGAAAAGTTGGTCGAAACGGCATTGCCGCCGATTGAAACGCCCGTTGCATCACTGCTCGAACGCGGACAGGCACGGATGCAGGCCCAGGCGCAGCCCGCGATCTGACCGTTTCGGGAATGCTCGGTCCGGCACGAAGCGTCATGCTCGATGACGATCGCCGGGCCTCAGCCGTCGGCGACGAGTTTCGCGGTATGCCTTCAATCCTGGTAACGCACCGGCCGAGCGCGATCGACGTGCATGGTGTCCGGCACGACGAGGACCTTCCCTGTATAGCGTGTTGCCATCTCGATTCGGCGATGCCAATCGTCGCCAGGTTCGCAGGTCCTGATTGATGCGAGATGGAGCGCGCGCCAGGCGCACGACCGGCAAACGCCTACTTGCCACGGCGAGATCCGGGAAAACGCTCCAAAGACAGCGATACGCTCGTCGGTAGTCACCGTCCGGCACTGCAAGAAACTGCGTGTGAGGTAGTCGTCGGTATTCGCGGGATAGTCGCGAAGCCGGTCTTTCATGCGACGCCCGCGTGGGTTGCGTCCGAAATGACGCCCACGACATCGCCGCGCGCTATTCCACTTCGACAAGCGCCGGCTGAACAGCGCAGGCGTCGCATCGCCCCCGTCAGCTGACGGGTACCGCACGAGCGCTCGGGGTGGCTTGGCCGCCGCCTGCGTCACCCCATTACGTCACTGCGCCGTCTCGGCCGCATCCACAACGGGCAGCGGCCGGCTCGCGATCTTCTCGGCTTCCGCACGCTTGAGCCCCAGCGTATGCAGCAGCGTCGCCGCCGTGCGTTCCGGAAAATGCTCTCCGTTGAATCCGAGTTCCTTCAGGACACCGGCAGCCGGTGCGCCCGGAGCGACGAAGTTGAGTTCGGCGGCAATCGCGGTCAGCACCGTACCGCCAACCGAAAGGAAGCCGACGAATGGGTCGGCGACCACGAAGCGTTTCTCGGCGATACCGCGCTCCATGTCCCGCAGCAGGCGTTGACCCAGGCCAAGCGTCAGGACGCGCGCCGAAAAGCCCTCGCGTATCAGGAAGTGTCCCCACACCGGCTCGCGCCGCGCGCGCATCAGCGTATGTCGCACCGAGACGGAAATGATCTCCGCCGGGTCGGACAAGCCGCTGGCCAGGCGATCGAGCGAATCCGCGAACTCCTCGAATACCGATTCCACGAGGGTCGCGTAGATCGCCTCCTTCGATTCGAAGTGGTTGTAGAACGAGCCGAAGCCGACGTCGGCGGCCTCGGTGATTTCGTTGATGGCAACGCCTTCCATGCCCTTCTCGGCCATCAGTCTGAGGGCGGCATCCAGCAGGCGGGCACGGGTCTCCCGCTTGCGGCGCGCGCCACGCGGCTCGCGCTCTTCGGCGACCGCGGGACTGGATGCTTCCGGAGCGGAGCGCTTTGGTGTCCGGCGGCTCGGTGTATTCGTCATGACGTTTTCGATCCTTGTTCGTGCCCAAGTATAGATTCAAATGTCTACATTGACAAAGTCATCATCTATGATTTTAATGTCATCAATGGCGGCAGAACACGGCCTCGAGAACCGATCGAACGACGAATGGAGATACGGTGGAGACACACATGCACACGGGCGCCAGCGCGTCCATTCACAACAGCTCGCACGCGTCGCCGAAGTGCGGGCTGCCATCGATGCTCGGCGTATTGATCGCAGGATTCACGCCGGTCGGCGCCGCATCGGGCCATTTTTCGGCCAGTCACGGCGCCGGCGGCGAGGCGCGCCGCTCCCATGCGAAATCGACGAGCGACCTCGCGACATTCATGGTCCGGCCAGTGATGTCCTGCGACGGTGAGATTGCATGCCCGCCGTTGCGCGGCAAGCCCCTCGATGCGACGGCGCCCGCCTTCGCGATTGTCATTCGACCTGCCTGATTGTCATCCGCCATGAAACTGACCACCACACAACCGGCTCGCCACCCGCACCCCACAACGAAGGCATCGGCGCTCGCCTATCTGATCTTCGATCGCCCCGATCTCGACGAAGCAGAGCACTTTCTCAACGATTTCGGTCTCCGAACGGTGCTGCGGGATGACACGCAATTGCTGCTGCGCGGAACCGGCAGCGCACACTTCTGTTATGTCGTTCGCCACGCGCCGAAGGCCCGCTTCGTAGGCTTCGGATTGCAGGTCGACAGTCGTGCCGATCTCGAGGCGCTCGCCAAAATCCCTGGCGCGTCGGAGATCGAGGCATCGGATTGGCCAGGCGGCGGCCTCCGGGTGCGGCTCGCCGATCCGTCGGGTTTTCGGGTCGACGCGATTGCCGGCCAGACCCGGGCCGACACGTTGCCGCACCGTGCCGCGCTTTCATTCAACTCGGTCGACACGCCGTTGCGGATCAACGAAACGCAGCGGCCGCCGGCGAGCGCGCCTGAAGTCATTCGGCTCGGACACGTCGTGCTCGAACTCGCCGACTACCAGGAAACCTGCGCGTGGTACACGCGACATTTCGGGTTCATCCCCAGCGATGTCCAGGTGCTGCCGGACGGCTCACCCGCGGTTGCCTTCATGCGGCTCGATCTCGGCGACCGGCCGGCCGACCACCATACGCTCGCGCTCGCCCAGGGGTTCGTGCCGACTTATAGCCACAGCGCGTACGAACTGGTCGACGCCGATGCCGTCGGCATGGGCCAGCGCATGCTGCACGACAACGGATGGGCACACGCGTGGGGCATCGGCCGACACATTCTCGGCAGCCAGATCTTCGACTATTGGCAGGACCCGTGGGGCGACAAGCACGAACACTATTGCGACGGCGATCTGTTCACGGCCGACGAGCCGACGGGCGTGCACGCGGTCAGCCGCGAAGCGATGGCGCAGTGGGGCCCGACGATGCCGCGCAGCTTCACGAAGCCCCGGCTCACGCCGTCGAGCCTTGCGGCGCTGTTCCGCAACCTGCGCCGCAGTCCCGATCTGACGGTCGGCAAGCTGCTGACCCTGGCGAAGCTGTTCGCCTGATCCCCAACCGCCCATTCGACTCACGAGAGATCATTCATGTCACTGCATGTCCTGCACTTCCGGCATCATGGCCGCGCCCAATGGGGCGTGGTCGCCAACGGCGCCGTCACGCCGATTCCCGGCGACTTCGAGACAACCGCGAGCTTTCTCGCGGCGAATCCGGTTGAACGACTCGTCTCGCTCGACGGACCGACGATTCCGGAGTCGGACGTGGAGTGGCTGCCACCGGTGACCGCCAACCAGCAGTTCGTTTGCCAGGGGGCGAATTACCGTCGGCACATGATCGAATCCGGCATGGATCCGGACGCGAAAAAATTCAACATGATCTTCACGAAGGCGACGAGTTGCATCGTCGCCGCCGACTCACGAGTCGTGAAACCCCGGCACGTCCGGTTTCTCGACTACGAAATCGAGCTCGGCCTCATCCTCAAACGCGACATCACGTCTCATCGGCAGATCACGGACGCGAACCTGCACGACTATGTCGCCGGCACCGTGATCGTCAACGACTATTCCGCGCGCGATGTCCAGATCCCGCAGATGCAGTTCTACAAGGGCAAGAGCTTCCGGACGTTCGGCCCGGTCGGCCCCTATCTGTGCCTGCTCGAGCGGCATGACTTCCCGAAGCTGAAGACGCTCGACCTGACGTTGACCGTCAACGGCGCGGTGCGCCAGCAGGACTCGACATCGAACCTCGTCTACGGTCCGGCGGAAACGTTGACCGAGTTGTCGGGCGTGCACGACCTTCACGCCGGCGACCTGCTCGCGACCGGCACGCCGGCCGGCTGCGCACTCAGCATCCCGTCGCCGCTCAAGCAGCGGGCCGTCGCGCTTTTCCCCGAATCCGTCAAATGGAAGATGTTCATGAAGGTGCAGGCGGGGCGAGCGCAGTATCTGAAGGCCGGAGACATCGTCGAAGCCCGGATCGCGAGCCGCGACGGAACGATCGACCTGGGCGTGCAACGTAACGAGATCGTGGACGAAGCAGCATGAACGGCATCGCGACCCAAGACGACGTGCTGGCGATCGAAGCGCCGGGCCTTCCGCCGGACCTTCCAGCCAGCACGTACGAGATGATCTGCGCCGGTGCGGCCATCGATCCGTCCGCCCCCGCCCTCTCCTTTTTCATGACCGCCGACGCGCACCGCGACGCCGAGTGCTGGACCTATCGCGAGCTGGTCCGTGACATCACGCGCACGGCCAACATGTTCGCGCGCCTCGGTGTGAATTCGCAGTCGGTGATCGCTTATGTGCTGCCCAATCTGCCCGAAACGCATTTCGTGATCTGGGGCGGACAGGCAACCGGCATCGTATGCGCGATCAATCCGCTGCTTGAAGGCGAAGCGATCGGTCAGCTGCTCAAAGCCGCCGGCGCCAGCGTGCTCGTGACGCTCGCGCCATTTCCCGGGACCGATCTCTGGCAAAAAGTCGCGGACATCCTTCATGAGGTCGAGCCGCTGCGGCATCTCGTGCTGGTCAACCTGGCCGATCGCGTGCGGGGCATGGCGCAGTCGGCGGCACGCACGCTCCAGCACGACGCGTGTGCGCAGTTGTACGGCGCTGGCGGTTTGCGCAGCGCCGTGCCTGCGCACATCCAGATCCACGACTTCGGTACGGCAATCGCGCAGGAATCCGGTACGGCGCTCGACAGTGCGCGCCGCATCCGACCCGGCGACATGTCCTCTTACTTCTGTACCGGTGGAACCACCGGGTTGCCGAAAATCGCGATGCGCAGTCACGGCAACGAAGTGGCGAATGCCTGGAGCGCCGGCCGGTTCTTCGGCGACAGTATCGGCCCCGGCAAAACGACTTTTTGCGGCTTGCCGCTCTTTCACGTCAACGCCGCGATGGTGACCGGCCTCCTGCCATTCTCGCGCGGTGCCCATGTCGTGCTCGGCACACCGCAGGGTTACCGGGGCGACGGCGTCGTCAAACGCTTCTGGGAAATCGTCGAACATCACCACATCAATTTCTTCAGTGGCGTCCCGACGCTTTATGCTTCGCTGCTCGACATTCCCTCCGAGGATCATGTCATCGACTCGCTCGAATACGGCCTGTGCGGTGCCGCGCCGATGCCGGTCGGCGTCTTCAGGTCCTTCCAGGAAAAAACGGGCATCCGGATTCTCGAAGGTTACGGCCTGACCGAAGGAACGTGCGTGAGCAGCGTCAACCCGCCGAACGGCGAGCGTCGGCTGGGATCAATCGGGCTTCGCATCCCCTTCCAGGCGATGAAGGCGGTCGTCGTGGACGATGCGGGACGGTATCTGCGCGACTGCGCAGCCAACGAAGAGGGGTTGCTCGTCATCTCCGGGCCGAACGTGTTCACCGGCTACACGCGTCCCGACCAGAACGAGGCCCTGTGGCTCGATCTCGGCGACGGCAAGCGCTGGCTCAACACGGGCGACCTCGGCCGCTGCGACATCGACGGTTACTTCTGGCTGACCGGCCGCAAGAAGGAGTTGATCATCCGCGGCGGACACAATATCGACCCGGCGACGATCGAGGAACCGCTGCATCGACACCCGGCAGTCCAGATCGCAGCGGCGATCGGGCGCCCCGATGCCTATGCCGGCGAGTTGCCGGTCGCGTATGTTCAGCTCAAGCCGGGCATGACGGCTAGCGAACACGATCTGGAAGTGTTCATGCAGCAGGAGATCGCTGAACGCGCCGCCCTGCCGAAGCACGTCCGAATCGTCGAGGCGATCCCGCTCACCGGCGTCGGCAAGATATTCAAACCCGAACTCAAGCGCCGCGAGACGAGTGACGCACTCCGCGCGGCATTGGACCAGGGCGGAGCGCCCGGCGCATCAGTCGACGTCTCGACCAGTGATTCCGGCGGAATGTCGGTCTCGGTCGAGCTGAGCAATCCCGGGCTCGAGACTGCCGCGCGCTTCGTGCTGGGGCGTTTTCCGTTTGCGTTTTCGATCTCGTTCGCAGCGGAACCCCTTCGGTCGTCCGGTCCGGCAGCAACAGATCTGCGGTGACGGTGGCGCGTGACTAGCCGCGACAACACAAATTCCGAGAGCGGCTTGTCACTATCAATAAGGTATCCAAAGCAACTGTAGTTATTTAATCGGACCGAGACAGAGGAGACGCAAGATGAAATTGAGGCGAACGACGAGTTTCGCAGGTGCAATGGTTTGCATCTGCACGGCTGCACTTGCCGACAACGCAGATGCGCAGACGGCCGGAAGCATCACTACGTCGGTTGGATGGCTGCACGTCGCGCCCCAGGGCGACGCGACGCCCCTGACCGTGCAAAGTGTCGGCGGCGTAACGGTGAATCAGCAAATGGGTGGTACCGGGGCGCATGCCAGCTCGACGGATACGATGGGCATCACCACCGAGTACTACGTCACCGACAACATTGGTGTCGCCATGCTGTTCGGACTGCCACTGACAGTCAATCTTGTCGGTGACGGGACGTTGCAGAAGTACGGAACCCTCGGCACGACAAGGCCGATGCCGCCCGCCGTCGAACTTCGATATCACCTGTTTTCAGCCGAATCGAAATTCCGTCCGTACGTAGGACTTGGCGTCAACTACACGTGGTTCACCCAGGTTCGGGCGACCAATCGCCAGTTCGTCACCGACAGCTTCGGGCCGGGCGGCTCGGCGCGCGCGACACTCAGTTCATCGTGGAACCCGGTGTTCGAGCTCGGCGCGAGTTACGCGATGACCAAACACTGGTCGGTCGGTGCTTCCGTCGGCTACATGCCGGTGAAGACCCACCTCACGTTATACGGACAGACCGCGACCGGCACGCAGATCGTTTCCACATCGACGCTCCGACTCAATCCCGTCAACGTTTTCCTGAACGTCGCTTACACGTTCTAGCGGGTGCGTCCCGATGCCAGCCCCCCGCATGGAAGCAACACTTTGGATCGAACGATGAAACGACAGGCTCTCAAGACCATTCTTTTTGCATTGCCCAAGGTTCTGGACCTGACGGCGCGCCGCTTCCCCGCCTACCGCGATCGCCTCAAGGAGCGCAATCTCGTCGCGTGGATCGGGCTCATGGATCAAAGCATCGGTCGCGCCATCGAGTTCAGGAATGGCCGCATTCGGTCGCGCGCCGGCAAGCATGCGCGGCCCGATGTGCGCATGGCCTTCAAGGACGTCGCCACCGCCCTGAAGTTCCTTTCCCCGAACCCGGACCAGGGCGAGATCGTCCACGCCGCCAAGAACTTCAAGGTGGTCACCGAGGGCGAGGACGAACTGCTGGTCTGGCTCATGCAAACCCTGAGCATGATGCGCACGGTCGGCCTGACGATGGGCACGCCCATGCGCGACGGCACCCGACGCTACACCACCTGCACCAATGGCGGCCCCCTGTTCGTCTACGTCAAGGATGGCCGCATCGTCCGCGTGACGCCCATCGAGCTGGACGATACGGATGCGTCAAGCTGGGTGATCGAGGCACGTGGACGCCGCTTCAGCCCGCCACGGCGCGGACTGGTCGCGCCCCACGCGTTGACCCTCAAGTCGCTGGTCTACTCCGACAAGCGCATCCTTCACCCGATGAAACGGGTCGACTTCGACCCGGACGGCGAGCGCAATCCGCAGAACCGGGGCAAGTCCGGCTATGTGCGTATCAGCTGGGACGAGGCCCTGGACATCGTCGCCAGGGAGATCAACCGGCAGAAGCGTGTTCACGGCCCCGGTTCCATCACTTTCCCGATGTCGTCCCACCACCAGTGGGGCAACGTCGGCTACTACCTCAGCGCGCTGACGCGCTTCGCCAACCTGATCGGCTTCACCCGGGTCGCCGCGAATCCGGACAGCTGGGAAGGCTGGTACTGGGGCGCGATGCATCATTTCGGCAACTCGATGCGCGTCGGCGTGCCCTCCGGCTACGGCGGCCTCGAGGACGGTCTCAAGGAGGCCGAAATGATCGTCTTCTGGTCCTGCGACCCCGAAAGTACCAACGGAGCCTACGCAGGATTCGAGGGAACCCCGCGCCGCCTGTGGGCCAAGGAACTCGGCATCGAGTTCGTTCACATCGACCCGCACTGCAATCCCACCGCACAGCTGCTGGGCGGGCGCTGGATCCCGATCCGGCCGCAAACCGATGCTGCCCTGGCAACCGCCATCATGTACGTCTGGACCGTGGAGGGCCTGTACGACAAGGATTACGTCGCGACGCGCACGACCGGTTTCGACGATTGGAAAGCCTACCTGCTGGGCGAAACCGACGGTACCCCCAAGACGCCCGAGTGGCAGGAGAGCGAGACCGGCGTGCCGGCCAAGGACGCCCGTGCGCTTGCGCGCCTGTGGGGGAAGAAGAAGGTGCATCTCGCCGTCGGGATGACCGGCGCGGGATTCGGCGGCGCAGGCCGCGGGGCGACCGGCGCGCAATGGGCGCGCTGCATGATCATGATGATGTCCATGCAGGGCTGGGGCAAGCCCGGGGTGAATTTCGGCTGCCTCGAAATCGGCGTCCCGCACGATCTCCAGTTCTACTTCCCCGGCTACGCGGACGGCGGCATTTCAGGCGACCTGGCGTGGACCGCCAATGCGGTGGACAACTACCAGCGCATGCCGCATATCCTGACCATGAATCCCGTCAAGCAAATGGTGCCGCGACAGCAGATGCCCGATGCGATCCTCAACGGTCACGCCACCGGTTATCTCTGGGACGGCATGTCGCAGGAAGCCCAGTTTGCACCGTTCACCTACCCGATGCCCGGCTATTCGCCGATCCACATGATCTATCGCTACGGCGGATCCGCGTTCAGTACCGTGACGAATTCCGGACGCTGGACGCAGGCCTACCGGCACTCGAGCATCGAGTTCGTCGTCAATCAGTCGATCTGGATGGAGGGCGAAGCCCAGTTCGCCGACATCATCCTGCCCGCGTGCACTTCGCTGGAGCGTTGGGACATCGGAGAATGGGCGAATTCGGGCGGCTACGCCCACCACGGGTATGGCACGGTCAACCATCGCATGCTGACGCTGCAGCACAAGTGCATCGAACCCCTGGGCGAGTCCCGCTCCGACTACGACATTTTCACTGCCATCCTGACCCGGTTGGGCCTGGGTGGCATTTTCACCGAAGGCTGCGGGGATCTCGACTGGGTCAAGCGCGTCTTCGACTCGTCGGATCTGCCCGATCACATTTCGTGGCGCGAATTTTGCCGCAAAGGCTATTTCGTCGTGCCGCCCGAAAAGCCCGAGTTGCGCCATCCCGTGGATATGCGCTGGTTTGCGGAAGACAGGAAGAAGGACCTGCCGGAACCTCATCCGCTGCCGTCACAGTTCTCGGAACGGTTCGGCAAGGGCCTGCAGACGCCGAGCGGCAAGCTGGAGTTCGTGCCCGAGTTGCTGAAGCGGCACACCGCGGACAATCCGGAGCGCCCCCCGCTCAACCGATATATCCCCTCCTGGGAGGGGTTGCGCTCGGACCTGGCCCGGCGCTACCCGCTGCAACTGATCGCCACCCACAGCCGCTACAGCTTTCATACCCACGGTGACGGAAAGAATTCTGCCGTGAACGGCATCGACGATCATCGCGCGCTGATCGCGGGGCACCGGTTCTGGCTGCTGAGGCTCAACCCGGCAGACGCCGCTGTTCGATGCATCGCCCATCGCGATCTCGTCAAAGTACACAACGACCGCGGCGCCGTGATCTGTGCGGCCGATGTCTCGCCCCTGGTGAACGCCGGAGTGGTGAAATCCTACGAGGCGAGCGCTGAGTTTCAGCTGATCGAAATCGATGGCGAGCAGGTCGAGATCGGCGGCTGCATGAACATGCTGACCCCCGACCGGCCTCAGACCGCCGGCACCAGCAGCATGAGCCCGAATTCCTGCCTGGTGCAGGTCGAGAAATGGCGCGGTGCCGAGGCATTCATGCTCGGTCGCGCAGCGTGAGGAATTTCAAATGAGCAAGTGGAACCTGATCATCAACGTCGGCCGTTGCGAGAACTGCCAGAACTGCGTGATCGCCGCGCGGGACGAGCACGTCGGCAATGATTTCCCCGGCTACGCGGCACCCGCTTCGGCCAGTGCCGAAAGCCCCATCCGCATCCTGCGTCGTGTACAGGGTGCTTCGCACATGATCGAGACCACTTATCTGCCGGTCATGTGCAACCACTGCGACGACGCGCCCTGCATGCGTGTGGGCGGCAGCGCCATTCGCAAGCGCGCCGACGGCATCGTCATCATCGATCCGGACAAGGCGCGAGGCCGAAAGGACATCGTCAAGGCGTGCCCTTACAAGGCGATCGTGTGGAACGAAGAACTGCAACTGCCCCAGATCTGGATCTTCGATGCGCATTTGCTCGACCAGGGCTGGTCCCGCCCGCGTTGTCAGCAGTCGTGCCCCACCGATGTCTTCGAGACGGTCAAGCTCGATGACACGGCGATGGCCGAGAAGGCCAGGCGCGAGGGACTCAAGGTATTGCGAGCCAACCTGAGCACGAAGCCCCGCGTGTGGTATAGCGGCCTCGAGCGGTGGGAAACGTGCTTCGTCGGCGGAAGTGTCAGTGCCCAGGCAGGAGACGTGGTCGAGTGTGTCACGGATGCGGTCGTCGTCTTATATGCAGGTAATCGGCAGGTAGCCGAAACCGTCTCGGACGGCTTCGGCGATTTCCGGTTCGACGGCCTGGCCAGGGGCAGCGGCCTCTACAGAGTCCAAATCCGGCATGCCCGCGGCAATGCCTGGCGCGAGTGCAGATTGGGCGACAGCGCCTACCTGGGCGAGATCAGGCTCAGTCAATCGACAAACGCCGTGGCGATGGAGTGCTCGTGATCCGGGCGAGACTGGACGCCGCGGTGACCGACGGTGAACGAATCAGAAAAAACAAGGCCGGGCAGAACACCCGGCTCTCGGCAACGCCATGCCGCGTGCGCACCGCGCAAACGGCGGCACGCACGCGACCACCCGGTCGTCAGACCGCCATCACCGTCACCGACTTCGTGACGAGATACGGCTCCAGCGCTTCCGGCCCGCCTTCCGACCCGTAGCCCGAATCCTTCACGCCGCCGAACGGCATTTCCGGCCACGGCGTCGCCGGCTGGTTGATCCACAGCATCCCGACTTCGAGGCGCTGCGTCAGCAGGTGCACGTTCGCGAACGAACGCGTGAACGCATAGCCGGCCAGCCCGAACGGCAGGCGATTGGCTTCGGCGATCGCATCCTCGAGCTTGTCGAAACCGCGGATCGCCGCGACCGGGCCGAACGGCTCGTTGTTGAACACGTCCGCTTCGAGCGGCACGTTCGCGATCACGGTCGGCGCGAAGAAGTTGCCTTCCGAGCCGATCCGTTCGCCGCCCGTCTCGATGCTCGCGCCGACCTTGCGCGCATTCTCGACGACCGACGCCATCGCGGTCAGCCGGCGCGGGTTCGCCAGCGCGCCGAGCGTCGTGCCTTCCTCGAGGCCGTTGCCGACCTTCAGCCCCTGCGCATGCGCGACCAGCGCACGCGTGAATTCGTCGCGGATGCTGTTGTGCACGAGGAAACGCGTCGGCGAGATGCACACCTGGCCCGCGTTGCGGAACTTCGCGCCACCGGCGGCCTTCACCGCCAGCGCGACGTCCGCGTCCTCGGCGACGATCACCGGCGCGTGGCCGCCCAGTTCCATCGTCGCGCGCTTCATGTGCTGGCCCGCGAGCGCCGCGAGCTGCTTGCCGACCGGCGTCGAGCCCGTGAACGTCACCTTGCGGATCACCGGATGCGGAATCAGGTACGACGAGATTTCCGCCGGATCGCCGTACACGAGACCGATCACACCGGCCGGCACGCCCGCGTCGACGAACGCGCGCAGCAGCGCGGCCGGCGATGCCGGGGTTTCTTCCGGCGCCTTCACGAGGAACGAACAGCCGGTCGCCAGCGCGGCGCTCAGCTTGCGCACGACCTGGTTGACCGGGAAATTCCACGGCGTGAACGCCGCGACCGGTCCGACCGGCTCCTTCACGACGGTCTGCTGCGCGCCGAGATTGCGCGGCGGCACGATCCGGCCATACACGCGGCGGCCTTCGTCCGCGAACCATTCGATGATGTCGGCGGCCGACAGCACTTCCACACGCGCTTCCGTGAGCGGCTTGCCCTGCTCCTGCGTCATCAGCTGCGCGATCGTGTCGGCGCGCTCGCGCACCAGCGCGGCCGCCTTGCGCATCGTCGCCGCGCGCTCGTGCGCGGGCACCTTGCGCCATGCTTCGAAACCGCGCTGCGCCGCGGCCAGCGCGCGGTCGAGATCGGCGATGCCCGCGTGGGCCACCTTGCCGATCGCCTTGCCCGTCGCCGGGTTCACGACGTCGATCGTCTTGCCGCTCGCGGCGTCGACCCACTCGCCGTCGATCAGCAGTTGCGTATCCGTATAAGTCACGTTAGCCATCCAGACACCCCAGTTTTACGTCGATAAAACGCGCGCGGCCGCGAACGGCCGCACGCCGGTTGACAGAAAGAGCTGCGCCACCGGGCGCCCTGCACCCGGCAATGTGCGACGACCGGCGTGCGGCACGCATGCCCGTCGTCGTCCGCCACGGTCGGCCGCGCTCGGCGCTCAGCGCTCAGCGCGCGGCCGCCGTCGCCTTGCGGAGTTTCGCGACCTCCGCCGCCTGCACGGCCGGCGCGCCGTTGTTCCAGCCGGCGCGCATGAACGTCAGCACGTCGGCGATCTGCTGGTCGTTCAGCTGGTTCGCGAACGCCGGCATCGGGTACGCGGACGGCACGCCACCGATCACGAGCGACTCGCTGCCGTTCAACGTCACGTTGATCAGCGACGCGGCATCGGCCTCGAGCACGTTCGGGTTGCCGGCGAGCGGCGCGAGCAGCGGCGCGTAGCCGCGGCCGTCCGCGCCATGACAATGCAGGCAGTAAGCGTTATACACCTTTGCGCCCGGATCGTTCGCCGGCCGGCCCAACACGACCTGCGTCGCCTTCGGCTCATAACGGTAAGGCGGCGCGCCCGTGCCGCCCGCTGCCGGCAGCGATTTCAGGTAGCGGGACATCGCCGCCAGATCGTCGTCGGTCAGTTCCTGCGTGCTGTGGTTGATCACGCTGACCATCGAGCCGAACGCGGTCGCATGCCGGTTCGCGCCGGTCTTCAGGAATTGCGCGATATCCGCATCGCTCCAGCGGCCCAGCCCGGTATTGTGCTCGCCGGTCAGGTTCGACGCGAACCAGTTGTCGATCGGCGCGCCCGACAGGAACGCCGAACCGCCCTCGTCCAGCGCCTTCTCTTGGAAGCCGACACCGCGCGGCGTATGGCACGATCCGCAGTGCCCGAGCCCCTGCACGAGATACGCGCCGCGGTTCCACATCGCGTCCTTGGCCGGCTTGTCGGCATAAGGCGTCGTATCGAGGAACACCATGTTCCACAACGCGAGCGGCCAGCGCATGTTGAGCGGCCACGGGATGTCGGACGCCCGGTTCGCCTGCTTCACCGGCTCGACGCCGTGCATGAAGTACGCGTACAGCGCCTTCACGTCGTCGTCCTTCAGCTTCGCGTACGACGGATACGGCATCGCCGGATACAGGTTGTGGCCGTCCTTCGCGACGCCCTTGCGCAACGCGTTCGCAAAATCGGCTTCCGTATAGCCGCCGATGCCCGTGTCCGGGTCGGGCGTGATGTTGGTCGTGTAGATCGCGCCCATCGGCGTGACCATCTTCAGGCCGCCGGCGAACGGCGTGCCGCGCGGCGCGGTGTGGCACGCGACGCAATCGCCGGCCTTCGCGAGATACGCGCCGCGTGCGACCAGCGCGCTGTCGGCGGCCGCCGCTTGCGCGGCGTGCGCCGTCGTGCCGGCCATCAGTGCGGACAGCGCGATCAACGACGTGCCGAACGTGCGAGCGGCGCGATTCAGGCGGTTCGGACGATTCGAGGTGAGGTTTCGCATGGTTCGTGTCCTCCCCTCAAGCCGTCTTCAGCTGGTTGCCGACCGGCAGCTTGCGCAGCCGCGTGCCGGTCGCCGCGAAGATCGCGTTCGACACGGCAGCCGCGGTCGCCGCGGTGCCCGGCTCGCCGATTCCGCCCGGCGCCTCGGCGCTTTTGACGAGATGAACCTCGATCGGCGGCGTCTCGTTGATGCGCATCACCCGGTAGTCGGTGAAGTTGCTCTGCACGACGCGGCCGTCCTCGATCGTGATCTCGCCATACAGCGCGCCCGTGATCCCGAAGATGATGCCGCCCTGCACCTGCGCCTCGATCGTGCTCGGATTCACGGCCATCCCGCAGTCGACCGCGCACACGGCACGCTTGACCTGCACTTCGCCGCCTTCCACCGCGACGTCGATGACGATCGAGAAGAAGCTGCCGAACGCGTGCATCACCGATACGCCGCGCCCTTGCCCCTTCGGCAGCGGCGTGCCCCAGCCCGCCGCCTTCGTCGCGACGTCGAGCACGTTGCGCGCACGCGGCGTCTTGTCGAGCAGCGCGCGGCGGTACTGGACGGGATCGGTCTTGGCCTGCGCGGCGAGTTCGTCGATGAAGCTCTCGACGACGAACGTGCTGCGGGTCGGCCCGACGCCGCGCCAGAACGCGGTCGGCACGTGGCGCGGTTCCTGGCGCACGTAGTCGATCAACTGGTTCGGCAGGTCGTACGGCAGGTCGTTGGCAACCTCGACCGCGTCGGGATCGACGCCGTCCTTGAAGGCCGGCGGTGCGAAGCGCGCGAGGATCGACGAACCGACGATCCGGTGCTGCCATGCGACCGGCTTGCCGTTCGCGTCGAGGCCGGCCGAGATCCGGTCGTAGTAGTACGGGCGATACATGTCGTGCTGGATGTCTTCCTCGCGCGTCCACACGACCTTCACCGGCGCGTTGACCTGCTTCGCGATCTTCACGGCCTGGCCGATCATGTCCGTTTCGAGCCGTCGGCCGAAACCGCCGCCGAGCAGGTGGTTGTGCACGACGATCCGGTCGGGCGCGAGACCCGTGAGCTTCTGCACGGTGTCGACCGCCCGCGTCGGCACCTGCGTGCCGACCCAGATCTCGCAGCCGTCGCCGCGCACGTGCACCGTGCAGTTCACCGGCTCCATCGTTGCGTGCGCAAGGAGCGGCTGTTCGTAGACGGCATCGATGCGCGTCTTCGCGTTCGCGAACGCGCGGCCGACGTCGCCGTCCTTGCGCGCGACCGCGCCCTTGCCATTCGCTGCGGCCTGCGCGAGATCGGCGACGATGTCCTTCGTCGACACCTTCGCGCCCGCGCCTTCGTTCCACTTCACGACGAGCGCCGACGCGCCGCGCTTCGCGGCCCACGTGTGATCGCCGACCACCGCGACCGCGTTGTCCGCGCGCACCACCTGGCGCACGCCGGGGATCTTCTTCGCGGCCGTGTCGTCGACGCTCGCGACCGTGCCGCCGAACACCGGGCTGTTCACGATCACCGCATACAGCATGCCGGGCACGCGCACGTCGAGCCCGAACTGCGCGGTGCCGTCGACCTTCTCCGGCGAGTCGAGCCGCTTCACCGGCTTGCCGATCAGCTTGAAATCGGCCGGCTGCTTCAGTGCGACGTCCTTCGGCACCGGCAGCTTCGACGCGGCGTCCGCGAGCTGGCCGTACGATGCGCGCCGGCCGCTCGCCGTGTGCTGCACTTCGCCGTTCGCCGCCCGGCAGGTGGCCGGATCGACGTTCCATTGTTTCGCCGCCGCCGAAACCAGCAGCGTGCGTGCGGTCGCGCCCGCGCGGCGCAGCGGTTCCCACGCGTAGCGCACCGACGTCGAGCCGCCGGTCAGCTGGCCGCCGAGCAGCGGATCGAGGAACAGCTTCTCGTTCGGGGGCGCATGGTCGAGCGTGACGTTCGACAGCGGCACCTCGAGTTCCTCGGCGATCAGCATCGGCAGCGCCGTGTAGACGCCCTGGCCCATTTCGACCTTCGGCATCACGAGCGTGACCTTGCCGGCGCGGTCGATCTGCACGAACGCGTTCGGCGCGAATACGCCGGCGCGCGCGCTTTCGTCCGCATCGCCGCCGATCACCGAGCGGCGTGCATCATCGCCCGCCGCCGGCATGCTGAAGCCGAGCAGCAGGCCGCCGCCCGCCGCCGCGCCGAGCGACATGCCCGCCTTGAGAAACGAACGGCGCGACACGCCCGCGCCGGCCCGACCTGCTTCGATCAGTCCTCGCGACATGTCAGCCTCCGCAGAGCCGCCTCAACGAGGCTGACCGCCCCCTCGCGGGGCAGCGAACAAAGTGAGCGTGGTGACTGTTTCATCTCATGCCCCCTTCGCGGCGTGTTTGACCGCCGCGCGAATCCGGTTGTAGGTACCACAGCGGCAGATGTTGCCGGCCATCGCCGCGTCGATGTCGGC
The DNA here is from genome assembly GCF_003853755.1 of Burkholderia sp. Bp8984. NCBI lineage: Bacteria > Pseudomonadati > Pseudomonadota > Betaproteobacteria > Burkholderiales > Burkholderiaceae > Burkholderia > Burkholderia sp. Bp8984. The sequence goes on from NZ_QTQN01000001.1 coordinate 129,229, forward strand.
GTCGCTCGGGTTCGGGTTCGATGCGATCAGCGCGGTGGCCGCCATCACCTGCCCGGACTGGCAGTAGCCGCACTGGACGACGTCGAGCTCGCGCCATGCCTGCTGGACCTTCTGCCCGGCCGGCGTCGCGCCGACGGCTTCGATCGTCGTGATCCTGCGGCCCGCGACGGCCGCGACCGGCAGCACGCACGCACGTGCGGCGACGCCGTCGAGATGCACGGTGCACGCGCCGCATTGCGCGATCCCGCAGCCGAATTTCGTGCCGGTCAGGCCGACGACGTCGCGCAGGACCCACAGCAGGGGCATGTCGTCGGGGGCGTCGACCGTGCGGTTCTCGCCGTTGATGTTGAGGGTGACCATTCAGCCTCCGGGGCGGTGTATTGGGGAAGCGGCGCGAACGATGCGCTGCGCCGCGTTGTCGTTGTCATCGCCGTTGCGTCATGCGTGACGGCTGCCGCACGGTCCCGGGCGAGAACGGGCCGTGACGGGGGTACCGCGTCGTTACTCGGCCACGTCGATGCCCGACAGCACCTTGATGACGGGCGGCGCCGCGAACCAGTCGGCCGACTTCACGCGAAATTCCGTGAAATGCGGGCTGGCGAGGTGCGCGTCGAACGCGGCCTGGTCGTCGTAGATCTCGTACAGGTGCAGGTTCGGCGAACCGTCCTGCTCGCGGAACAGGTCGTAGCGCCGGTTGCCCGGCTCGACGCGCGTCTTGGCGACCATGCTGCGCAATTCGGCCTCGGCGGCCTGCGCGTGTTCGGGTTTCAGGAACAGGGAAGCAATCACGTGAAGCGCCATCTTTGTCACTCCTTTCGAAACGGAATCGAGCATGCCACAAGCCGGCGTCTCGCGACGCCAGCGTGCAATCGTCGTGTGTCGTCTTGCGCCGGTGTCAGGCCAGTTCGTCCGGACCCACGCGCACGACGACCTTGCCGAAATTCTTGCCGGCGAGCAAGCCGATCAGCGCTTGCGGCGCGTCAGCCAGGTCGGGGACCACATCTTCTAGCGTCTTCACCTTGCCCTGCGCGACCCACTCGCTCATCTCCTTCAGGAACGGCGCGTAGCCAGTCGCATAGTGATCCAGAATGATGAACCCCTGCATGCGGATGCGCTTGCGCAGGATCGTGCCCATCAGCGCCGGCACCCGATCGCGGCCGCCCGATACCGCGGTGTCGTCGTACGCCGCGTCGTTGTAATGCGCAATGATTCCGCACACCGGCACGCGCGCATGCTCGTTGAGCAGCGGCCACACCGCATCGAACACGGCGCCGCCGACGTTCTCGAAATAGACGTCGATGCCCTTCGGACAGGCTTCCTTCAGCCGGGCGGCGAATTGCGGATCGCGGTGGTCGACGCAATCGTCGAAGCCAAGCGTGCCCTTCACGTACGCGACCTTGTCGGCGCCGCCCGCGACGCCGATCACGCGGCAGCCCTTCAGCTTCGCGATCTGGCCGACCACCGCACCGACCGCCCCGCTCGCGGCGGCGACGACCACGGTTTCGCCGGCCTTCGGCTCGCCGATCTTCAGCAGCCCGGTATACGCGGTGAACCCCGGCATGCCGAGCACGCCGAGCGCATGCGACGGGTGTGCGAAGTCGCGGCCGAGCGGAATGAGACCGCTGCCATCGGACAGCGAATAGTCCTGCCAGCCGCCGCTCGCGACGACCAGGTCGCCTTCGCGATACGCGGGCAGGTTCGACGCCACGACACGGCTGACCGTGCCGCCGACCATCACGTCGCCGAGCTCGACCGGCGGCGCATACGACGGCGCGTCGCTCATCCGGCCGCGCATGTACGGGTCGAGCGACAGCCAGATCGTGCGCAGCAGCATCTGGCCGGCACCGGGCACCGGTACGTCGCCGGTTTCGAGACGAAAGTCGTTCGGGGTGGGCGCGCCGACCGGGCGCGCATTCAGAATGATTCTGCGGTTTGCTGCCTTGCCTTGCGGCATGGGAACCTCCGTCAACAGGAAGGGACGTGCACGGGCACGATCGGATCAACGTTGGACAACCGTGATGCGCGAGGCTGCGGCGTTGCCGGCGAATCAGCCGGCAGCGGGGCCGCCGCCTCGCGGGTAAAACAATGTGACTTCAGCGTAAGTAGACCAGTCGTCTAGCGCTCACGCAAAAAACAAGGCGCGCCTGCGCGCGCCCACATTACGACTGCACTCCGTCAGGCTCGAAGGACGGCAGGTTCAGCATCCGCCGTGTTTCGAGCATCGCGCGCTCGAGCGGTTTGCGGTCGCGGTGAATCTTCTCCAGCAGCGTCGCGCCCAGCCACAGCTCGTAAAGGATCGCGGCCGTATGCGCCGGATCGTCGACGCCGCTCAGCGAACCGTCGGCCAACCCGGCCTCGATCCCGCCCGCGAGCCGCTCGATGATCTGGCCGGTGCCGCGCCGCAGGACCGCGCGCATCGCCTCCGACAGATCGGACACTTCCGCACCGAGCTTCACCGCGAGGCACTTGCCTTCCGGATCGTCCGCGCACTGCGTGCGCAGCCAGTTGCCCCAGTACGTCATCAGGCGCTGCGCGCCCGTGCCGGCCGGGTGCTTGAGCAGGTTGTCGAGGTGCTCGAGATAGCCTTCGAAATACGATTCGAGCAGCGCCTCGCCGAACGCCTCCTTCGAGCCGAAGTAATGGTAGAACGAGCCCTTCGGGATGCCCGCCGCGGCGAGAATCTCGTTCAGACCGACCGCCGAAAACCCCTTGTGGAGCATGATCGGCTTCGCGATATTCAGGATGTGCTGGCGGACTTCCGCGCCTGAAGATGCATTCATGATGGCGTATCTTAGCAACGATTAGACCGGTCGTCTAGTAACGTCGAGCCGGCAAGTTGAGCGGCACTTTACCCGAATCGCACCGCGTCGCGGACACGTCGTCGCCGCACCGTGGCGCCCACGTCACGCGGGTTTCGGGGCGCGCTTCCTCGCGACCGGTTTCGCCGCACGCAGGGTGCCGCCCGCCGGTCGACCCGGCGCCCGGCGCGCGGGGGCGCGTGACGCGCGTTCGGCACGCAATGCGTCGAGTTCGCCGACGTACGCGGCATTGGCCGCGCGGGCCCCGTCGAGCTGGCCTTCGAGCATGCCGCAGCGGTGCTGCGTATCGGCCAGTTGCGCCTGCAATGCCGCGAGATCCTTGCGGTGCTGCGTATCGCGCTGTTCGGCGCGTGCCATGGCCGCGTCGAACTCCTTCTGAACGCGTGCGGCCGCGAGCCGTTCGCGGTCGATCTCCTGAAGCGCTCGCTTCTCCGCTGCACGCAAGCGTTCCTCGGCCCGTCCCGCGTCGTCGCGCAGCCGGTCGAGTTGCGACGTGAAATCGGCACGCGCCTGCGCCAGCGCGCGATCGGCGTCCGCGTTGTCGGACTTCAGCCGCTCGATTTCCGCTTGCAGCGCGCGGCGCGATGCTTCGTCGGCCGCCCTCGCCTGCTCGAGTTCCTGGATGCGCACCTGGGCCGCCAGCAACGCGCTCGTGCGGTGCTCCAGCGCGGTTTCGGTGCGGGACAGGTCGGCTTGCAATGCCGCGACCTCCGCTTTCGCCGCGGCCCGCTCGGCTTCGACTTCGGCGCGCAGTGCATCGAGCGCTGCGGCGGCATCGGCACTCGAGCGGCGCCACAACGCGGCGACGAGCTCACCGGCTGCCGCCTGCAGATCGGCCGGCAAATCCGGATGCTCGATGCGCACCCGGCTCTTTTCCCGCAACTCGGCCCAGAACTCGCCGAGAACCGCCGTCGGCGTGCTCATGCTGCCTTTGCGCACGAGCTGGTAAAGGCGGTTCGCGGTGGGCGTGACGCCGAAACGGAAGAACATCAACGCGCAGACCTCGCGATAGAGCTCGCGGGTCTTCGGGAAATCGGCTCTCAGGCGGTCGATTTCGGCGATCAGGCGGGATTCGTCGGCAACGAGGTCGGACATGACGGTTTGAGTCGGTAGTTTCGTTAATAATATAACGTAAACCGTTAAATATCCAATTATCACACCCCAATTGTTTGACATTATTTCTATAATGTTGAAATGAGCGAGGCGTGTGGCGTGTGGAATCGAAGCAGATCGTTTGCACGATTTGGTAATCGCCGGACCAAAGAGCCGCCAATTACCGTTAGTGGGGAGAGATACAAAACCCTGCGACCAAACGGCTAGTACGGTGCTCGCCCGGTGGCGTCACGCGCGCTGCTTCATCAGCCCTGCCAGAAGGGTCAGTGCTTCTGTCAGATCGTCGAACGACGGGCCGCCGAGGCAAAGTCGAATTCCGCTCGCCCGATCCTCCGGGTTCACCATCATGGATTCCGGAGGGGTCACCTTGATACGCATCGCTGCTGCGACGGATGCGACACGATTGGCAGCGTCACGCTCCATCGGCAGCCACGCGTTGTAGGCGCCGGGATGCGAGACCACTTCGCTCGCGCCGAGCAGAGAGATGGCCAGATTGGATCGACGCCGCGCCTCGTGGTGGAGGTCCCGCTGGATCGAGGAGATGACGTCGGTGGCCAGCCACTCCTCAACCACTGCGCAAGAGAGCGCCGACGGCGCCATTGGCAGGTCCCGCAGCGCGTCTTCCGCTGCGTCGTTGAGTCCGGCCGGCAGCGCGAGCACGCCGATCTGCAAACCGGGGCCGAGCGATTTGGACAGCCCGTTCACATGCAAGGTGATCTCGGGCGCCAACGCCGCAAGCGGTGGCGAAGCCGGCTCTGCCGACGCATAGACGCCGTCCTCGATGATCCACGCGCCCGCCCGGCGGCAAATATCCACGATGGCCTGCCTTCGTTCCGTGCCCATCGTTGCGGTGGTCGGGTTGTGCAGCGTCGGCGTGAGATAGACCGCCTTGCTGCCGGTCGACGCGATGCCGTCGAGTGCGTCCGCCAGTGCCCCCGGCGCCATCCCCTGCGCGTCGGTCTCGACGCCCTGCATCCGATATCCGCTACGCCGAGCCAGCGCGATCGCGCCAGGATAGGTGATCCGCTCGGTCAGAAGCAGCCCCTGCGAGCCACAGGCAAGATCGAAGGCCAACGATAGCGCCTGACGGGCGCCGCTCGTTAGCACCAGATGCGTCGGTTCCACCATCAGGCCCAGCGTTTCGAGCCAGCGAGCCAGCACACGTCGGTGCTCCATATGTCCGGCGGGCGGGGCATAGAGATTGAGATGGTCCGCATCGATCTTGCGTGCGATCCCCGTCAACGTTCGCGCCAGCAAGCGCGCGTCGAGCATGGCTGGCGGCACATTGGACGAAAGGTCGATCTGGCGATCGTGATGCGCCTGGCGGATCGCCACGAAAGTTCCTCGGCCCTTGATGCTGCGCGTCAGGCCTCGCCGTTCAAGCGAGGCATAGGCTTTCGTCACCGTGCCAAGGCCAATCCCCAGTTTCAACGCGAGATCGCGATGAGCGGGCAGACGGTCGCCTCCCGTCAGCCGCCCCTCGATGATGTCGTCGGCGAGGGCGAGGACCAACCGCTCGGCGGTATTCGCGTCGATGTCGGCAAGTCGTGGTGACCAAGGGGATTGCAGAAGCATGTTCGCCGCCCAAATATTAGTGTCACGTGACACTATTTATGAAAGCAACAAGCGTAACATGCGCGATGTGATTGGATGAGGTCATGCATTTCTGGAGGCGCCTGATCGCCATGACAGGCGTGTGGAGAGTCGAATGTTGAGCCATGTAACTGTTGGGGCGCGTGATCTTGGGCGGGCAGGCCGTTTCTATGACGCGCTGCTCGCTCCGCTCGGACTGAAGCGTCGCGTCGTCACGTCCGATGGCGGGCCTCCGGCGCTTTGCTGGGTAACCGGTCAATCGCCGCTGCCGCGCTTCTATGTCTACATCCCGTACGACGGTGAGCCGGCGACCATCGGCAACGGCAGCATGGTCGCCTTTCTGGCCCCCTCGCAAGAAGCCGTGAACACGGCCTACGCGAACGGTCTCGCGCACGGCGGGACGGACGACGGCGCACCCGGGTTACGCCCCCACTACGGTGACGGCTACTTCGGCGCGTATCTGCGCGACCCCGACGGGAACAAGGTCCATATCGTTCATCGCGGAGACCTCCAGCCGTAACGCTGGAGACGCCCCGCATCTTTGGAGAAACTCGAATGATCGCCAGTCAGATCGCACTCGCCTACGGCACCTACCTCATCGCCACCGCCAGCCCCGGACCGAGCAACATGGCGATCATGGGAACAGCGATGCGCGACGGCCGTCTGCCGGCCCTCGTTCTGGCTGCCGGCGTCATCACGGGCTCACTCTTCTGGGCGATCCTGGCGGCGACCGGCGTTTCCGCCGTGCTGGCCGCCTATGCCGAGGCGCTTTTCGTCATCAAGATGGTTGGGGGTGTCTATCTGCTCTACCTGGCGTTCCGCACGGGCAGATCGGCGCTGAAACTGGGCTCCGGCTTCGCGAAGATGGAACCAGGACGCTCGACACCTCGCTATCGGCGGCTCTACCGCCAGGGCATTCTCATGCATATCGGGAACCCGAAGGCGGTTCTGGCCTGGATGGCAATCATGTCCCTTGGGCTTCAGGAGCACGCCCCCGGCGGCACCTTGCCGGCGATCATCGGTGGTTGCGCGTTCCTCGGCGTCATCGTGTTCGGTGGTTATGCGGTCCTCTTCTCGACCGCTCGGATGATCGCCCTGTATACCCGTCTTCGGCGCTGGATCGAAGGCACGCTATCCGCGGTGTTCGCCGTTGCGGGAGTCAATCTGCTTGCCTGGCAACGTTGATATCCCGGCTTGTCGGCGCCATCACGAACTGACCTGAATTGAAAGAGCGATGTCATGACCTTTGCGATCCATATGATCGATGTCTTCGGCGCCGGGCCGCTTTCGGGCAATCCGCTGGCGGTCGTCATCGGTGCCGATGCCCCGGCAACGGATGACATGCAGCGGCTGACGCGGTGGTTCAACCTGTCCGAGACCGCTTTTCTCTTGCCACCCACGCATCCTGAGGCGGACTACCGGGTCAGGATCTTCACGCTGGACAGGGAGATGCCTTTTGCCGGGCACCCGACGCTCGGCAGCTGTCATGCGTGGCTCTCGACGGGCCGCGTGCCGAAGAGCGAAGCGGAAATCGTCCAGGAATGCGGAGCCGGGCTGGTTCCGATCCGACGCAATCACGAGCGGCTTTCCTTCGCCGCCCCGCCGCTGATCCGCTCCGGCGCGCCGACACAGGATGAATTGGACCAGGCCCGGCGACTGCTGGGGATCGAATCCGGCGATGTCCTTGATGCCGCCTGGATCGACAACGGTCCCGGATGGCTGGGCATCAGGCTGGTATCGGCGGAAACGGTGCTCGCCCTCAATCCGCTCCGCGGTTGGCCCGGCCGGATCGATGTCGGCGTTATCGGCCCTCATGCAACAGGCGGCAACGCGGCCTTCGAGGTTCGCGCCTTCTTCAGCGACCATCTGGGCACCGTCGTCGAAGACCCGGTCACTGGAAGCCTCAATGCTTCAATGGCGCAGTGGCTGTTCGCGACAGGTGTGGTTGACGACGACTATGTCGCCGCCCAGGGGACACGCCTCGGCCGCCATGGCCGCATTCATTTGACCCGCGACGAGGCTGGTCAAATCTGGGTCGGCGGCAAGACCCGCACGCATGTCGAAGGCCGGCTCCGCGGCCTTTGAAAGGGCAAACGAGAAAGCGGCAACCGGATGTACGGGCGAGCCTCTTTTGCATGATGCCTCCATCGCCGAGCGTCACGTGCCCCGTCGACCGTTGTCGCTGGCTCGCCAGAGGAATGCGGCCGACTCCGACGGATCGACATCGGCCTCTACTTATCCCAGCGGCACCACGCTCCCGAGCAGGATTCGCACGAGTGTCGCCTGGCGCGTCACGCCCGTCTTCGAGAAGATCGCGCGCAGGTGCGTACGCGCCGTGTTCTTGCTGATCCCCGACTCCTCCGCCGCCTCCTCGAGCGTCAGCCCGTTCGTCAGCAGCAGCGCGAGCGACGTCTCGGCGGGTGTCAGGTCGAACAGCTTGCGGATGATTTCCTGCGCGCCTTGCGGCTTGCGGTCGGGGTCGCGCAGGAACAGCGTGACGGCCGGCCGGCGCTTGTTGTCCTCCGACCAGTCGGACAGCAGCACGGTGCGCACCAGCAGCCCGAGGCGCGGCTTGTCGAAGCCGCGCGTGATCGGCATCGCCTCGACGATCGCCGCGGCCGTGCCGTGATGCCCCATCACCGCGTGGCGGATCAGCCGCTTGAGCGTGCGGTTCTCCTGCGCATCGGTCGCCTCGATCGTGCCGCGCGCAATCGTCAGACCGTTGTTCTGCTTCAGGATCTCGTCGGCGACGCCGTTCATGTCGATGATCGTGCCGTTCTCGTCGAGCGTGATCGTGCCGATCTGCATCCGGTTGATCGCGTTGGCATAGATCGACCGCTCGACCTCGGCCGTGTCGAGCCGCGAATGCAGTTCGACCGCCCGCTTCAGGTGCGGCAGCAGCAGCGCGCAGATCGCCTTGTCGCGCGCGGAGAACTGCTTCGACGCATGATTGCGGCACACGCGGAACCGGCACTCGACGCCCGACGGCGTGCGCAGGTCCGCGCCGAGAATGTAGCGCACGTCCTGCGGCTTCAGGAACTGCTTGTACAGTTCGCTCGACAGCCAGCCCGTATCGCCGAACACGTCGTCGACCGTGACCACGCGATCGGCCGGCAGGCCGACGAACGGGTCGAGCGAATAGTAGTAATTGTTGTACGACGCCTCGCCGTCCCCCGGCACGACCGGGCCGAACTCCGATGCATGCACGGACAGCGGCGCGCGACGGTCGCTCGCGGCCGCGCGCAGGATCAGCGTCACGTAGCTGGCCTGCAGCAGCCGGCGAACCATCTCGAGCGCGCCGGCCCACGGCGGCGTTTCCATCGGCCCCTGGTAGATGCGCGCCATCAGCTCGCTGAAATCAGCGACGCCGATGTCGGCCTCCTCGCTCGTTGACTGGCTCTCTTGCGGGGCCCATCTCGTCTCCATCAGCACGCTCCATCCTCCATGCAACTTGTGTTCGGTGCGATTCATCCGCGCCGCCATGATTAAGACGTGTCTTAATTCCGGCGTCATCGGGACATTCACTGAATGGTGAGCTTTGGCCATCCGGACGCGCGAACCATCGTCCAATCGGATGATGTGGCACCCTGCCCGCTGCGCTGGAATGCCCGTCAGGCCGTGCCGGCAAGCATCCGGCGCGGGCTCAGGGAAAACCGCGATGCGGGTTTACCTGATTCAGACCGCATCCGATTCAGACAGGAGTTCCAATGCCGCTCGACCCTCAGGCGCAGGCGCTGCTCGCCGCGCTCGCCCAAGTGCCCCCGATCGATTTCGATCCACTGACCGTGCCCGCGTACCGTGCGAGCCTCGCCGGAGGCAGCGCGTTCGCGCCCGGCGACGCGATTGCCGCCGAAGAGGACTGGCAGATCCCGGCGCCGGGTCGTCAGTTATCCGCACGACTGTATCGGCCCGATGCCGACGGGCCGTTGCCGCTGACCGTGTTTTTCCACGGCGGCGGCTTCGTCGCGTGCGGGATCGATTCGCACGCGAACCTGTGCCGCAGTCTTGCCAGGCGGGCGCGCACGCTCGTGCTGTCGGTCGATTACCGGCTCGCGCCCGAAGCGCGCTTCCCGGCAGCCGCGCAGGACGCTTGCGACGCAGTGCGCTGGGCCGCCGCCGGTGCGCGTGATCTCGGTGCGCGCGCCGGGGCGATCGCCGTGGCCGGCGACAGCGCGGGCGGCAACCTGGCCGCGGTCGCCGCGCTGCAGTTGCGCGGCTCGGGCATCGCGATCGCGCACCAGTTGCTGCTGTATCCGGTCGTCGATTGCGCGAACGAGCATCCGTCGTACGAATCGCTCGGCGAAGGCTATTTCCTGACGGCGGACGCGATGCGCTGGTTCAAGCGCCAGTATTTCGACGACGGCGCCGACCGCGCATCGCCGCTCGCGAGCCCGCTCGCCGTGGCGGACCTGTCGGGCGCGGCGCCGGCCACCATCGTCAGCGCGGAATTCGATCCGTTGCGCGACGAGGCCGAAGCGTACGCACTGCGCCTCGCGCAGGCCGGCACGCCGGTCTCGCTCGTGCGTTGGCCGGGGCAGCTGCACGGCTTCGCGAGCATGCTCGGCGCAATCGACGCGGCCGATCGCGTGCTGACCTTCGGCGCCGACGCGCTGCGCCGCGCCTTCGACGCGACGGAGGCGCAATGACGCTCGCCGGTACGCGGGAAATCGTCGACGAGCTGCGTGCGGGACGGATGGTCCTGCTCGTCGACGAGGAGGACCGCGAAAACGAAGGCGACCTCGTGATCGCGGCCGATCACGTGACGCCCGACGCGATCAACTTCATGGCGCGCTTCGGGCGCGGGCTGATCTGCCTGACGCTGACCGCGGAGCGCTGCGAGCAACTGCGTCTGCCGCCGATGGCCGATCGCAACGGCACGCCATTCGGTACCGCGTTCACCGTCAGCATCGAGGCGGCCGAAGGCGTGACGACCGGCATTTCGGCAGCCGATCGCGCGCGAACGATCCGCGCGGCGGTGCGCGCGGGCGCGCGTCCCGACGATCTCGTGCGGCCCGGCCACGTGTTTCCGATCGCCGCGCGCCCGGGCGGCGTGCTGGTGCGCGCGGGACACACGGAGGCCGGCTGCGATCTCGCGGCGCTCGCCGGGCTCACGCCCGCGTCGGTAATCTGCGAGGTGATGAACGACGACGGCACGATGGCGCGGCTGCCCGAGCTGCGGACGTTCGCCGCGCATCACGGGCTGAAGATCGGCACGATCGCGGACCTGATCCATTACCGCCGCGAGCACGAGTCGCTCGTCGAACGTGTCGGCGAACGGCCGCTGCATACGCCGTGGGGCCGGTTCCGCGCGATCGAGTATCGCGACACCGTGCACGGTGCGCCACATCTTGCGCTGGTGCGCGGCGAGCCCGATCCGTCGACACCCGTGCTGACGCGCGTGCACGAATGCCATTCGCTGCTCGACCTGCTCGACGCGGAACCGTCCGCGCATTCGTGGCCGCTGCACGCGGCGCTGCAGCGGATCGACGCGGCCGGTTGCGGCGTCGCGGTGCTGCTCGACTGCGACATGCGCGGCGACGCGATGCGAACGCCGGCCGGCCACGCACGCCGTGACGGCCGCGTGACGGGAATCGGCTCGCAGATCCTGCGTGAGCTCGGCGTGCGGCGGCTGAACGTGCTGTCGAGTCCGTTCCGGCTGCCGGCGCTGTCGGGGCACGACCTGGAAATCATGGCGTTCATCCCGCTCGGCGACGACGATCCGGAAAGCGCGGGCGCCGCCGATGCGAGCCCGCTGCGGGCGGCGTGATGATGCCGGGCTGACGGGCTGACGGGCGACAGGCTGACAGGCGCGTGCCGCGCGTCCTGGCGCCGCCCCACGGGTTTCCGCTTGACGGGCTATCGTTTGTTTTTATGAAATACAGTCTGAGGTTTGTATTTTGACGATACATACCATAGACTGTATTTTTCGATTACAAACGATCGCCTGTCATTGCGCGGAGAGCCCATGGCATTCCCTGTCCAGACCTTGAGCCAGTTGCGCCCGATCCTCGTCGGCTTCCGGAAGTCGGCGGGGTTCACGCAGGCGCAGCTCGCTGCCCGCCTCGGCGTGACGCAACAGTCGTACGCGCAGCTCGAAGCCAATCCGTCCACGGTCAGTATCGAACGTCTTTTCAAGGTGCTGAACGTGCTCGGCGTTCGCCTGGCGCTCGAGCCGGGCACGCCGGACGACGCAGCGGCGCCAGCTGGCACCGCGCCGGCGCCCAAGCGCACGCCGGCCGCGCGCGGTCGCTCGTCCGGTTCGCCCGGTTCGTCCGAGCTGCCGGCTCGCCCGCCGGCCGCTGCGAAGGCCCCATCCGCCGCCACGCGGAAACGGCCCGCCGCCGCCACGCCCGGCAAGCCTCGGGGCACCACGCGGGAGGACTGGTGACGATGGCCCGCCGCCCCCGCCACGACCGCCTCGACCTGTGGATGAACGGCATCCCGGTCGGCTACTGGGAAGTCCGGCGCGGCGTCGAGCGCCTCGTCTACCTGCCGGCGTGGGTCGACGATCCGCAAGGCCGTCCGCTGTCGCTGTCGCTGCCGTTCACGCCGGGCAATCAGCCGCACCAGGGCGCGATCGTCGCCGACTACTTCGACAACCTGCTGCCGGACAGCCAGCCGATCCGCCGCCGCATCGCGCAGCGCTACCGGCTCGGGTCGACGGCGCCGTTCGAACTGCTCGCGTCGATCGGCCGCGATTGCGTCGGGGCGCTGCAGTTGTTGCCCCCGGACGAAGCACCGGTCGACCTCGAATCGATCGACGGCACCGCGCTCGACGATACGGCCGTGGCCGACGTGCTGCGCCACGCGACCGCCGCGCCGCTGCCCGGCCACGCGGAGCCGGACGGCGAGCTGCGCCTGTCGATCGCCGGCGCGCAGGAAAAAACCGCGTTATTGCGCGACGGCGATCGCTGGCTGCTGCCGGCGGGCAGCACGCCGACCACGCATATCTTCAAGCTGCCGCTGGGGCGCGTCGGGAACATGCAGGCCGACATGCGCACGTCGGTCGAGAACGAATGGCTGTGTTCGAAGATCGTCGCCGCGTACGGCCTGCCGGTCGCCGCGTGCGACATCGGCCGGTTCGACGACCAGAAGGCGCTGATCGTCGAGCGTTTCGACCGCCGTCCGTCCCGCGACGGCATCTGGATCCTGCGGCTGCCGCAGGAGGACATGTGCCAGGCGACCGGCACGCCGTCGGGCGCCAAATACGAATCCGACGGCGGCCCCGGCATCGCGACGATCATGGGCATCCTCGCGAATTCCGCCGAGGCCGCGCGGGACCGGACGAACTTCTTCGTCACGCAGCTCGTGTTCTGGGTGCTCGCGGCCATCGACGGCCACGCGAAGAATTTCAGCATCGCGCACCTGCCCGGCAACACGTATCGCAGCACGCCGCTGTACGACGTGCTGTCCGCGCATCCGATCATCGGCACGCGCCGCAACCAACTGCCGCCGCGGCGCGCCCGGCTCGCGATGGCCGTGTGCGGGAAGAATCGCCATTACGTGATCGGCGACATCCAGCCGCGTCACTGGATCGCGCAAGGCGCGCGTGTCGGTCTGACCGAAGACGTCGTACGCGCGGCCATGGCCGATGTGGCGGCACGCACCGAACCGGTAATCGCCGGCGTCGCGTCGCGCATTCCGGCGGATTTCCCGTCAGACGTGGCCGATGCGATCTTCGACGGGATGCGCCGCCAGGCGCGCAAGCTGGGCGCGGCCGACTAGGCGGTGCGGGCGCCCGGGCGGCGGGCGGCGGATCATCCACGTGGACGATGCGATCCGGCGTCGGCTCCGCACAATGGTCGCCATCCCCATTCCGACGCACGCCCGACATGGAACCTGCCGCCCTCGATACTGCATTCAGCCCGCTGCAGATCGGCCCGCTGACGCTGCGCAACCGCTTGATCAAATCCGCGACCAACGAAGGGATGACGCCGAACGGCGTGCCGTCGCGTGCGCTCGTCGGGTTTCATGAACGCATCGCCGCGGGCGGCGCCGCGCTGACGACGGTCGCGTACTGCGCGGTCAGCGACGACGGCCGCACGTTCGTCGACCAGGCGCGGCTCGATGCGCCCACGGTCCGGCAATTCCGCGCGCTGACCGACGCGGTGCATCGCCACGGCGCGGCGGCGTCCGCGCAGATCACCCACGGCGGCTGCTTCACGTTCCTGCCGTCGCTGTCGACGAAACGTCCGTTGAGTGCGTCGGGCGGGTTCAACAAGGTCGGCGTGATGAGCGGCCGCTTCCTGAAGCAGGCGATGACGCGCGATCAGATGACCGTCATCGCCGACGAATTCGCACGCGCGGCGCGCCACGCGCGCGACGCGGGCTTCGACGCGGTCGAGATCCATATGGGTCACGGTTATCTGCTGAGCCAGTTCCTGTCGCCGCTGTACAACCGCCGCCGCGACGCATACGGCGGCGATGCGGCGCGTCGCGCGACGTTCCCCGTCGAGGTGCTGCGCCGCGTGCTCGATGCGGTCGGCCGCGATCTCGCCGTGGTCTGCAAGATCGGCGTGACCGAAGGGGTGCGTGGCGGCGGAACGCCCGACGACGCATCCGAGATCGCACGGCGGCTCGAGGCCGAGGGCGCGCACTTGCTGGTGCTGAGCGGCGGGATGAACGTCGAGTCGGTGTGGCAGCTGTTCGGCAGCCCGCTGCCCGGCGAGGCGCGCGCGAACGCCGACAACGCGATCGTGCGCACCGCGATGGCGCTGCAGAAGCTCACCGAGCCGAAGATGGGCGCGTTTCGGGAGATGTATTTCCTCGAGCATTCGCGGCAGGTGCGAGCGGCCGTCCGGATGCCGCTCGCCTATCTCGGCGGCGTGCGCTCGCGCGAGAACGTCGCGCTGGCGATGCGCGAAGGATTCGACGCGGTGGCGCTCGCCCGCGCGCTCGTGTTCGAGCCGGGTTTCGTGAACGAACTGCGCGACGGCCGCATCGCGCAATCGGGCTGCACGTCATGCAATCGCTGCGTCGTGTCGATGTACACGCCGGGCGGTACCGCATGCGCGCTCAAGGCGCCGAACGATCCGGCGCCGAACCGTGTGCCGGCCGCGGGCGGGTGACGTTACGCGGTCGCTGATTTCTCAGTCGCACTCGCAGCCGTCGCCACTACCGCGACCACGCCCTCTGCCGCTCACCCGGCGTCGCGGGCGCGGGCCAGCGCTGCGAGGTTCCCTTCCCCGAATCCGTGGTGCCCCTGCCGCTGCACGATCTCGAAGAAGATCTCGCCGGGCCGGCGCTTGACGAAGGTCTGGAAGAACAGGCGCGGCACGCCGTCGCTGCCGATTTCGCCGTCGACCAGCACCGCGCGGCGGCGCAGCGCGTCGAGATCGACGCCGTGCCCCGGCAGCCGCGCATCGACTTCGTCGTAATAGCGCGCCGGCGGTTCGATGAATTCGACGCCGTTCGCGCGCAGCGCATCGACGCTCGCCAGGATGTCGTCGGTCGCCAGCGCAACGTGCTGGACGCCTTCGCCCGGATGGTCCGGCAAATACGCGTGCATCAGCTCGGTGCGGCGCGTGCCTTCCTCGTAGACCGGAATCCGCACCGCGCCGCACGGCGACACCATCACGCGCGACTCTTCCGACACATGCCAGTGCGCGTCGATTTCATGGATTTCGCGGAAGTGCAGCAGGTCGTGATAGAAGTCGAGCCACTCGCGCATGCGCCCCGCGCCGACCGTCTGCGTGAAATGGTCGACCTGCTGCAGGCCCGTGCCCGCGCAATCGAGATCGGTATGCGCGGTCGCGATGTCGATCGGCCGGAAATCGATGTCGAAGATCGAGATGTCGCCGACGCCGCCGCGCTGGCCGTCCCGCCCACGCCAGCGATCGACGAAATAAAGGTGCGAATCGCCGATCCCCTGGATCGCCGGAATCTTCAGCTCGCCGACCCCGATCCGCTCGCCCTCGAACGCCCACGCGCCGAGCTCGATCGCACGCTCGAACGCGCGCCGTGCGCTGGCCACCCGCAGCCCGATCGCGCACACGCCCATCCCGTATTCCTCTGCATAGCGCGCAGCGAACGAATCGGGCTCGGCGTTGATCAGGAACTGCATCTGCCCTTGCCGGTACAGCGTGACGTTCTTGCTGACATGGCGCGCGATCGCCTTGAATCCGAGCTGCTCGAAGCGTTGCGCGAGCGCGTCCGGCACCGGCGCCGCGAACTCGACGAATTCGAGTCCGGCCATCCCGAGCGGATTGGCGGCCGGATCGGCAACGGGCGGCGTATCGCTGGACAGGGGGTGGGAATTGCCGGGCATTACAGTCTCCGGGGGTATGCGGTCGATGGGGATGACGCCCGCGCGTGCGGCATCCCCGGCCGATGGGGTGGCCGGGTGTCCGCCCGATTCGGGCAAGGTTTTGATGGTCCCGATTTTAACCAGATCGTTCACGCCGGCACACCCTGGCCGAACGGGATACGAATGCCTCGCCTAGTGCAAACCCGGGATTCGTTCGATAATCGCACATAAAAGAGCGATAATCGCGCATTTTGTCCGATCGGCCAATTGCCGTCGCGCGGCGCGCGCCCTATTCTCCGTCCACCCATCGACTTCAATGCAGCATCGGACGCGGCGCCGCCACGATTCCACGATGCGCCATGCCAGGAGACTTCGCCATGACCCCAACCTTCGACACCCTCGACGCCGCCGCCGGCGCCCGCGCGCGCAGCCAGGCCCGCAAGGCCGCGATCGGCAGCTTCGTCGGTGCCGTCGTCGACTGGTACGACTTCCTGCTGTACGGGATCGTCGCCGCACTCGTCTTCAATTCCGAATTCTTTCCGAAGGTCAGCCCGACCATGGGCACGCTCGCGGCGTTCGCGACCTTCGGCGTCGGCTTCCTGTTCCGGCCGCTCGGCGGCGTCGTGTTCGGCCATTACGGCGACCGGCTCGGCCGCAAGCGGATGCTCGTGCTGACCGTGATGCTGATGGGGCTGTCGACCGTCGCGATCGGCCTGCTGCCGAGCTTCGCGACGATCGGCTGGTGGGCGCCCGTGCTGCTGGTGCTGATGCGTGCGATCCAGGGCTTCGCGGTCGGTGGCGAATGGGGCGGCGCGGCGCTGATGGCCGTCGAGAGCGCACCGAAGCAGAAAAAGGCGTTCTACAGCAGCGGCGTGCAGGTCGGCTACGGCGTCGGGCTCGTGCTGGCCACGGGGATCGTGTCGATCCTGAGCCATACGCTCGGAGAGGCCGCGTTCAAGTCGTGGGGCTGGCGCCTGCCGTTCGTGTTCAGCATCGTGCTGGTGCTGATCGGGCTGTGGGTCCGCAAGAGCATGGACGAGTCGCAGGAATTCGTCGAGAAGGTCGAGCACGGCAATCGCAAGCTGCGCCTGCCGGTGCTGGAGGCGCTGACGCGCCATCCGAAGGCGTTCCTGCTGATCGTCGCGCTGCGGCTCGCCGAACTGTTCACGATGTATATCGTCACCGCGTTCGCGCTCAGCTATTCGACGTCGAACCTCGGCATGTCGCGCGACCTGTTCCTGAACATCGGCCTGCTGGTCGGCGCGGTCAGCTGCGTGACGATCCCGTGTTTCGCGTGGCTGGCGGACCGCTTCGGCCTGCGCCGCATCTACCTGATCGGCGCGCTGATCGGCCTCGCGTCGGCGGTGCCGTTCTTCGTCGCGCTGGAATCGCGCTCGATCGCGTGGATCGTGGTCTTCTCGATCCTGCTGGCCAATGCCGCGCACGACATGATCGTGAGCGTCCAGCAGCCGCTCTTCACCGAGTTGTTCGGTGCGGAATACCGCTACAGCGGCGCGGGCGTCGGTTATCAGTTCGCGAGCGTCGTCGGCGGCGGGTTCACGCCGTTCATCGCGGTGGCGCTGGTCAGCCTGGCCGGCGGTTCATGGCACCTGGTCGCCGGCTATCTCGCGGTGGGTTGCCTGATCTCGCTGGTGGTCGCCGCGCGGATGCGGGCGGCGGAGTGAGGAGATGACCGGAGGGCCGGCCGCAATACGCGCCGGCCATTTTCACACCGGCTACTATCCCCGGCGAGCCGGACGGGCCCGGCCCTCGCCCAACGTCAAACACGGTCAATCCCGCGCGCAGAAGCCCTTTTTGCCCTCTGAACATTCCACGTCACCCGCCGACCAATGGCATCATATGGGCCTACGTCAGTCACAGATACGCCCCCATATCATGTCGAATCTCATCGTCCACGGCGGCACTCCGCTGCGCGGGGACATCAAGCCGTCCGCGAACAAGAACGCCGTCCTGCCGATCCTGTGCGCCACCCTGTTGACCGATCAGCCGCTGCGCCTCGTCGGCGTGCCGGACATCACCGACGTGCGCAAGATCCTCGACATCTTCCGCACGCTCGGCAGCGACGTGTCGGTCGACTTCACGACCGGCATTCTCGAACTCCACCATCGCAACACGACGTTCGACCCGGCCGTTCACCGCCTGCCCGAGGCGATGCGTTCGTCGATCATGCTGATTCCGCCGCTGCTCGCGCGCTTCGGCGTCGCGCGCCTCGAGAACGACGTGAAGGGCTGCACGCTCGGCGTGCGCGAAATCGATCCGCACGTCGAAGTGTTCGAGCGCTTCGGCGCGCACATCGAGCGCACGCCCGATTCGCTGATCGTCCGTGCCGACGGCCCGCTGACGGCCAACGATCACTGGCTCGACTACGCATCGGTGACGACCACCGAAAACTTCGCGCTGTGCGCGACGGCCGCCGGCGGCACCTCCACGCTGATGAATGCGGCGTCCGAGCCCCACGTGCAGGAGTTCTGCCAGTTCCTCGCGATGATCGGCGTCGCGATCGAAGGCATCGGCACGTCGCGCCTGTGCGTGACGGGCGGCGGCAAGCTCGGCGGCGGCGAATTCCGCTTTGCCGAGGATTTCCACGAAATCGCGACGTTCCTCGCGCTGGGCGCGATCACCGGCGGCGACATCACGGTGCGCAACTCGTCGCCGGAGCATTTCCCGCTGATCGACCGCACGTTCGCGAAGTTCGGCGTGACCGTCACGCACCGCGACGGCTGGTCCCGTGCGGAACGCGACGGCCCGCTGCGCGTGCGCCGGCCGTTCACGCAGAACATCCTGACCAAGGTCGAAGCCGCGCCGTGGCCGTACCTGCCGGTCGACCTGCTGCCGATCTTCATCGCGCTCGGCGTGCGTGCGGAAGGCAGCGCGATGTTCTGGAACAAGGTCTACGACGGCGCGCTCGGCTGGTCCGGCGAACTGTCGAAATTCGGCGCGCACGTGCTGCTGTCCGATCCGCACCGGCTGATCACGTTCGGCGGCCTGCAACTGACGCCGGCGCGCGTCGAGAGCCCGTACATCATCCGTGTCGCGATCGCGCTGCTGATGGTGGCCGCGAGCATCGAAGGCCGCTCGGAAATCATGAACGCGCTGCCGATCCGCCGCGCGCACCCGCATTTCGTCGAAAACCTGCGTTCGGTCGGTGCGAACGTCGAGTGGACGAGCAGCGAGTAATGGCAATCGGGATGCGGCGGGCGTAACAGGCGCGCCGCATCCGCCGCTTTTTGCATTCGACCGGCGGCGCCGACGCGCCGCTGCCCCCTCTTCAGCCATCGGCCGCCGTCGGGTGCGTATCGGCCACGCCCCCGCCTCACTTCCCGTCCCGGCATCGACGTCGTTCGCGTCGACGTGGCAGCATCGATCACACCATTACGGTCACGGCCCCTCGGCCGGGATTGCTCGAGCGCATGAGCTGGATGTCGCCGGCGCCAATGCATTGCATCGCTCGCCGAACGCCAGATTCAGACCTGTCCGATTGCCCAAACACCTGTCGAAGCCATAGGCTGCGTTCCTTCCCAAGCGAATAGCCGCACACACGGCAACTCGCACTTCAACCGGAATGCAAGCGACATGGAACCTCGATTCACACTGATGCAGATGCGCGAAGTCTGGATCGATGCGTATCGCCACGCCGACGTCGAGCAACTCGATTTCGTGGCAAGCCCGCACTTCTTTATCCAGCACGAAAATCGCTTTCGTCCGAAAGCGCAGTTTCTCGCTCGAATGCGCGCCCTGTCGGCCGAACGGGCGACGGTCACACGTCGTGTTGCATACCGGGATGACGCGATACAGATCGCCGAGCACGCGCAATGGGCGACGATATCCGGAACTGGATTCGTCTGGCACGACGGAACGATGGATTCTCGCTTCGATTTTCTGGAGCTGTGGTGCGTGAGCGACACCCGATGGCGGATTGCCGCGCTTTGTCACGAACACACGTGAGCCCGAGAACCTCGCGCTGCCTGACCGCCCGTCGCGACCAGAACGCCGGACGAGCGCGTGCCCGAAACCGCCGGCGCTCAGACAAACGGATTCCGCAATACTGGATCACCCTCCACCCGCAAGCCGTCATGCATATCTTCGGTGTACAGGTACTCGCAGCCCTCGATCGAGGCCGTTGCCACGATGCACGGGCTGCAAGGCCGAACGGATAGCGCCGGCTGGCCGCATGTCGCATTGTCCGCCGCGCCGCGCGATAATCGCCCACTCCCGCACGAACACCGCGCACGACGCGCCCCCGACCATGAAAAAGCCCGACCTCGACCGACGCGACTGGATTGCCGGCCTCGAAAAGGGCCTGATGATCCTCGAGGCATTCGACAGCCAGCACGCGCGGATGACGCCGACCCAGGCCGCCGCCCGCACCGGCCTCACGCGCACGGCCGCGCGGCGCTACCTGCTGACGCTCGAATCGCTCGGCTACGTGTACACCGACGGCAAGCTGTACGGCCTCACGCCTCGCGTGCTGCGGGTCGGCTGGTCGTACTTCGATTCGGCGCGCCTGCCGCGCACGGTCCAGCCCTATCTGCAGCAACTGAGCGCGTCGCTGAACGAATCGGCGTACGTGAGCGTGCTCGACGGCTGGGAACTCGTGTTCATCGCCCGCAACGGCGTGTCGCGCGTGATGACGACCGGCTTCGTGCTCGGCGCGCGCGTGCCCGCCCCGCTGACGTCGCCGGGCGTCGTGCTGCTCGCGCATCAACCGGATCGCGAGGCCGTCCGCACGTGGCTCGACGACACCGAACTCGCGCCGTTCACGCCGCACACGATCACCAACAAGGCACGCCTGCTCGAACAGGTCGACCACGCGCGCGACGCGGGCTTCGCGGTGATCGAGCAGCAATTGCAGGTCGGCGTGCGCGGCATCGCGGTGCCGCTGAAGAACCGTCACGGCGAAGTCGTCGCCGCGCTGAGCACGAACATGCCGATCGGCGCGGAGACGACCGACGCGGCCGTGCGGCGCGTGCTGCCGCATCTGCAGGAAACCGCGCTCGCGATGCTCAACGTGCTTTAGGGATTCACGCGAGCCGCGCGCACGACATCCCGCGCACGACATCCGTCACGCCCGTCACCCGATCCGCCACCACCGCGGCAACAGATCGCGCACCTCCCGCCGCCGGTAACGATCGTCGATCAGATGCACGACGCCCTCGTCGTGTTCGGTGCGGATCACGCGCCCGGCCGCCTGCACGACCTTCTGCAGGCCCGGGTACAGATACATGTAGTCGTACCCGTTGCCGAAGCGCGCCTCCATCGCGCGCCGCATCTGTTCGTTGACATCGTTGACCTGCGGCAGCCCGAGCGTCGCGATGAACGCGCCGATCAGCCGCTCGCCGACGAGATCCACGCCTTCCGAGAACGCACCGCCCAGCACCGCGAAGCCGACTCCGCGCCCGCCCGCGTCGAAGCGCGCGAGAAACGCGTCGCGCTCGCTTTCGGCCATGCCGGGCGCCTGGGCCCACACGGGCACGTCCGGATGACGCGTCTGCATCAGCGCGACGACGCGCCCGAGATAGTCGAAGCTGCTGAGGAAACCGAGGTAGTTGCCGGGCCGTGTCGCATACTGCGCGGCGATCAGGTCCACGATCGGTTCGAGCGAACGGTCGCGGTCGCGCCAGCGCGTCGATACGTGGCTCGCGACGCGCACGATCAGTTGCTCGGCGCGGAACGGCCCGTCGACGTCGAGCCAGCCGGTGTCGGCCGGCAACCCGAGCGTGTCGCGATAGAAATGAAACGGGCTCAACGTGCCGGAAAACAGCACGGTCGCGCGCGCGGCGTCGTAACGCGGCGCGAGAAAGCCGGCCGGAATCACGTTGCGCACGCACAGCGTCGACTGGATGCGGCGCCGGCGCCCGGCCGGTGCGACGCCGTCGAGCCCGGCCTGGCGCGGCAGCGGCTCGCCGTGCAGCGTCGCGTCGAAGATCGACGCGCCGTCGAACGCATCGGCGAGCACGCCGAACTGGATCGCCTCGAAATGAAAGCGCAGCAGCGCGTCGCCGTTCGCGCGCGGCGCATCGGTCAGGTGTTCGCCGATCGCCGCGACGAGGTTCTGCACGGCCGACACGATCGGCCCCGGAATCTCGGGGTATGCCGCATAGCGCGCGGCCTGTGCGCGATTGAGCGTGCCCCACGCGCGCGCGAGCCGGTCGAACGCCTTGCGCAGTGCCGCGGGCGCCGCCTCGCGCGCGGCCGCGAATGCGAACGGGTCGAGCGATGCGCTATACATCTTGCGGGCTCGATCGAGCAGGTTGTGCGCCTCGTCGACGAGCACGCCGACGCGCCACTGGTTCTGCTGCGCGAGCGTATGCAGCATCGCGCTGCCGTCGTAGTAGTAGTTGTAGTCGCCGATCACCATGTCCGACCAGCGCGCCAGCTCCTGCGCGAGATAGTACGGACAGACGTCGTGCGCGAGCGCCGCCTCGCGCACGGTATCGCGATCGAGCAGCCCCGCGCCGATCGCCGCGTCGCGCGCCGCCGGCAGGCGGTCGTAGAAGCCTTGCGCAAGCGGGCACGATTCACCGTGACACGCGCGGTCGGGATGCTCGCACGCCTTGTCGCGCGCGACGAACTCCAGCACGCGCAGCGGCAGCGCCGGCGTGCCGGCGCCGAGCGTGGTCGCCGCTTCCAGCGCGAGCGCGCGACCGGGCGTCTTCGCGGTCAGGAAGAACACGTGATCGAGCTCGCCCTCGCCGCACGCCTTCAGCAGCGGAAACACCGTGCCGAGCGTCTTGCCGATGCCGGTCGGCGCCTGCGCCATCAGGCAGCGCTCGTCGCGCGCCGCGCGATAGACGGACACGGCCAGCTCGCGCTGGCCGCTGCGGAATCGGCCGTGCGGAAACGTCAGCGCGCGCAGCGCCGCATCGCGGGCCGAGCGGTGCGCGGTCTCGCGCTCGGCCCAGCCGACGAAGCACGCGCACTGCTCGGCGAAGAACGCGGCGAGCGCGCTTGCGCCGAGCGTCTCGGTCAGCACGGTCTCGCGCTCCGACACGATGTCGAAATACACGAGCGCGACGTCGATTTCCGCGAGTCCGCGTGCGTCGCACATCAGGTGCGCATAGACCTTCGCCTGCGCCCAGTGCAGCGCGCGATGATTGGCCGGCATCGCGTCGAGGCTGCCGCGGTAGGTCTTGATCTCCTCGAGCCGGTTCGCGACCGGGTCGTAGCCGTCCGCGCGCCCGCGCACGGTGAGCGTGCCCCACGTGCCGGTCAACGCGATCTCGGTTTCGTAGCGCGCGCCGCGCTTCGACGTGACGGCGCCATGACCGGCAATGCCTTCGAGCGCGGTCGGCGCGGGCGTGAAGCGCAGGTCGAGATCGCCGCGCCGCGCGGTGAATTCGCACATCGCCCGCACCGCGACGACGTAGCTCATGCGGACAATCCCGCCGCTTCGGCCTGCTCGACACCGGCTCCGGCCCATTCGACATCGACGACACGCACCGGCATGCCGTGCGCGAGGCAGTACGCGAGCCAGCGCGTCTGGTTGTCCTGCAGCCGGTCGCCGGGGCCCTTCACCTCGATCAATTCATAGCGCCGCTCGCCGGGCCAGAAACGGACGAGATCGGGCAGCCCCGAGCGGTTGCCGCGGATATCCGCGAGCAGGCGCGTGAACCACAGCCGCAGGTGCTCGGGCGGCAGGCAGGCCAGCGCCTCGTCGAGCAGTTCGCCGGTCAGCACGCCCCAGAACACGAACGGCGATTGCAGCCCCGTCTTCGTCGCGAAGTGCCGGCGGATCGTGTCGCGGTACGCGCTCGAGTCGAGTTGCGCGAAACAGGCGGCGAACGCGTCCGTGCGGCGCACGGCGAAATCGGGCGCGTGCAGGTCGGCCGGGCCGCGCTGGAACGGGTGAAAGAACGCGCCGGGCACGGCCGCGAACACGGGCTCCCAGCACAGCAGGCCGAACAGCGAATTGATCAGCGTGTTCTCGACGTAGTGAACCGGCGCATCGGGCTGCGCAAGATGGTCGCGCACCGCGTATTCGACGCTGACGAACGCTTCAGGGCGCATCAGCACGAGCGTCTCGCGCGGCACGTCGGGCGTGCTGCCCGCGCGTTCGACCCGCTGCCCGAGACGGCGCTGCAGGCGCGGCAGCATCCGCTCGACGCGCTGGCGCTCCTCGTCGCTTTCGAAGCCGCCGCGCGCATCGAGCGCCAGCGCGAGCGCATCGGTGTCGCGGCCGCAGCGTTCGAGCACGCGAATGCGCCGGTGCCGGCTGCCCGGCCACGCGCTGCGCGCATACGCGTCGAGCGCGGCAGCCCAGTCGGCGCGGCGCTCGCAGGTCTGCCCGAGCGTGAACAGCAGCTTCGCGCGGCGCGTCGCGAGCCACGGCTGCGCGCAGCCGACCGCGTCGATCGCCTGCAGCAGATCGTCGAACGGCTGGTCGTCGGGCCATGCGTCGAGTGCTTCTCGGCAGGTCTGCAGCGCGAGATACGCGTCGACGTCGTCGCGCTGCTGGAACGCGCGCGACGACGGCGCGAACGGCACGCTTTCGTACTGGAACACGCCGAGATCGGCGAGCACGAATTCGCTCCAGTCCTGATGAAGATTGCCGAAGAACATCAGCCGCAGGCGGTCGCACAGCGCGCCGACCGTCACGCGCAGCACGCAATCGTCGGCCTGCGCGCACCATGCGTCGAGCGGTTGCGCCACGTCGTGCGCGGGCCGCAGCCGCTCGAGCCACTCGGGCTTGCGCTCGCCCGCGTGCGCCGCGAGCGACGGGAACATCTTCAGCAGGTCGGCCTTGGTCGACAGCAGGAACAACTCGTCGAGCGTGAGCGCGGGTGCCGGATCGACCCAGCCGAGCTCGACGAGCGGCGCGGCCGCGTCGAGCGTGCTGCCGATTTCGTCGTACGCGAGCTTGCTCGCGCGGAAGTCGGTGCCGCTGCGCATCAGCATCCGCACGAGCAACGCACGCGACGCTTTCGGCAGTTGCGCGAAATGCGCGAGAAACGCATGTTCGCTCGCATCGAGCAGGTCGTCGTAGCGCTCGCCGAGCCAGGCCAGCGCGCGTTCGAAATTGGTCAGGTAGTAAAACGCCGGGGGCGTCGGCGATGCAGGCGTCACGGGGATCGATCACTGTACGTTTGTACAGGTCGGAATCATATCAAATGTGACGAAAAATGCCGCATGCCGCGCACCGCCATGCGGCTGCCCCGCCGGCGCCGACCCGGTCAGAACTGGTAATTCACCGACATGTCGAACACGCCGTTCGTCGACTGCTGCGTGATCGGGCTGCGCCGTGCGCGGCCGACGAGTTGTTCGATCGCGCCGTCCATCGTCACGAACCAGTGCTTGTTGACGAACCACACCATCGTCACGCCCGCGCCGAACGACTTCATCCCCGCGCCCGACGAATAGGCCGGCAGCCCCGAGCGCGCGGACGCCCCCGCGGGCACGCCGAACCAGCTGTTCATGTAGCGCGAATCGGCGAACGACACGGTCGGCCCGGCGAACCAGAAGAAGTGTTCGTTGCTGCCCGGCATCGGCATGTACGCGGAGAAATCGCCGACCCAGCCGTTCGAGCCGCCGATGCTGCGCCGCACATCCGCGCGCAGCACGAGCGGAAAATCCTTCGAGATCACGTAGTCGGCCGCGAGCTTCATCACCGGCGCCGCGTTGATGTTGTCGAGCCCGTTCAGGTGGTCGAGGTCGTCGGCCGAGCGGCGCCCGAGGTCATAGCCGACCGACAGGCTCACGCGCCAGTTGGGCCCGCGCAACACGTTCGCGCCGAGCCCGTCGCCCGTCGACAGGAAGAACAGGTCGCGATAGCGCACGTCGAGATTCGGGCCGCCCATCACGCGATAGCGATCGGAACCCGCGTAGCGCGGCTGCAGCGTCATCGCCGCGCCGACGCTGACCTGCCACGTGGGGACGGTCGGGCTGAACAGTTTCTGCAGCGGGACGCCCGCCGAGTATTGCCATTCGCCGAGCGGCGACGGCGTCTGGGCCGACGCGTCGCGGGCACCGGCCGCCGCGAGCGCGGCGAAGGCCGACAGGCCGGACACGAACCGGCGGGTGCCGGGCGACAACAACGGGCGGGCAACTGTCATCAAGGCGGTCTCCGTCGGTTGCACGAAACGAACCTGAGGGAAAGCGCGTCGCAGCCTGGCCGGCTGCAACGGCGAGCAGCCGACGGCGCGAACGTAGCGTGCGCTGAATTGTGAACATCCTACGCTGGCGCGCGCGAAGCCGCAAAGCGCCCGTTGAACGCGGGCACTTTGCCGTATTCCGGCATGAACCGGCGCAGGGTTGCGGAATCAGAAACGCTCGACGTGATAGTCGCCGGCGAGCGCGGCCGGGCTGCGCTTCGCCATCATGCGCGAGAAGCCGTCCGCGAGACGCCCGAGCGCGAGCTGCTTCTGGCTCGCGTCCCAGTGCGTGTAGGTGTCGTAGGCGGTGTCGTCGAACGACACGGTGACGGCGACCGGGCGCCCGCTCGCGCGAAAGCCGATATGCAGCACGCCGCCCGGCAACTCCTCGATGTGGTAACGCAATGAACGCGACTCGAAATAGCGGCCCAGCACCTGGGCGATCGCGCGCTTGTCGGGCGATTGCACGTGAATGTCCATGATGGTCCTCCTTTTGATCATCGCGCGGCCGGCCGCGGTTCGCTGCCCTCGCCCGGCATCCGCATCGGCGGCGGCTGCGACGGCGGATCGCCTTGCGGCAGGCCCGGGAGCACGGGCGGATCGAACGGATCGTCGTGCTCGGGCAGCGCCGGATCGGGATCGAAGTCGGGCGTCGGCTCCGGACGGTGCAGCATGGATCGTGTACTCATGTCGCTCCTGCGCGGCGGCTCGCGCGTGTCGATGGGTGCGGCGAGCGCGCGCAAGCGGCGTGCCTGCCCGGTGGGCAGCCGCGCACCGGTCATGCATCGTAGGCCGCCATCACCAGCCACAGCGTGCGCCCTTCGGCGGCGAGGCGCGCCGCGAGTGCGAATCGATCGGACGGCGCGCATCGCGCGGCGAGCGCCCGCCGTGCGCTTTCCGGCCCCGCGTAGACGGTAGGGTTCAGCTCGCGAACCTCGTCCTTCCCGTCGAACATGCGCCGCTCGGGCCGGTGGATCTGCGATTCGCGCTTCCATGTGTCGAAACGCTCGCGCACTTGACTGAAATCGCCGCCGCACACGTTCGCGTCGTAACGTATTCTTTCCCTGGGTTCATTCATCACGATGTCCTCTCGTCCACGCCGGCGGCGGGCCGGCCACGTCTCAGCCCGCTCGGCCGGTTCGACGGCTGCAAGCGTCATGCCGCCCGCGCTGCGCGGGTACGGTGCTTGCACCCCTCGTACCCATAAGGAGGTTCGATCATGACCGCATCCGCCCCCGGTAGCCGAGACGCCGTGTCACCGGCTGCCAGCCCGCTCTCCCTAGCCACGTCGCGCAAGCCGTCCGACGACAAGACGGAAGAGCGCATCGACGAAGGGCTCGAGGAGACGTTCCCGGCCAGCGATCCGCCCGCCGTCGGCGGTGCGACCCGCATCGACCCCGCCAGGCCGTCCGGCGAACGCGAACGTCGCGCGCCCGACGCCCCGCCACCGCCCCGCGATCACGGCTGACGGCGGCACCCCGGCCCGCGATGCGCGGCAGCGTAGCGTCGCCCGGCCGGCCCAACCGGAGTGAAGTGATGAAACGCATCGAACGTGCATGGCACGAAGTCAGCGGCGCCGCAGGCGTCGCGGCGCTCGCCGCGATCGAGAGTGCGCTGGTCCTCGCAATCGTCGTGATGACGGGCGTCGGCCACTGAGCGTCGCTCGCGGCCCGGCCGCGGCTGGCGCCGTGGAAGATGTACAAGCCGGCTGGCAAATTTCTCCGTGGCCCGGCCGCGCAGGCCCGGCCTGTGCCGATTGAACGCGGCACGCGTTCTGCTTCCATGTCGTCTCGTTCACGAAGGAGGCGTTCATGTATCGCGTCAATGAAATCATGTCGCGCGACGTGGTCTGCGTCGCGCCGACCGACACGATTCGCCATGCGGCCGAATTGATGCAGCGCTTCGACATCGGCGTGCTGCCGGTCTGCGACGACACCGGGCTCGTCGCGATCGTGACGGACCGCGACCTCGCAGTGCGAGCGCTGTCGCACGGGCATTCGTCCGATACCCCGGTGAAGGTGGTCGCATCCGCGCCGGTGCAGTGGTGCGTGGAAGATGACGGCGTCGGCGACGTCCAGCAGCGGATGGCCGACGTGCAGTTGCACCGGATGCCGGTGCTCGACGCCAATCACCAGATCGTCGGCATCGTGTCGCTGGGCGACATCGCGACACGCGCGGGCGGCCCGGCGCGCGACGAGCTGGCGAACACGCTCGAGGACGTGTCCCTGCCGCGCCGCCGCTGACCGCGGCACCTCACCCGGCCCGCGCGCCGTGTGCGCCGCGCCGCTTCGACCAGGAGAACAGCGATGACAACGGACAGACCGTCGCGCACGCAGGCGCGCATCGTCGGCGACCGCGGCCGTTCGGCCGGCGGGCCGGGGCCGGACGTGATGGCCGCCAGCACGCTGGAAGACGATCGCGTGCTGACGCTGGACGGCGACGACATCGGCAAGATCACGAACATCATGCTCGATATCCGCTCGGGCCGGATCGCGTATGCGGTCGTGTCGTCGGGCGGGTTGCTCGGGATCGGCGACAAGCTGCTCGCGGTGCCGTGGAACGTGCTGACGCTCGACGCCGGGCGCCGCTGCTTCGTGCTGCCCGTTTCGACCGAGCGCGTGCGCGACGCGCCCGGCTTCGAGAAAGACCGCTGGCCGACGATGGCCGATCCCGCCTGGGCCGAGGGGCTGCACGCGTACTACGGCGCATCGCCGTACTGGCTGATCGAGGAAGGCGAAACGGTACTCGATGCGCCGCCCTTCGAGGCGTCGCCGGAGGGCCCGGAAAGCGACACGCGGCCGCACTGACGGACGCGCCGGGGCGCGCGGATCGCCGTGCGGATCAGTGCGCGGCCGCGATCGCACGCTCGAGTGCGCGCGCGGCGCTCAGGTGCGCCTTCAGCGTCGGCAGCGCATTGACCGCGAACGCGCGAAGCTGCGGGTCGTGGCCGTCGCGCGCCTCGGCTGAGTAGAGCCGGATCGCCGCGTCGTGCGCGTTCGTTCCCGCCAGCTCGATGTACCCCTTTTCGAACGCATGGCCACTCTTGCTTCGCAGCGCATTCACCGCCGGATCGACCAGCATCCGCGTCTGCACGGGCAAGCCCTTTTGCGTGCCGAGCCGGCGCAATTCCGCGGTCATGCGAACGTGATCGTCGATCATCCGGCGCGCGAAGGTCTTCACGCGCGGATTCGACGACCGGTCGAGCGCGAGCTTGCTCGCCTGCAGCTCCGTCTTGCCGACGATGCCCGCCTTGTCGATGAATTCGGCGTCGATGCCGCTCGGCCGCCGCGTCATGTCCGCCTCGTCGGCGGTCGCGCCGGGACTGACGACGCCCGGCGCGACCTGAACGGACGATGCCGGCGGCGCCTGCGCATGCGCCGGCGCGAACGCCGGCACGCGCAACACCGCGAGCGCACCCGATCCCACCAGGCACACGATGGCGGCAACCGCGGCGGATCGGCGGAGATTCCTGTCGCTCGTTTTCATCCGGACCTCCGTATCGGTCGACGGATCGGCCCTGCCGAACGCGGCAACCGGCCCGTCATGCGGGACGATGCGCGGACGCGGGAAATCGGTCCACGCGCCTTTGCTCCATGCCCCCTCGACATACTCGATCGACAATGCGGCGGTTACCCGCAGCGTGCGCTCCGCGAACGTCGTGTCATACGTGACTTCCCGCGGATCCGCAGCCTGTCGCACACACCGCGCGAACCGTCGATGTTGGGCACGACCCGAATCGCCGTCGCGCGTCGCCGCTCGTCGGGTACGCCGCCCGTCGACTCGGCCTGCCGCCGGGAGCCGATGCGCCGGGCAAGGTTCGATCCCTTCATCGTGCCGCCTGGCGCGGGATGCGGAGGCCCCGCGCGTCAGCGATGCCGCTCGGCGCTCGACACGTCGACGATGACGCTGGCCAGCGTCGGCATGTCGACCGGCTTGCACAGATACGCGTCGAAGCCGGCGGCCATCACGCGGTTCCGGTCCGCCGCACCCGCATGCGCGGTCACCGCGACGACGGGCAGGCGCCCGCTGCCGTTCGGCAAATGGCGGATGTGGTCGAGCAGCCAGAAGCCGTCGCCGTCCGGCATCGCGAGATCCGACAGCACGACGCTCGGGTGCTGCCGCGCGACCACGTCGAGCGCGTCGCGCCCCGATTGCGCGGTCGACACCTGCGCACCGAGCGTTTCGAGCGCCGCCGCGAGGCTCGCGCGCGACGTCACATCGTCATCGACCACCAGCACGCGCCGGCCGTCGAGCGCGACCGCCGTCGACGCACCGCTCGGCCGTAACGGCTGGCCGTTCGGCATGTCGGCGCCCCAGTCCACCGGCAGCATCACGGTCACGGTCGTGCCGCACCCGGCGCCATCGCTCGCAGCCGTCACCTCGCCGCCGTGGAGCCGTGCGATGTTGCGCACGATCGACAGGCCGAGTCCGAGCCCACGCTTGGGCGAGGCCGACGCGCCTTCCGGCCGGTTGAACGTATCGAACAGATGCGGCAGGCGTTCCGCCGAAATGCCTTGGCCGGTATCGGCGACCGACAGCCGCACGCGCGCGCCGGCCCGGGTCAGGGACACCTTGATGCTGCCGCCCGGCGGCGTGAACTTGATCGCGTTCGACAGCAGGTTCGACAGCATCTGGCGCACCCGCTCGCCGTCCGCGGAGATCACGCAGTTGGACATCTCGCACGCGATCGACAGTTCGAGACCGTTCGCCTCCGCCGTCGCGCCGAGTTCGCGCACCGCCTCCCGCACGACGCGCACGAGATCGACGGGCGCGCGCTCGAGCCGCATCCGCCCCGTTGCGAGCGACGAGGCGTCGAGCAGGTCGCCGACCATCCGCGACAGCGAGCGTGCACTGCGGTCGATCGCATCGATCGCCTGGTGAGCGAAGCTCTGGCCGTCGGCGCTGCGCATCACCTCGACCCAGCCGTAGATCACGTTCAGCGGCGTGCGCAGTTCATGCGATACGGTGGCGAGCAGTTCATCCTTCAGCCGGTTCGACTCGTCGGCCTGCACGCGCGCGTCGCGCGCACCGCGTAACGAACGCAGGTTGCGCCGCTCGCTTCGGCGGCGTTCGCGCGCTTCGCGCAGCGTCATCGACATGCCGGTGCAGTTGCCTTGCGCGTCGACGATCGGCGCCGCCACGAAGGTCGCGCGAAAGCGGCCGCCGTCGTGGCGCAGGCACAGAATGTCGAGCGGGCCTGCAGGCGGGCGCGCGTTCGCGAACGTCGTGGGAACCGGATGCAACCGCAGCCAGCGCGGCGCGATCAGCGTCGTGACGTCGTGGCCGATCACCGCCGCGGCATCGATGCCGAACAGGCGCCGCGCGGCCGGGTTCCAGCTCGTGATCCGCCGGACCGCATCGACGCCGACGATCGCGTCGGGCGACGCATCGACCACGCGGCGCAGCAGGATGTCGTCGAGCGAGCGCGCCGCGGGTGCCGGTTCGCGACGCGGCATGCGTGCGTCGTTTTCCTCCGCATCCTCGGCGCCGTGCAGCCGATCGTTTGCGAGCAGCGGCTTGACGACCATCACGAGCACGCATTCGACGAAACCGATCGCGACGAAGGCGCCGGCCTGCGCGAGCAGCGCGGGCAGCGTCACCTCGCGCCAGCCCAACGCGCCGATCACGACCGCGCTCGCGGCGATCGCGGCCAGGCCGCCGCCGAACGACGTCAGCCAGGCCGCAGCCGCAACACCGGCGTAGAAAGGCAGCTGTGCAAACGGTGCATGTACGCCGACGACGTGCATCGCCCACGCCTGCAGCGCGGACGCCACCCCGACGGCCAGCACGACCCATGCGCCCTGCCGGAACAGTTCACGGGTAAGGATCCTCATCGTGTCCCTGCATCGCCCCGGCGACCGTCGCTCGACGGCTCCCGCCTCGGCGGCCGGCATGTGCCGTCGAGCGTTCGGGGGCGAGCCCAAGGGCCGGCGCAACGCGCGTACCCGCGGCACGGCCGCGCGGCGGCTTCGCGGCGCGGCGCGCTGCGCGTGCCGCCGCGCCGCGTCGCTCGGCCGCCCTGCCGCATTTGCGCGGAACGCGGGCGCTGCCGACTTGCGATTTTTCATCGGTCGGCTGCAAAAAAGCATCGACACGCGGTGTCGGCTGCCGCCTGTCGGCATCGTGCCCCCGTGATCGCGTATTTCTTCGATCCCCGCACCGGACATTGTAAATTTCTAAATCGCGGCACCTTCCGTGCGGTTTCGCTGTCGATGATAGATATTGCAATGAAGGGAACGTGCGGTGCCGATTTTCAAAACGGGCCGCCGACGCTTATGGCTGAATCCGCAAACCGTCCGAAGCAAGGCGCCGACGCGCGCCGGCTGTCCGGCCGCTCCGCGGCGATGCGCACGCTGCTCGGCCGTATCGAGAAAATCGCTCCGACCCGCGCGAGCGTGATGATTGCCGGCGAAAGCGGGGTCGGCAAGGATATCGTCGCGCGCCGGCTGCACGACCTCAGCGGGCGACGCGACGGGCCGTTCGTGCCCGTCAACTGCGGCGCGATTCCGGCGGACATCGCCGAAGCGCAATTGTTCGGTCACGAAAAAGGCAGCTTCACCGGCGCGATCGCGCAACGGGAGGGGTTTTTCGAAGCCGCGTGCGGCGGCACGCTGCTGCTCGACGAGATCGCGGAGATGCCCGCGGCGCTGCAGGTGAAGCTGCTGCGGGCGCTCGAATCGAACACGATCATTCGGGTCGGCGGCACCGATTCGATTCCGCTCGACGTGCGCATCCTGTCGGCGACCCGCCACAATCCGGCCGATGCCGTGCGCGACGGCCGGCTGCGCGAGGACCTGTTCTACCGTCTCGCCGCGTTCGCGCTGTATGTGCCGCCGCTGCGCCAGCGCAGCGGCGACGTCGAGGCGATCGCGCATGAGTTCGTCGATGCGCTCAACGCGCGGCACCGCTCGCACAAGCGGCTGACCGACGCGGCGATCGCCGCGCTGCGCGCCTATTCGTGGCCGGGCAACGTGCGCGAGCTGCACAACACGATCGAGCGCGCGTACATCCTCGCGGACGACGGCATCGACGTCGCGTTGCCGAGGCCGGCAGCGCCGCCCGCCCACACGTCGGACGACGCGATGGCGCTGCCACTCGGCGCGACGCTGCACCATGCGCAGCAACGTTTCATCGCGGCGACGCTTCAGCACTTCGACGGCAACAAGCCGCAAGCCGCGAAAGCGCTCGGCATCAGCCTGAAGACGCTCTACAACCGGCTCGCGCTGATGCGCGACGACGGCCGCGCCTGAGCGCCGCCGCGCGCCGCGGCGCGCCCTGCGTCAACCGGCGCAGGTCATGCGACCTTGAACTGCCCGACCGTCGTCGCGAGCGCGTTCGCCTGCGTCTGCAGCGCGGTCGCGGCCGCGGTCGACTGTTCGACGAGCGCCGCGTTCTGCTGCACCATTTCGTCGAGCTGGGTGACCGCGCGGTTCACTTCCTGGATGCCGCGCGTCTGCTCGTTCGCCGCGTGCGTGATCTCGGAGATGATCGTCGTCACGTTGGCGACGTTCGACACGATCTCGCGCATCGTCTCGCCGGCCTGGCGCACCTGCCCCGACCCGGCCGACACGCTCGCCACCGTCGATTCGACCAGCACCTTCACCTCGCGCGCGGCCTGCGCGCTGCGTTGCGCGAGACTGCGCACTTCCTGCGCGACGACCGCGAAACCGCGGCCCTGCTCGCCGGCACGCGCCGCTTCGACGGCCGCGTTCAGCGCGAGGATGTTGGTCTGGAACGCGATCCCGTCGATCACGCCGATGATGTCGCCGATCCGGCCCGACGCTTCCTCGATCTTCTCCATCGTCGACACGACGTCCGATACGACCACGCCGCCGTGCGACGCGATCCGCGACGCCGCGGCCGCGCGTTCATCGGCCTGGCCGGCAGCGGCCGCCGACTGGCCGACCGTCGCGGTGATTTCTTCCATCGACGCGGCCGTTTCCTCGAGGCTCGCCGCCGCCGATTCGGTGCGCGACGACAGGTCCTGGTTGCCCGCGGCGATTTCGTTCGCGGCCGTGCGCACCGATTCGCTCGCGTCGCGGATCTGTCGCATCACGTCGTTCAGCTTGTCGACGAAGCTGTTGAACGAGCGCGCGATATCGGCCACCTCGTCGCGGCCGTCGGCCGGCAGGCGCTGCGTCAGGTCGCCCGTGCCCGAGCCGATCGACGCCATCGCCTGACGCACCTGAGACAGGCGGCGGAACGCGGTCGTCGTGATCGCGCCGACGATCAGCGACGCGACGCCGACGATCACCACCAGCGTGATCAGCGACGCGGTCAGCAGCGAGCGCATCCCGGCCGTCGCTTCCGATTTGTCGAGCAGGACCAGCGCGTACCAGTCGGTGCCCGGCACGGCTTGCGCGCGCACCAGCTTCGCGTCGCCGCCGACGTGCACTTCGACCGGCGCGCTCGACGCCGCCAGCGTCGCGGCGCCGATGCCGCCGAGGTCGGGCGACACGTCGGCGACCGGCTTCAGCGTGAGCTTCGCGTCAGGATGCGCGACGACGTGGCCGCTGCTGTCGATCAACATCCCGAAACTCGCGGGCGTCGGGTGGATCGACTTCACGTTCGCGATCACGCTGTCCATCGCGACGTCGGCGGCGACGACGCCCTTCAGCGCACCGTCGCGCAGGATCGGCACCGCGAACGTGACGACCAGGTTGCCGGTGCCCGCATCGACGTACGGCGGCGTGACGACCGGCTTGCCGGCCTGGGCGGCCTGCTTGTACCACGGACGGCCGGTCGGGTCGTAGTCGGGCGGGATGCCGGTCGGGTCGGAGAAATGGAACACCTTGTCGGCATAGCCCGCGTAGACGTTCGTGAAGCCGCCCGCCGCGGCCATCTGCTTGAACACCGGCAGCGGATCGGGCGACAGCGCGGCGTCCTGCAACGACGCGATCATCCGGCTTTTCGTCGCGACCCAGTCGCCGATGCCGACCACGTGGCCGCTCGCGACGGAGGTCAGGTTGCGGTCTATCGCGTCGTTGTTGTACGCGCGTGCGATGAAGTAATTGATCAGCGTGGTGGCGACGAGCGCGAACACGACGATGGCGACGCACGCGGCAAGGATGCGGGTGCGGATGGACGAGAACATGGCAACGACTCGGTAAGGGAGCGCGAACGCCCGGTGGACGAATTCACCGGGTAAACGGCATCCGCGCCGCTTACTTGAGGCCGTTGTGTCGATTCGGTCAAATATATGAAGAAAGGCGCGACCGGCAGGCAGGCGCGTTGTCGGTATGCAGGCGTGCAGCGGTGCCGGAGGCGCGCGCGGCGCTCAGGGGCCTTCCGCTGTCATGAGGCACCGCGGCGCCGGTCGCGCCGATCGTCCCTTACAGACGGCGGCCGGTACGCGTATCCGGCTCGTCGCGCGGCGTACTGGCCGGCGTGTCGCGCTCGAGTTCGTCCTGCCTGCGCATCCGTTCGCGCAGGTGGCGGATCGCGAACACGTGGATGTAATCGTGCACGCGGGCATCGGACGACAACGCTCGCACTTCATCGTCGAGCATCGTGCGCAACTGATCGGCGCCGATCGCGCGCTCTGCGGCGACGGCCTTCAAGGCATCAAGCAAATTGTCCTGTGACATCGACGGGCTCCTGACGGTCGAGGAACGAAAGGAAAACATGACGCTATCGGAAGATTAAAGGCTGGACAGCCGCCCGGCGTACGATGCGCCGAAGCGTGGTTGCGCGCGATCAACGGCACCTTGCGTGCCGCCGCGCCGATCCGTCGCCGGACCGGCTCGCGCGCAGGATTCGCGGCGCCCAGGGCCCGCGAACGACTGGAAGGATTGCCACGCCACCCCGAGGCGCGGCACCGCGCGATCGCTCGGACGATGAACCGTCGCGCGATGCCGATGCAGTGTGGGACCTTAGACCCGCGAAAGTCCTGCGTCAAGCGACGCGCGACGGCCGCGATTCGTCTGTTCGAATGCACCGGATCGGGGCGCCGCACATCGGGGGCGCCGCACATCGCGCCTGCCCGCCTGCCCGCCTCGCGCCGCAGCGGCCGCTCGCCGGTCCGACGTGTCAGCGGATTCCGATACCTCGCACGCAACGTCTGACAGCGACTTCAGCACGCACCGATTGGCAGCGCGGTCTCCGCGGCGGATACTGATGTCATGAACGATGCGTTCATACCCGGTCATCGCTCAGCCGGCCCTCGAGCCGGCACGCGGGGTCGGGCGCAGGGAGACCCATCATGATTCATCGCAACTTCCCGGCGCGGGACGGACAGCGGCGCACGCGCATGCTGGCCGCGACCGCCGTGCCGGCAGCAATCCGGCCGCCCGAAGATCTCGACGCGTTGCTCGCACTCGCGCGCGAATCGGGCTTGCTCATCACGCTCGACGGGCAGATCGGCCGCGAAAAGTACCAGAGCGTCGCGGGATCGGTGCTCGCGCTGCAGCGGTTCGCCGCGGCTCTCCGCGCGCGGGCCGGTGCCGGCGCAACGGTCGTCGTGAGGCCGCGCCGCAAGACGCGCCCCGGCTGGCCGCGGCTGCGCGATCGCA
The DNA here is from genome assembly GCF_003853755.1 of Burkholderia sp. Bp8984. Taxonomy (NCBI): domain Bacteria; kingdom Pseudomonadati; phylum Pseudomonadota; class Betaproteobacteria; order Burkholderiales; family Burkholderiaceae; genus Burkholderia; species Burkholderia sp. Bp8984. The sequence continues at coordinate 165,620 of NZ_QTQN01000001.1, forward strand.
CGCCGGGCGGACGAGGCCGACTGCATGGCGTGCGTCGCGGTGCACGCGTATGCCGCGACGCGCACCGCCCGCGCGACCTGCGAGCGCCTCGCTCCGCGTAAAGGCCTGGACGCGGGGCCTGAACGCAGCGCCTTTACGCAGCCGACGCCGCACGCGGCCGCGTGAAGGCCGCGGCACCGCGCCGGGCGCGCAGCGCATGCCGCGATCCACACCGAATCCGCGATCGCGCGATCGCGTGGCATCACGCGCCGTTCCACACGGCGACATCGACGAAAACAATACCTGCGAGGAAAAGAGTCAGCACGGGGCCAGGAAAGCGGACGGGGTGCAATGCACCCCGTCCGTTATCCAAGGCAGCCGCCGGCTGCCTACCCTCGTGCCAGAGAGTTCGTGATCGGCCGATGCGCGATGCGCTGCGCGGCACGGCTCCGGAAATCGGCTGAATCGCAACGGCGTCGGACATGCGCCGGTTCGCGCGGTTCCGGACCGACGTGTCGAATCGCGGCGTCGGGTACGGACGACGGACCATCCGCCGCATGCACACGCACCTCGTGCGACTATCTCATGCAAAACGCGCGACGTTTCTGATGCAGGTCAATGAAAGTCCGCTTCGCATTCGTCGCAGCGCAATCCTCACGCGGCCTCGCGCACGAGCAGCACCGGCACCTGCGCGAGATGCGCGACCCGGCGCGCCACGCTGCCGATCAGCCAGGCCGCGATGCCGCGCCGGCCGTGCGTGCCGACCACCAGCAGTTCCGCATGCCAGTGCACCGCGTCGCGCATCAGCGCATGGGCGACGTCGTCGCTGGTCGGACGGGTTTCGACGATGCCGCGCTTGGTCGGGTTCCCCGTTGCATGGAACAGCGGACCGATCCGCGCCAGCGCATCCTCGCCCTCCGCGCGATACGCATCCTCGAGCGCGCGCACCGGCACGAGATCCGTCAGACGCACCGCGCGATCGACGACATAGGCCGCGTACAGCAGCGTCGTCGGCACCGCGAAGCCGAGCCCGACGCGCACCGCGTGCAGCGACGGCTCGCTGCCGTCAACGGCGAACATCAGGCGCTGCAGCGGCCCGTCCGACGGCCGCACATAGTCGGCGGGCACGATCAGCAGCGCGCAGCGCGCGCGCGCGGCCAGCGTGTCGGACACCGCCCCCTCGACGAGCCGCAGCAGCCCATGGTGCGGATTGGCGCCGACCACGAGCACGTCGGCGTGCCATGCCGACGTGTCGTTCGCGAGCGCATCGGCCACCGTGCCGCCCGTGAGCGACGTATCGATGATCATCTGCTCGATCCCCACGCCGCTGCCGGCGAACAGTTCCGCGATGCGTTCGAGCGTCGCCTGAGCTTCACGCGTCATCTCCTCGCGCGCGGAGGTCAGCAGCGCGTCGACGCGCGGGATGTCGGGCAGCACGAGACGCGGATTGTCGATCGCGCAGACGATGCGCACCTGCATGCCGGGACGCAGCAGCGTGCGCGTGTAGCGCGCGGCGGACAGCGACTCCGGCGTCAGATCGACGGCCAGCGAGATCCGCGCGAGCGGCGGGATGGTCGGGGTGGACTGCATGGCGAAAGCCTCCTTGCGGACGCGTCGTCGCGAACGACGACCGGAGCTTCGCGCGGGCAGCGGCGAACGACGAACGGCGGACGGACGGCCGACGCGGTCGCGCGGATCGGCGGACGGCCACGCGAAGCGCGGACAAGCGATTCAGACAGCATATGTCGTCCGGCCCGCACGTGCATGATCGCGATCAATACCCGTGCGGGCCGCGATGCGCCGCGCACGCCTGTGCGGCGCGCGGCGCGGCGACTTTCGGCCGCTTGGCTTACGACTTCGTCGACGCGGGCGCGCTCGCCCGGTTCGCATGGAACACCGCGTATGCGATGCCGAGCAGCACGATCCAGACCGGGCCGATCACGAGCGCGACGCGCGTATCCGGCGAGAACGCCATCAGCACGACGACCAGCGCGAGAAACCCGAGTGCGACGAACGAGCCGAGCGGATAGAACGGCACGCGGATCGGCAGGCGCGCGATCCTGTCGGCCGACAGCGTGCGGCGAAAGCGCATCTGCGCGATCAGGATCACGCACCACGTCCAGATCGCACCGAACGTCGACACCGACGTCAGCCACGTGAACACGTGCTGCGGCGCGAGATAGTTGAGCAGCACGCCGATCAGCAGCAGCGCGACCGACACGGCTACGCCGTACACCGGCACGCCGTTGCGATTCACGCGGCCGAGCATGGCCGGCGCCTGGCCCTGCTGCGCGAGGTTGTAGAGCATCCGCGCCGTGCTGAACAGGCCGCTGTTGCACGACGACAGCGCCGCGGTCAACACGACGAAGTTGATGATGCCGGCGGCGGCCGGGATCCCGAGCCGCGAGAACGTCATCACGAACGGGCTGCCCTGCGTGCCGATCTGGTCCCACGGATAGAGCGACATGATCACGAACAGCGCGCCGATGTAGAAGATCAGCACGCGCCAGAACACCGAGTTCACCGCCTTCGTCAGCGACTTCTCCGGATTGCGCGCCTCGCCGGCCGTGAGGCCGAGCATCTCGACGCCGAGATACGCGAACATCACGATCGGCAGCGCGCCGATCACGCCGTCGATGCCGTTCGGCATGAAGCCGCCGTGGGCCCACAGGTTCGAGATGCCCGTCGCGACGCCGCCGTTACCGATGCCGAACGCGATCATGAGGCCGCCGCCGACGATCATCAGCACGATCGTGACGATCTTGATCAGCGCGAACCAGAACTCGAATTCGCCGTACAGCTTGACCGCGATGAAGTTCACCGCGCCCATCGCCGTGAGCGCCGCGAGCGCCCAGATCCAGTTCGGCACGCCGGGGAACCACATGTGCATGTAGACGCCCACCGCGGTGATTTCCGCCATGCAGGTGACGATCCACACGAACCAGTAGGTCCAGCCGGTCAGGTAGCCCGCGAGCGGGCCGAGGTAGTCGCGCGCATAGCGGCTGAAGGCGCCGGCGACCGGATTGGTGATCGCCATTTCGCCGAGCGCGCGCATGATCAGGAAAATCGCGATGCCGCCCAGCAGGTAGGTCAGCAGGATGGCCGGGCCGGCCGTGCGGATCGCGGCGGCCGAGCCGAGGAACAGGCCGACGCCGATCGTCGCGCCGAGCGCCATCAGGTTGATGTGCCGCTCTTCCAGCCCGCGGTGCAGCTGGTCTTCTGGTTGTTTCAAGTCCGTCTCCTGGCAGCCGCGAACGGGCCGCCGTCATTGTCGATGTCAATGCGCGACCGTTCATGCCGATACCGGCAAACCGAAAACGAAAAATCCCCGCCGCCGTTTTCCGGATGAAAAACGCTGCGGATACTGCGTCACTCCGATTGGAATTACCGTTGATTATCGGTATTTTCCGGAACAATCCGGAAAAACGGATCTGGCCTTTCACGGAATACGCCCGTGCGGCCCGCGCGACAAGGCTGTGCGCGTGGCGGGCGGCAATGGGATCAATCGCTTTCGGCGCGAACGAACGCGCGTCGAATGTGCGCAATCAAGCGCACGCAATATGCAGGCGGGATTATAAGAATAATCGGATGTTTCGCGCCAGCCGATTTTCCCGGAAACGGGAAGCGTGAGATCGGAGGCGAAATCGGCACGTGCGCGGCATCCCGCGCACGATTTACTTCGATAACGGCCGGACTGTCGACCCTGTCGATACCCGTCAGGCTCGATCCGGTCGATGCAGCGAGATTACGATCGCCCCGCATCCGGGTTCGAGCGCCTGCCCCGCCCCGGTCACGATCACGTCCGGGAATGCAGCGACTTCATCTCGCACCACGCCGAACACCGGTTTCGCGTCGCCAGCGCCGTATTCCTTGCGGTACCGCCGCGTCAGTCCGAAACGCGCGCAGTCGCTCGCGGCCGGCCGGCGCCAACGGCAATGACCACGCCACCCAGTATCGCCATGCCGATCGAGGTCAGCGTCACGACGAGCGCAACGCGCCCGTGACCGGAAAAGAGCCCCACAAGCAGCCCGGCAAGCGGCTGCGTCGCGTTATTCAGCAGGACGATGACGCCCGTCGTCTTGCCATAGTCCCGAGGGGGAATGATGGCCTGCCGGGCGCTGCGTATGTACACGTTGAACATCTTGTCGAAACCGATGACCAAAAGGAAACCGGCGACGTACATCGCAATCGAACCGGCCATGCCCATCGCGAGGCCGCCAGCCGCGATCGCGACGAATGCGACGATGCCGAGCCGCTCGCGCGCCACCTCGATACGCGCGACGAACAGCAGGACCGCGACTGTCGCGACGGCACCCGTGACCTGCAGTCCGGCATAGAAACCGCCGGACTGCCGAAACGCACCGGTGACCATCGCAGCCGACGTCGCAAGTGTCGTCCCGATCACGAGGTTTTCCGCCGCTGCGAGCAGGATCAGCCGCAACAGCCCCGGCAGCGTGACGACATGCTTCAGCGCCACACCGAACGGTGCATACCACGGCCCCACCGGGTGTTCCGGAGGCGCAACGCGTGCCGTGCTGGTCCGTTGCCAGACGAATGCCAGCAAATCCGCCGAGACAAACAGCAGCGCCGCGGAAGCGACAGCCCACTCCCAGTCGCGATACCCAAGCAGCGCCGCCGCGACGATCGGTCCAAGCACGACGCCCAACTGATCGGCGAGCTGCGTATAGGACAACACTTTTTCGAAGCGCTGCTGCGGAAAGATCTGCGGCAGCAACACCTCACGAGCGACGAGACCTTGGCTCGTGAGTGCGCCGCATACGGCGGACAATGCGATCAGCCATCCGATTCCGCTCCAGGCGACATAGCCGGCGATGCCGATCACGCAAGCGACGGCCCGGCTGGTCTGGCTCGCTCGCAGCACGCGGATCGGTGACACACGGTCGCTCAGTGCGCCACAGACCGGAAAGGCGATGAATCGCGGGAACGCCTCGACGAAAAAGGCGAGCCCGGACCACGTCGCTTTCCGAGTGACCTGAAAGACGACGAGCGGCACCAGAAAGAGCAGCATCTGGTCTGCGAGCCGCGACAAAAAGAAAGAACCCAGAAAGGCCGGCTGATCGACGCGCATCCCGCGTATGCCCCTGCAGATTTATTCCACCTTCACGACGTGTTGGCAAAGGGACTGATCCGCTTGGGCTGTTCGGGACCACACACGAATTGGGTGCACGCTTCGGACACTTTCCGTCATGAACGGAATCCCGCGCACGACTCACTTCGACAACGTCGCGCGCACCGTATATTCGCCTGCGAGCGCCGCATGTTCCGGCCGCACGAAATACCTCGATGAATCGAGATCGGCCGGCAGCGGCTCGACCGGATAGCCGTGCTTCTCCCACGCGTCGAGGCCGCCCTTCAGCGCCTTGATGTTGTGCAGCATCTTCTTGCGCTGCATCTTCGCGATCAGGCGCTTCGCGGTCGCCTCGTTCGGGCACACGCAATACACGACGATCGGCCGCTTCAGCAGCTCCGGATCCAGCAGGTCCGGCGAATCGAGATCGACCGGCACCGCACCGGCAATCCGGTACGGCTCGCGTTCGCGAATCGCGCGCGGCCGCGCATCGAAGATCAGCGGCGGCTCGTTCGACGTCATCATCTCGACGAGTTGCGGCGGGGAGATGCGCACTTGCGCGAGGTAGCGGCGGAACTGCACGCGGCGCACCCAGCGGTACAACAGGAACGTGATGAAGATCGCGAGGAACGCGTCGAGGATCGTGCCGCCGCTCGCGCGCACCCACAGCACGAACTGGACGATCTGGTCGTGCACGGCCGCGCCGCCGATGAGCCAGAACGCGGCCCACAGCGACGCGCCGGCCAGATCCCAGAACAGGAACACGCCGACGCCGATCGCGGTCGTGCCGAGCAGCGGCGCCGACACGAGGCCGAGGCCAGGGAGGAATTTGGAGAGGACGAGCAGCGGCGCGCCGTATCTTTCAAATACATTACGCGCGAAGCGCAGCGTCGTGTCGAGCGACAGCGAGAATCGCACGAGCCCGTTCAGCAAGCGCCGGCCGCGCGTGCGGCCCATGAAGAACCACAGCGAATCGGCGAGCATCGCCGCGCCGATCGCCGCCACGAACATGCTCGCCCAGGACGCCTGCCCCATCGCCGCCATCGTACCGCCGAGGATCAGCATCGGCACGGCCGGCACCGGCACGCCGAGCTGCGTGATCAGTACGCTCGCGAACACGGCCCACGGGCCGAGCGACGAGGGAATCGCGATGGGAAAGTGCCACACGGCGGCGCTCCTGGAAGACATGCGGTCCGTGCGACGGGGGCGGCCGTCGATACGGCAAGCAGCGATCGCCGCGGCACCTCCGCGGCCGATCCTGCACCACCGTGCATTCTAAACGGGTTTGGCCGCGGCCGCGCGGAACGGCTGCCGTCGAAGGCGGCTCGGTGCGGCCGGCATGGCCGCCGGCACACTCATGCGTCGGAGCGCTGCGCGAGCCCCGCGACGTATTCCGCATACTCGGGGAATGCGGCGGCCAGCGCCGTCGCGTCCGCGAGTTCGAATTCCGCAAACTCGAACCCCGGCGCAACCGTGCAGCCGACGAGCGCGACGTGCTCCGGCGACGCGCAGCGCGCGCCGAACCAGCGCCCGGCCGGCACGACCGCCTGGAATACGGTGCCCGGGTGCGTGAGCGGGTTGCCGAGCCGGTGGATCGTCAGGCCGTCGCGCTCGTCGAGCACCCACACTTCGAGCGGATCGCCCGCGTAGAAATGCCAGACCTCGTCGGAACGGATCCGGTGCCACGACGAATACGCGCCCTCGCACAACAGGTAATAGATCGCGGTCGACGCCGCACGCGACGCGCCGTCGGCCGGACGCACGACCGTATCGGCCGCGCGGTAGGTTTCTCGGAAATAGCCGCCCTCGGGGTGCGGTTGCAGATCGAACTGTTGAATCACGTCGGCGGCGGAGATCGGCATGGCGGATGACGTCGATGAAGGAGTGAACCGGACACGCAACGCGCGGCCCGTCCGATCGACGATGCGATCGACCGGCGTCGCGTGCCGCTGCGTCGATCGCCGCGGCCATGCACGCGGCGACCGGGTCGCGCGCGGAACGCGGCGCGCGACGATGAAGCGAACGCCGGTCGATGCTGCCAGAAGTGCAGGCCACGATGCAACCGGCGCACCGTCGAACCCACATCACGCCGGCGCCCGCGCGGCAGCCCCTGCCCGCCGCCGCTCACGCGTCGGTGCCGTACCGCCCCGTCACGCGGTCGCCGCCGCGGCCGGCTCGTCGTGCCGCACCAGCAGCACGGGCCGGTCGGCCGCGCGCAGCAGCGATTCCGCGACACTGCCGAGCAGCAGCCGGCGCAGGCCGTGGCGCCCGCTCGTCCCCATCACGATCAGATCCGCGCCGACCTCGGCCGCCGTGCGCATCAGCACTGCGGCAACATCCTCGCCGTACGCGTCGATCGCGCGTACGGTGCCCGCCACTTGCCGCTGCGCGAGCGCCGCTTTCGCGTCGTCGAGCACGGGCGTCGCCGCAGCGGTTGCCGCCGCGTCGCCATCGCGTTCGGCCGCAAATCCCGCATCGACGTCGACGAGCTGCGGCCGGTGCTCGACGACATACGCGCACGTGACCTCGCCGCCGGATGCCGCCGCGATCCGGATTGCCTCGTTCAGCGCGAGACGCGCACTCGGGCTGCCATCGAGCCCGACGAAAATCCGCTTGTACATGGTCCACCCTCCGACCGGGCACCCGTCGCGCATCGCGCATACGGCGTCCCCGTCACCGCAAGCCGGCCCGATGCCGGCTCGCCTGCCGAACAGTCTGCCCCACGTGCCGACGCGCCCGTTGACGCGCGTCAAATGCGGCCGGGACGCCCGCTACACCGCCCGGCTATCTCATTTTTAGCTGACCCTATTACAAAAAACGCGTAAAACGCGCACAATTTCATCTTGAAAATAGACGTCGCACGCGGCCGGTGCGAGTTTTTCCCGGTTTTTCCCGGTTTTGCCGCGCTGCCCGCGTGCCACGGGCGGCCCCGACACCAGAATGGCCATCGAATGACCACCGCCAGTGGAACCCCGTCGCGTGACGCCCGAGGGCCCGCGCGTTTCCAGATCATGTTACGCCAGCCGCTCGCGGCTGGCGTCGTTACGCTGTTCGCCGGCGCGGCGCTGTCGCTCGGCGTCGCGCTGCTCGTGCGCGAGCAGTGGCAAGGCGCCGTCCATACGCGCTTCGAACGCCGCACGACGCACGTGACGGCGATGCTGCGCCACGAGCTGCAAGGCAGCGTCGCCGTGCTCGAAAGCGCGCGCGGCGCATTCGCGCTTGCGCCGCAGATCACCGCCGAGCAATGGCGCCGGTATGCCGACACGCTCGATCTCGACAGCGGGCGCTCGCCGATCCGGCAGCTCGGCTATGCGCCGCTGTCGACCGCGGCGCGCAGCGCCCTCGCCGGCCACGCGCCGATACCAGCCGGCCCGCTCGCGGTGGCCACGCTCGTTGCGCCGGCATCGAGCTCGGCCGGCGTGCGCTTCGGCGCGCCGGACCAGGCTCCGCTGGCGCACGCGCTGCGGACCGGCGATATCGCGCTCGGCATCCATCCGGCCGACAACGATACGTCCCGCGATGCGCGCACCCTCACGCTGTTCGTCCCCGCGACGGCTTCGTCGCGCACGGCCGTCGCCCATGACGCCGGCGCGGACGGCGTGCTGTTCGCGGAAGTGAGCCCGAATCGCCTGGTCGAGCGCGCGCTCGACGCGGAACGCGGGCTCGACCTTCGGATGAGCGCGGGCGACGATCCGCACCCGATCGCGAGCGCCGAGACGACGACCGACGAAGCCTCCGCGTCACCCGACCTGATGCGGCGCACCGACCAGCTGAATTTCGGCGGAACCGTGCTGAAGCTCGCCTATTCCGCGGACGGCCGCCCGAGCGCGACCGGCGCGCAGCGCGCGGCCGGCACGGTGCTCGCCGCGGGGCTGATTGCGTCGTTCGCGTTCGCGGCGCTCGTCCATGCGCTGCTGCGCGGCCGCGCCGGCCACGCCGATACGGGCGCCAGCAGCCGCGGCATCCTGAACGAGGCGCGGATGATGGGCATCATCCGTTCGTCGATGGAAGCGATCATCACGATCGACGAGAAGCAGACGGTGGTGATCTTCAACCCGATGGCCGAACAGGTCTTCGGCGTGTCGGCGATGGAAGCGATCGGCGCGCCGCTGTCGCGCTTCATCCCCGAGCGGTTTCGTGCCGCGCATGCGAAGCACGTCGACCAGTTCGGCGTGACGGGCGTGTCCGAGCGGCAGATGGGCCGCCAGCGCGTGCTGTTCGGGCTGCGCGGCAACGGCGAGGAGTTCCCGATCGAGGCGTCGATCTCGCAGATCCGCGATGCGTCGGGCAAGCTCTATACGGTGATGCTGCGCGACATCACCGAGCGGCAGCGCGCCGAGAATGCGCTGAAGCAGTCGCGCCAGGAACTGCGCGAACTCTCGGCGAACCTGCAGAACGTGCGCGAGGAGGAAAAAACCCGCATCGCGCGCGAACTGCACGACGACCTCGGCCAGCAACTCACCGCGCTGAAGATGGACCTGTCGGTCATCGAGCAGCAACTGCGCACGCCAGAGCATGCGCAACCCGAAGTCGGCGTGCTGTCGCACCTGCAGGGCATGCGCCGGCTGATCGACGCGACCGTCGCGTCGGTGCGGCGCATCGCGGCCGACCTGCGCCCCGTGATGCTCGACGATCTCGGCCTCGTGCCGGCGATCGAGTGGCTCGCGAACGACTTCACGAACCGCTACGGCATCGACGTCGAGCGCCACATCGAAACGGGCGGCCTCACGTTCACCAGCGCGGGGGCGACCACGCTGTTCCGGATCGTCCAGGAAGCGCTGACGAATGTCGCGCGCCATGCGGACGCGACGCGCGTCGCGCTGCGCCTCGACATCGAGGAAGGCTTCTGCGTGCTGCGCGTCGCGGACAACGGCCGCGGCGCGGCACCGGTCGGCACCGCCCATGAGGACAAATCTTTCGGCCTGATCGGCATTCGCGAACGCGCACACATGCTGGGCGGCAGCGTGACGATCGACACCGCGCTCGCGCGCGGCTTCTCGATTACCGTCGCATTCCCGCTCGGTTCCGTACAACAGGAAACCACCCTCACATGATCAAGGTGCTCATCGCCGACGACCATACGCTCGTGCGCGACGGTCTGCGGCACATCCTCCAGAACGCCACCGGATTCGAAGTGGCCGGCGAAGCATGCGACGGAGCGTCGACGATCGCGCTCATCCGGTCGACGCCTGCGCAGGTGCTGGTGCTCGACCTGTCGATGCCGGGCCGCAACGGCGTCGAACTGATCAAGCAGATCAAGGACGAGAAGCCCGCGCTGCGCGTGCTCGTGCTGACCATGCACGCGGAACAGCAATACGCGGTGCGTGCGTTCCGCGCCGGTGCGTCGGGTTATCTGACCAAGGAAAGCGCGAGCGCCGAACTGGTCGGCGCGGTGACCAAGGTGGCGTCGGGCGGCGTCTACGTGAGCCTCGCGATGGCCGAACAGTTCGCGCAGAGCCTGAACGAGCCGGCCGAGACGCTGCCGCACCAGCGGCTGTCCGATCGCGAGTTCGACGTGTTCCGCCGCATCGCCGCCGGGCAGACGCTGACCGAGATCGCGCAGGCGCTGTGCGTCAGCGCGAAGACGGTCAGCACCTACAAGACCCGGATCCTGGAAAAGATGCAGATGCCGCACGAAGCGGCGCTGGTCCGCTACGCGCTGCGGCACAAGCTGCTCGACGAAACGGACGACGTCTAGGCGAACGGGCCGGCGAACCATGACGGCCGAGTGATGTGCGCTAGAAGCTGGCCGGACGTCGCGCAGCCGTTACTTCGCCGGCACCGGGCACGCGAGATCGCCTTCCTCGCAGGACAGATAGCCCTTCAGCGTCTCGGTGCGGGTCTTGGTCAGATCGTCGAGGCACGTCGACACGACCATCGGATAGGCGCTGCCGCCTTCGGCATTCGCGCTGGAGAAGTTGCATTCGGCATCGCGGTAGGCGATCCACGCGCGCTGCGCGTTCACGAGTTTCTCTGCGAGCGGCTTCGCATCGCGCAGGCGCGCGGTGACAGCCTGGTAGGTGCGGTTCAGCTCCGCGTCGGATTTCTTGTACGCGCGATCGGCACATGCCGTCATCGCCGCCTGATCCGTCGCGTCCGCGCAATTCGCCTGTGCGTGGGCAAGGTTCGCCGTCAGCGCCAGCGCGCACAGCAGACCGGTCAAGACACGCATGGATGCTCCTGTTTGTTTTCGTTGAAGTCGTGGAACGTGATGCCGGGTTGGTCGCGCATCGGCCGCTGCGCCACGGCGACACCGATCGCGATGCTAGCGCACGCGCAAACGGTTGTCAGCGGGTGTCGGACTGAAGCGTGGGATTCGTTTGACGGAACGACGGTGCACGCACCGAAATCAATGGTTCAAGCGCCGTTCGGCGGTGCGGACAAAAGCGGTCAGTAACGGTACGCGTAGCCGGTTCCGATGCGTTCCGCCTTCAACGCGCTCACACTACCCGACAGGCCGAGCAGTTTGAGGATCTTTCTGGTGCGACGCCCGCTAATCAATTCGTCCCGGTAGGCCAGCAACACCAGCAGAGCCACAACCAGCGCCGACATTATCAGCACGAACGGCATCAACTCGAAAAACTCGCCCCAAGCGGGCAGTGCGAATGCATAAAGTACGGCTTGTCCAAAAAATAAAAACAAAGTCACCCCGAGGCAAACGTAAAGCATGGACTTGTTGAAAACGGGTTTCAGGCCTTCAGGGCAAGGCGGCCTGAATACGACCAGTCTCGCCTGCGGATTATTGACCGCCATCAGCAATCCGCTTTTATCGAAAACAGCGTCCACATGCCCGCCATTCTCGAACGAGAGAGTGTCGAACCAGCCTTTGAGCGCTCGCCCGCCGACCTCCATCTCGATCCAGTAGCCTTCGGCCGGTTCGGGGCAATTTCGGTCGGAATCGTGCACCGTTGCACTGGCTAGTGCCATACCGCCTTCGCCAATGGACGCAAGCAACACAGGAGCGAGCTCCGTTGCCCTTTCCTCGAACTTGCGCAACTTCGATGGCGAATACTTCTCGATCGAGTAGCGCAAATTTGATACCGTTCCGCTGACCGAATACAAGCGCATCGCTTTCCCGTTGATTGAAGCCGTCTCGTCCATTCCGCAGGAATCTTACTCTACCGATGCAACGTGAAAAGATCCCTGTCAGGCATCGCATTCGACAGGGTTTGGCACGGGACCGACTCCCGCGTCCTCCTGATGATCGAGAGGGGAACGCCGTCGTGCCCCAATGAAAAAAACCCGCCCTCGAGCCGAGTGCGGGTTTTTTTATTGCGGCTTCGCTGGCGGTCGCAAAGGCCGCCGCGGCGCGACAAGCTCAGTGACCGAAGTACACCGACGAACGATCAGCTGCGGCCGGCACGGTCACGCGCTGGCCCGACTGCGACGTCGCCGCCGGGTTCGCGCCGTAGCCCGTTGCATCAGCCTGCGCACCGGTGTTCTGGGCTGCCGCGATCTTCGCCTGTGCGGCCTGGATGTTTTCCGGATAGTTGATCCAGTCGTTCGGGTTGTAGCCGGCCTTTTCCAGCTGGGCCAGTTCGGCACGCACTTGCGCGCGCGTCAGCGGCTGCTGGTTCGATTGAGCGAACGAGACGACCGGTGCGGCCACCAGAGCGGCCAGTGCAACTGCCTTGATCAGCGATTTCATGATGCGTTACCTCCAGATTTGTCTTGTCAGGCGCTTCGGACTGGGTAGTCGTTGCGCATGAGTGAAAGTCTAGGCGGCACGGCTATCAGGGTAAATACTTAAATCGCAAATTCACTGTTGACCGAAACCGTACAATTGCCGCGCATTCGATCGAATCATCAGATGATTATGGCCGCATCCGCAGCCAATAGGCTCTGCGCGCTCTCGCCCGGCTCGCGCGGTGCGGATCGATTCACCGGGCCGTGGACGACCGCCCAGAGGTTGCCACGTTTGCCCCGCTTCTCCGTTCGACACCTCAGCGGACCTGCTCCGCCTCCACCGCCCCCGACGACAGGTCGAACAGCAGCGCCTTGAGGCGCATCCGGTCGGCGGCAGCGACTTCGTCGAACGCCGCGTGGTGAAGCGTCCAGCCCGACCCGGCCGGATCGGCATGCACCGCACGCACCGTCCCGTCGAGCGTCAGCAGCGCGACACGGTCCTCGTCCGCATACGGCAACTGCACGCGCAACGGCTCGCCGGCCGCCGCGAGCGGCCGGTCGAGCGCGATCGACAGTCCGTTCAGGCTGAGATCGCGCACGATCCCGATGCCGTCGGCCTGCGCCGGCCCGCCGGTGCAGCGGGCCGCGATCCGTACCGGCACGCGCGGCTCCGCGCGCGTGCGCAACCGGTCGACGAAGCCCGGCGGCGACAGCACCATGAACGGCGCGGCGCCCGTCGCCTGCACCGCTTCGACCGTCGCACCGAAGCGCGACACGGCCGACCGGCCGATCGCGACCGCCTCGACGTCGTCGCCGCGGGCAAACTCGAGCACGACCGCCGGCTGCGGCTCGACGAACAGCGCGCCCGATGCGCCGACCCCGATCAACCGGCAGCGCTGCAGCACGCGGGTCGCGCCGACCCGCCGCCGGATGCCGATCGCGGCGCCGGCCGACAGCCCCATGCGCGTGGCCGCCGGCACGGTGTCGTGCGCCGGCGCGGCAGGCTCGGCGTCATCGCGCCGGCGCACGGGCCGGAAGTGATCGAACAGGAAGTCATGCTGCGCGGGATCGCGCAGCGTCGTGCCGGCGGGCAGCAGCGCGGCGCCGCCGGCATCGTAGAGATCGAAGCGGAGCGGGACGCCGGCGGAGATGTCATCGCGCGCGAGCGCGACGTGATCGGTGATGAGCCGCATCGGAAAGGCGCGGAGCGACCGCGCGAGCTGTCGTGACAACGTTATTACGGCAGCCTCGCGCGAAATCTGAACGGCTCGTTACTCCGAACCGCTGGTCGCGTCGGGTGAAGCCGGTGTCGGCGCCGGCGTTGCGGAAGGCGCGACGGCCGGGGCGGAGCCGAGGCCGCCACCGGCGTTGCCCGGGCTCGTCGCATTGCCGCCCGCCGCCGCCGGCTGCGCGACCGGCGGTTGCGACGCCGACAACGCAGCGGCCGACGCCGCCACCTCGGACGCGGGCACCCATTCCTCGACGATGCCGCCGGATGCCGCCTCGGGCGCCGACGCGCCGGATGCGGCCGACGCCGCGGCTGCATCCGCCTCCGGCTCGCGCTCGATACGCTGCGTCCTGACGGGCGCCGCCGCCTGCTTCGGCTCGGGCCCGAACCAGCCGTCGACCAGGTCCGTCACCCGTTCACGCACCGAAGCGAACCAGCCGGGCGACGGTTCGGTGTCGAATTTCAGCTTCGTGTCGACGATCCGGGCGCGTTGCGCGCGCTGGAAGAAGTCGCCGACGATCGGCAGCGCGCTGTGCGCGCCTTGCCCCCAGTAGTCGCTGCGCAGCGTCACGCGGCCGTCGTCGAAACCGACCCACGCGCCGGCCACCAGCCCGGGCTGCATCAGGATGAACCAGCCGTCCGCGTTGTCCTGCGTGGTGCCGGTCTTGCCGGCCACGTCGCCGCGAATGCCGAAGCGCGTACGGATGCTGCTGCCGGTGCCGCGCGTCACGACGCCGCGCATCACGTCGAGCAGCGTCTTGTCGGTTTCGGCGTCGAGCGCGCGCTCGGGCGGCGCCGGCGCGTATTCGGCGAGCACCTCGCCCCGGCGGTTCTCGATGCGCGTCACCATTTGCGGCTCGACGTACAGCCCGCCGTTCGCGATCGTCGCGTACGACGCGACCATCTCCTTCAGCGTCACGGGGCTCGTGCCGAGCGCAAGCGACGGCACGCGCTCGAGCGGGCTTTCGCGCACGCCCATGTCGCGCGCGAACCGCGCCACGGCCGCCGGACCGACCTTCTCCATCACCTGCGCGGTGATCCGGTTGCGCGACAGCGCGACCGCGTCGCGCAGCGTCATCGGCTTGCCCGTCGGCGGCGCGTCGTCGCTCGGCCGCCAGATCTCGCCGCCCTTCAGCGGAATCTCGACCGCCTGGTCGATGAAGGTGTCGTCCGGCTTCATCCCGTTCGCGAACGCGACGCCATAGACGAACGGCTTGAAGGTCGAGCCCGGCTGACGCCGCGCCTGCGCGACGTGATCGAACGGCTCGTTCGTGAAGTCGCGGCTGCCGACCCACGCGCGAATCTGCCCGTCGCGCGGATCGATCGCGACGAAGCCGGCCTGCACGTCGGTCTTCGCCTTGCACAGCGCGCGCATGAAGCCGCGGTCGGCGGCGAGCTGCTTCATCGCGGCCGCATCGTTCTTGCCGGCGTCCTGCGCGGCCTTGTATTCGGGCGACTCGCGCATGAAGGTGCGGAACACCTCGTTGTCGGTGCCGCAGCCGTCGCGGCCGCTCCACGCATTGTTCGCGATGCCCTGCAGCTGATTCGCCTGCAGCGTCAGCGCCTGGGTCGCCATCTGCTGCAGACGCGAATCGATCGTGGTGCGCACGATCAGCCCGTCCGAATAGATGTTGTAGTCGTTGCGGTCGGCCCAGCCGATCAGCCATTTGCGCAGTTGCTGCGCGAAGTGCGGCGCGGGCCCCGGCGGCTCCTTCTGGCGCTCGAAGTCGATGCGCAGCGGCCGGCGCTGCAACTGCGCGAACTGCGCCGGCGACAGCTTGCCGTACTTCACCATCTGGCCGAGCACCGTGTTGCGCCGCTGCAGCGCGCGCTCGGGATTCAGCACCGGGTTGTAGTAGCTGTTGCCCTTCAGCATCCCGACGAGCGTCGCGCTGTCGAGCACGTCGAGCTCGTCGGCCGACTTGTCGAAATAGGTGCGCGCGGCCATCTCGACGCCGTACGCGTTGTACAGGAACGGCACCGTGTTCAGGTAGGTCTCGAGGATCTGGTCCTTGCTGTAGACGGCCTCGATCTTCAGCGCGGTGATCGCCTCCTTCATCTTGCGCGTGAGCGTCGGCGCGCGGCCGATCTCGTCCGGATACAGGTTGCGCGCGAGCTGTTGCGTGATCGTCGAGCCGCCCTGGCGGCTGCCCGAGAACGTATGGAGCGCGGCCGACGCCGTGCGCTTCCAGTCGAGACCGTGATGCTCGTAGAAACGATGGTCCTCGGTGGCGATCAGCGCGTCGACCATGTGCGGCGAGATCTGCTTGAGCGACACCCATTCGCGGTTCGACGGCTTGAATTCCGCCAGCACCTTGCCGTCGGCGGACAGCACCTGCGCCGGCTGGTCGACGCGCGCCTTGCGGATGTCGCCGATGCCCGGCGTGAACGGAATCAGCACCAGCACGTACAGCAGGAACAGCGCGGGCACGGCGGCAGCCGCGCGCAGCACGCCGCGGCGCGTCGGATGACGGAGATGGTGCCAGGCGCTGGCCAGGACACGCTTGACGAGCACGGCGGCAGCGGCCGCGACGGGTTGGGCGCGCGCGACCCATTTGGCACTGAGGTCACGCACTGACGACACGTTTCGGCGATTCACGCGGGTGGGGGATCTGCTGGAAAGGCTGCATCGTACCAAAACTCGCGCGGCCCACCGGCCGGCGGCCGTCCCGGGCCTGCGCGAACGGCGTCCGGGCGTGCGTTTTTACAACAAAAAAAGGCGCGCGCCCCGCAACGGGGCCGCGCGCCAAGCCTGGTACAACGGTGCCGTGCGCCGCTGCTCAGCGCACGAGAAAACCGTAGGTCAGCGGATCGCGCTCGTCGACGATCCAGTTCGCGAATCCGCAGATGTGCGCGCTGCCCTCCACTTCCGGGATCACGGCCGGGATGTCGCCGACCGTCGTCTCGCGCAGCACGCGCCCCTTGAACACGGTGCCGACGATCGACTCGTTGACGAGCGTGTCGCCGGCCGCGAGCCGGCCGCGCAGGTACAACTGCGCGACGCGGCCGCCGGTGCCGGAGCCGGTCGGCGAGCGGTCGACCTCGCGATCCGCGAACACGCAGCAATTTGCCTGCGTCGAGCCCGGATGGCGCGGCGCGTTCGCGATGATCGTGCCGTAGATATGGTTGATCTCCGGAATCTCCGGATGCACGACCGGATATTTCGCGTTCGCGGCGGCTTTCACTTCGGCGCCGAAGCGGATCAGCTTCTCCACGGCCGCCTCGCGCACCGGCAGGTCGAACGGCGCGCCGTCGACGTAGAAATAGAACGCGCCGCCATACGCGATGTCGCCGGTCACGGTGCCGAACGACGGCGTGTCGACCGACACGTCGCGCTGCCAGATGAACGACGGCACGTTGACGAAGCGCACCGGCCCCGCGTGCTCGCCGTCCCATTTCACGAACGCCTCGATGAAGCCGCAGGGCGCGTCGATGCCGACGCGCGTCTCCGGCACCGTGCGCTGCACCCAGCCGAGCTCGACCGCGGCGGTCGACAGCGCGATCACGCCGTGCCCGCAATGGTCGCTGTAGCCTTCGTTGTGCACGAAGATCACGCCGAAATCCGCGTTCGGCGACACCGGCTCGGTCAGGTAGCCGCCGTACATGTCGGCGTGGCCGCGCGGCTCGAACATCAGCGCGCGGCGGATCTCGTCCGCGTTCTCCTTGAGCCATGCGCGGCGCTGGACGATCGTGTCGCCGGGCAGGCGCGGCAACCCGCTCGTGACGATGCGGAACGCTTCGCCGCCGGTATGGACTTCGACGGTGGAAAGGGATCGGGAAATTTTCATGAAGATCGAATGCGTGAAGACGAACGACGGCGCACCGGCGCCGTCGTTCCGGTAACGGTTTTACTTCGCGTACGGTTCGGGCAGCCCGTTGCGGATCACGTAGACGCTGGTCGGCGCGCCCTTCAGGTCGCCGTGTTCGTCGAACGAATAGGTGCCCGCGACGCCCGCATAGTTCGACTTCGCCAGCTGCGCGATCAGCTTCGCCTTGTCGGTGGTCGTGCCGGCCTTGACCATCGCGTCGGCGAGCAGCTTCATGCCGTCGTAGTAGTTGACGCCGTAGACCTGCGTATCCGTGTGATAGGTGTCGTGGTACTTCTTCAGGAATTCGCGGCCGGCTGGCGTCTTCTCGAGCGCGACGCCGCCCTGCGCGCAATAGACGATCGACGCGGCCTCGCCCGCGACCTTGCCCATGTCGGCCGAGCAGATGCCGTCGCCGCCGAGCAGCTTCGCGCGCAAGCCGCGCTGCTTCATCTGCTTCGCCATCGGCGCGCCCTGCGCCGCATAGCCGCCGAGGAAGATCACGTCGGGATTGCTGGCCTTGATCTTGGTGAGAATGCCGAGGAAATCGGTGGCCGACGAGTTCGTGTACTCCTGGTCGACGATCTTGATCCCGTTCGCCTTCGCGACGTTCATGAACTGCTCGGCGACGCCCTGCCCGTACGCGGTGCGATCGTCGATGACCGCGGCGGTTTTCGCGTTCAGCGTCTTCGCGGCGAAGGTCGCCATCGTGCCGCCGAGCTGTTCGTCGCTCGCGCCGATCCGGAAGATGTTCTTGAAGCCCTGCCGCGTGAGTGCCGGGTTCGACGCGACCGGCAGCATCGGGACGCCTGCGTTGCTGTACACACGCGATGCCGGGATGGCGACGCCCGAGTTGTACGGCCCGAGCACCGCGACCACGCCCTTGTCGACCAGGTTCTGCGCGACCTGCACGCCCGCTTTCGGGTCGGCCTGGTCGTCGTCCGACACCAGCTTGAACGTGACCGTCTTGCCGGCCACCTTCACGCCCGCCTTGTTGAGCTCGTCGACGGCGAGGCGCGCGCCGTTTTCATTGTCCTTGCCGTTCGCGGCCTGCGGGCCGGTGAGCGGCGCGGAATGGCCGATCATCACGACTTCCTGCGCGTGCGCGGCGCTCAGCGCGCCGGCGGCAACGGCCACCGAGAGCGCGGTAACGAAGTGTCGCATGGTGTCTCCTGATTGGTTTTGTGTGAAACCAATGTAGGACACATGTGGTCACCATGCAAGCAATTTCAAAAAGTTTTTTGCGATTCTGGTCATTTTTTAGACCAGAATAAGGCGGCGCGCATTACTTCGGCGTGATGTCGCGACGCACGCGAAGAATGTGCTGCTCGACATAGAACGCGGCCGCATCGGCGTCGCCGGACACGATCGCCTCGTAGATCAGCCGGTGCTCGGACACGTAGAGCCGGATGCGGCCCGCGTCGTAGATGCCGTCGTCCTTCAGCCGCTTCCACAGCGGCTGGTCCATCGTCTTCGCGACTTCGTCCGCGATCTTCACGATCAGCGCGTCGCCGGTCATCAGCGCGAGCTGCCGGTGGAACAGCCGGTCGCTCTCGTTCCACAGCGCGCGCTGCTGCGGATCGTCGATGTCGGAGACGGTTTCCATCTGTGCGAGATAGCCTTCGGCGACGGGATCGGCGCGACCGTGCGCGGCCGCGAGGCGCGCGATCGCGGGCTCGAGGATGAGCCGCACGTCGAGCGTCGACGTCGGGCTGAAGTCGGCATCGGGCGCGCCTTCCGGGTCGCCGCGCTGCGCGAGTACGTCGAGCGGCGCCGGCACGACGTAGGTGCCCGAATTGCGCTTCGTGAACACGAGCCCTTCGTTCTGCAACGCGCCCAGCGCCTCGCGCACGGCCGGCCGGCCAACCTGGAACAGCGCCGCGAGTTCGCGCTCCGACGGCAGCCTGGAATCGGCCGCGTAGCGCCCCGCGCGAATCTCGTCGCGAATCCTTTCGGCGACCTGTTCGTAGATCTGCAGCGGCCGGAAACCGGCTTCGAGCGATTCGGGACGTGCGGACATCATCTGGGGCTCCTGCCCGGTCGGGTGGGGGATCGGGAATGCGTCGCACTATACCGGAGCGGTACCGGCGCCGGTGCGCGCGACGCCCATCTGGACGGATATTAGAACCAAAATCGGCCGTCCGCTGGCTTTTCCGGCTTGCCCGGTGGCCGGAAACTGGTATAGATTTGATCCAGACCGCCTGCCACCGCGACAGCCGGCCGCCTCCGTGGCGAGCGCGCGATGCGCCCGTCTCCCACGCCCACCGCCCCAACCGACCGACACGATGACCGCCCTCTCCCGGATTCCCTCTTTCGACGCCGCCGAAACGGCCGCGCTGCTCGACTACCCCGCGCTGCTCGCGACGCTCAGGCACACCGTCGACGAATACGCGGCGGGCGAGATCGTCAGTCCCGAACGCCTGGTCGTGCCGCTGCAGGCCGGCGGCGTGATGCTGTCGATGCCGTCGAGCGCGCGCGACCTCGCGAGCCACAAGCTCGTGAACGTGTGCCCCGGCAACGGCGCGCGCGGGCTGCCGACGATCCTCGGGCAGGTGAGCGCATACGATGCGACGACCGGCGAGCTGCGCTTCGTGCTCGACGGCCCGACGGTCACCGGGCGCCGCACGGCGGCCGTTACCGCGCTGGGCATCCAGGCGCTGCACGGCGCCGCGCCGCGTGACATCCTGCTGATCGGCACCGGCAAGCAGGCGGCCAATCACGCGGAAGCGCTCGCGGCGATCTTTCCGGACGCGCGCCTGCACGTGCGCGGCTCGCGCGCCGACAGCGCGGCCGCGTTCTGCGCCGCGCACCGCGCTCAGGCGCCGCAGCTCGCGCCGCTCGACGGTGATGCGATTCCCGATGCGATCGATGTCGTCGTCACGCTGACGACGAGCCGCACGCCCGTCTATCGCGAAGCGGCACGCGAAGGCCGCCTCGTGGTCGGGGTCGGCGCGTTCACCGCGGATGCCGCCGAGATCGACGCCGATACCGTGCGCCACAGCCGGCTCGTCGTCGACGATCCGGCCGGCGCGCGCCACGAGGCCGGCGACCTGATCGTCGCGCAGGTCGACTGGCAGCAGGTCGCGTCGCTCGCCGACGTGCTGCGCGGCGCCTTCGCGCGCGGCGGCCCGCTGCTGTTCAAGACCGTCGGCTGCGCCGCATGGGATCTGGCCGCGTGCCGCACGGCACGCGACGCGCTGGCCGCGCGCCGGCACGGCTGATTCGACGGCGGCGGCGACCGGCAACCTGCCGGTTGCACCACGCACGCCAGCCAGCGCGGCTCGGGCGTCGCCGCCGCCTTCCCGTACGCGTTGTAGGAATCGCCCTACAACACGTCGAAGCGGCCTACACAAACTTCCAGTTCAGCCGATTTCATTTTTGGCGGCGCAACACGATACTGCCGGCATGAATGCCAGCCTGTCACCCGCCGTCGCGCTCAGGGTGTTTCTCGTCGATCACGCCATCGCCGTCCGGCAACGGATCGCGCTGCTCGTCGGCGCGATCCGCGGCGTCGCGGTCGTCGGCGAAGCGGAAGACGGCCAGGACGCGTGGATGCACATCCGCAGCAGCCACGCGGACGTCGTGATCGTCGACCTGCGGCTCGCGGACGGCAGCGGTCTCGACCTGATCGGGATGCTGTCGAAGGCCACGCCGCGCGTCGTGACGATCGTGCTGACGAACCACTCGGCGGCGGCATTCAGAGAGGCATGCGCGGCGGCCGGCGCCGATTATTTCTTCGACAAGACCGCCGAATTCGACGCCGCATGCCGCGTCATCGAATCCCTGGTGCACGCTCGCGCGCACCACCCCTGATCGAGCCGGAGTGACTCATGTCTACCGCCACTGCCTGCGCCACCGCCCCGCCCGTCGCGCCTCGGCCAACGACTCCGCTTCGTGCGGTCGCGCGCACCGACGCCGTCAAAACCCCGGCCGCGCGCTGCTCGGGCTGCGCGATGCGCTCGATGTGCCTGCCGCCCGACCTGACTGCGGACGAGTACGGCCGCCTCGACGCGATCATCTGCTCGACCCGGCAGGTTCGCCAGGGCGACGCGCTGTTCCGCATCGACGACCCGTTCCACAGCATCTATGCAGTCCGTGCGGGCTCGTTCAAGACGGTGATGATGCATCGCGACGGCCGCGAGCACGTGACCGGCTTCCAGATCGCCGGTGAAACGCTCGGCATGGACGGCATCGGCAGCGGCCAGCACTGCTGCGACGCGATCGCGCTCGAGGACAGCGTCGTGTGCATCATCCCGTTCGGCGCGCTCGAGGCGGCGTGCCGCGAGATGAAGCCGATGCAGCATTTCCTCTACCAGATGCTGAGCAGCGAGATCGTCCGTGAATCGAGCCAGATGCTGCTGCTCGGCACGATGTCGGCCGAGCAGCGCGTCGCGCAGTTCCTGCTGAACCTGTCGGCGCGCTTCGAGGCGCGCGGTTATTCGGCATCGGAATTCAACCTGCGGATGACGCGCGAGGAAATCGGCTGCTATCTCGGCATGAAGCTCGAGACCGTCAGCCGGATGTTCTCGCGGTTCCATCGGGATTCGCTCGTCGAAACGCGCGGCAAGCGCGTGCGGATCCTCGACGCGCAGGCGCTCGCGCAGGTCTGACGCCCGACGCGCGGCCGGCGTCATTGCGCGGCCGCGCCCGTCGTGGCCGCATGCAGCGCGACCGCCTCGGGTTCGCCGGCCTGCCAGGCGGACAGCGCCTGTTCGGCTTGCGCGAACACGCGCTGTATCGTCTCGTTCACGTCGTCGCCGCTGCTGCCCGGCAGCACCGTCGGCGCGCGATCATGCATGAGCAGTTCGAGGCGTACGTCGTAGGTCCGACCGCCGTCGCCGGTCGTGCGCGACTCGATCGCCAGCAGGCATTCGTCGAACCGCGCGCGGAATCGTTCGAGCCGCACCAGCTGCGCCCCCGCCTCGCCTTCGAGCGCGGCGGAACCCGCGAATCCGACGCAGACGATCTGCATGCCCACGCCCATGTCGTTCCTCCTGACGCGGTCGCCGCTCGTCGACCGGATTGCCTGCCCCATGTTTCCCTGCCCTGCCCGCCGCGGAATCCGCCCGCACGCATGTCGCGCGGCGCGACGACGGATGCGGCGATCACTGCCGTGGCAGCATTGCCTCCGCGCGCCGTCGGCGCGAGGCGGTTCACATGCTGAACGTCTGCGACGCCTTCATTTCGATCCACGTCATCCCGGCCCGCAACCCTTCGATCGCGGCCTCGTGCTCCGTGGGATACGCATGACTGTGCTCGAACGTGTGGTGAAAGCGCGCCGGCCCGGTGCCGTGCTCGACCGACACACGGCAGCGGAACTCGCCGGATTCGCACTGTCGCGTCTCGATCTCGACCGACCAGTCGCGTTCATGAATCGTGCCTTGCAGTGTCATGCGTCCTCCTGCGGAATCAGCCGTCCATCCGGAAGTGACCGCTGTGCAGCAACACCGGCCGGCCGCCGATTTCGTCGAGCATTTGTCGTGCCTTCGCCTCGATCGCCGACCGGTGCGCATCGAACGCGTGCAGCAAATCCCGCTCCAGCAGCGACGGCGCACCGAAATGGTCTTCCAGTGCTTCGGCCGTGATCGCGCACTGCACGCAGCGGCCGTCGACCAGCGCCGAAAACGCGACGACCAGATCGCGCGCGCAATATTCGGGCGGTTCGGGTGGAAAGGCAATCTGCATCTGTCCGCCTGTCATCGTCGGGGCAATTCATGCCATGAGCATAGCGGCCCGCGGCACCGCACGCTTGACCCACGTCAACCGGTTCGCTGCGCCGCACGAAGCAACGCCCGACGGGCGCTCAGCCCGCTTCCGCGTCGATCGCCGCGCCGCGCTCCGCCAGCAGTTCGCGCAGCACGCTGCGATGGCAGCGGCGCTCGTCCTCGCAGTAGCAGCCGATCGAGAACGCGCTCGTCGCCGACAGCGCGGCGAGCAGGTCCAGCACCTTCGGTGCGTCGCCGTGCGCCATTTCCGCGCGGAAGTGGCGCGTGAACGCACGCCATTCGGCATCGGTTTCGGCAGCCTGCGCCTGCGCGACCAGCTCGGGGCTCGGCGACAGCGTCGGCAGCCACACATCATAGTAGTTGCGCGATGCGAATTCCGTCTTGGGTACCCCGCGCGGCGGCCGCCGCACCGTGCCGATCCTCAGGCCCTCGCCGGCCGCGCGTGGCGTGCCGAGCCGTACGATTCGAATTGCCATGCCGCTCCTTCGTCTTGCGTTCGATCCGCCATCGTACCGCCGCGCCGCCGCCGCGCAAGAAAAAACCGGCTGCCTCCGCGAGGGAGACAGCCGGTTCATGCGATGCGATCGGGCGCCCGGGGGCGCACCGGTCAGACGCCGCTCTTCAGCACCTTGCCGATCGCATCCGCGACGATGCCGACGTTCGAATCGTTCAGCCCAGCGACGCACATGCGGCCCGAACGCAGGATGTACACGCCGTGCACTTCGCGCAGCGCATCGACCTGCGATTCGGTCAGGCCCGTGTACGTGAACATCCCGCGCTGCTTCACGTAGCGCGTGAGGGCTTCGCCGCTGACGTAGTCGCGCAGGCCGTCGTGGATCGACTGGCGCATCCGCGCGATCCGGCGGCACATCGCGGCGAGTTCCTCTTCCCACTGCTTGCGCAGCGCGGGCGTGTTCAGCACGGTCGCGACGACCTTCGCGCCGTAGGTTTGCGGGTTGCTGTAGTTCGAGCGCACCGCGCCGGCCAGTTGGCCCAGCACGCGCTCGGCCGCGGCTGCATCGTCGCAGACGACGCTCAGGCCGCCCACGCGCTCGCCGTACAGCGAGAAGTTCTTCGAGAACGAGTTCGCGACGAGTGCCGGCACGCCGCGGCGGGCCAGTTCGCGCACGGCGAACGCGTCCGCGTCGAGGCCCGCGCCGAAGCCCTGGTACGCCATGTCGACGAACGGCAGCAGCCCGCGCGCCTCGACCACGTCGATCAGCTTCTCCCACTGGCCTTCGTCGAGATCGACGCCGGTCGGATTATGGCAGCACGCGTGCAGCAATACGATGCTGCGCGCCGGCAGCGCGTCGATCGCCGCGAGCATCGCGTCGAACTTCAGGCCGCCCGTCGCTTCGTCGTAGTACGGGTACGTGTTCACCGTGAAGCCCGCGCGCTCGAAGATGAAGCGGTGGTTTTCCCAGCTCGGGTCGCTGAGCCACACCTGCGCGTCCGGGAAGTAGCGCTTCAGGAAATCGGCGCCCACTTTCAGCGCGCCCGAGCCGCCCAGCGTCTGCACGGTCGCGATGCGCCCGGCCGCACGCGCCGGATGATCGGCGCCGAACACCAGCGCCTGCACGGCGTCGCGATACGCGGCGAGGCCGACCATCGGCAGGTAAGGCTTCGGGCCGAGGTCGCGCTGCAGCGCGGTTTCGGCTTCGCGCACGGCCCCCATCACGGGAATCCGGCCTTCGGCATCGAAATAGATGCCGATGCTCAGGTTGACCTTCTGATCGCGCGGATCTTTCTGGAAGTTCTCGTTGAGCGTCAGGATCGGATCGCCCGGGTACGCGTCGATGTGTTCGAACATGGCTATGTCGGTCTCGTTTGGAAGAATGGTCGGGATGCCCGTGTCAGCGCGCGGACGCGCCGTCGCGCATCACATAGTCCGCATTCTTCTGACGGAAGCGATACCCGACCGCGAGCACCGCGAGCCATACGGGAATCAGGTACACCGACAGGCGGAGATCCGGCGTCAGGTACATCACGACGAGAATGCCGGCCATGAACGCCAGGCACAGGTAATTCGTGAAAGGATAGCCCAGACTGCGGAACGAAGTCTGCTCTCCGGCGATGCGCTTGGCTTGGCGGAACTTCAGGTGGATCAGCGTGATCATCGCCCAGTTGATGATCAGCGCCGACACGACGAGGCCCATCAGCACCTCGAACGCCTTGCCCGGCATGAAGTAGTTGACCAGCACGCACGCGCCGGTGGCGAGCGCCGACGCGCCGAGCGCGGCGAGCGGAATGCCGCGCTTGTTCACCGAGCACAGCACCTTCGGCGCGTTGCCCTGCTTCGCGAGGCCGAACAGCATCCGGCTGTTGCTGTACACGCCGCTGTTGTAGACCGACAGCGCGGCCGTCAGCACGACCACGTTCAGCACGTTCGCGACCAGGTTGCTGCTCAGCGCGTGGAAGATCAGCACGAACGGGCTGCCGCCGGTGACGACCTTCTCCCACGGATACAGCGACAGCAGCACGGCGAGCGCGCCGATGTAGAAAATCAGGATCCGGTAGATCACCTGATTGGTCGCGCGCGGAATGCTGTGCTTCGGATCGTCGGCCTCGGCCGCGGTGATGCCGATCAGCTCCAGCCCGCCGAACGAGAACATGATCGCCGCCATCGACATCACGAGCCCCGACACGCCGTTCGGGAAGAAGCCGCCGTGCTGCCACAGGTTCGCGACGCTCGCTTCCGGCCCAGCATGGCCGCTCGCGAGCAGCCATCCGCCGAAGCCGATCATCCCGACGATCGCGGCGACCTTGATGATCGAGAACCAGAATTCCGTCTCGCCGTACGACTTCACGCTCGCCAGGTTCAGCAGGTTGATCGCGACGAAGAACACCAGCGCCGACACCCAGGTCGGCACGCCGGGCCACCAGTACTGCACGTAGATCCCGACGGCCGACAGCTCGGCCATGCTGACGAGGATGTACAGCACCCAGTAGTTCCAGCCGGACAGGAAGCCGGTGAAGTGGCCGACGTACTTGTCGGCGAAGTAGCTGAACGAGCCGGCGACCGGCTCGTCGACCACCATCTCGCCGAGCTGGCGCATGATGAAGAACGCGACGACGCCGGCCACCGCGTAGCCGAGCAGCACGGACGGGCCGGCCATCTTGATCGTCTGCGCGATGCCGAGGAACAACCCCGTGCCGAGCGCGCCACCGAGCGCGATCAGCTGGATGTGCCGGTTCTTCAGCCCCCGCTTCAGGCCGTCCTTCTCGTTTCCAGAAACCATGTCTTCTCCATTTTGCCCGCCTCCGCCGGAAGCGGTGCGGCGCGCCTCGGTGTGCCGGGCGCTGTTTTGCTGTGCCGGCGGCCGTTCGTGGAGCCGCCGGGTTGGGGACTGCAATCTTCGCGTGGCGACCCCCGATTCCTGTCGGCAGGCCCACCAGACCGGCCACCGACCGTCGCTCTCGCCGCCTTGCTGCAGGCGCACACGAAAATCCGGCGTCAGTTTAGCGTCGCGACAGCGAAATCGGGTTGCGTAACCGGCTCATGCAAACCCTACATTATGAGATAAGATTGCGCCCGGGAGACAGATGAGGAAACAAAAATGCCTGAACCGGTTCTCGATCGCATCGATCGCCATTTGCTATCGGTGCTGCAGGAGAACGGCCGTGCGTCGAACCTCGACCTGGCGAAGGCCGTCGGCCTGTCGCCCGCGCAGACGCTGCGACGCCACCGCCGGCTGGAGGAGATCGGCGCGATCCGCCGTTACGAAACCCGTCTGTGCCCCGACACGCTCGGGTTCGGCGTCACCGCGTTCGTGCACGTGACGATGGAGCGCGGGCATATCCGCGACCTGTCGAAGTTCCAGAAACTCGTGTCGGATCTCGCGCAGATCCAGGAATGTTTCTCGGTGACGGGCGATATCGACTACGTGCTGAAGGTCGTCGCGCGCGACCTGAAGGGGCTGTCCACCTTCCTGCTCGAAACGCTGATGCGGATTCCCGGCGTGAGCGGCGTGCATTCGAGCGTGTGCCTCGACGAGATCAAGTGCACGAGTGCGATGCCGGTGGAAGGCTGATGCGGCGCCACGCGACCGGCGGGGCGATGCCCGGTTCGGCAGCCGCGCTCAGCGCACCGCCTCGAACGCGCTGATCAGCAACGCCCCGCACGCAATCACCAGACACCCGCCGGCGCGACGCGGCGTCAGCCGCTCGCCGAGATACACGCGCGCGATCAGCGCCGCGAACACCACGCTCGTTTCGCGCGGCGCCGATACCGGCCCCATCGGCGCACGATCCATCGCCCAGATCACGATCCCGTATGCGAGCGCCGCGCACACGCCGCCGCATGCGGCCTTCGCCGTTTCACCGACATCCTGCGCGAGCCGCAGCGGCCCCGCCCGCAGCCGGTAGTACGCGGCCATCAGCAAGCCGGTCAGCACGAACATCCACGCCGTATAGCCGACCGTGCTGCCGCTTTCCCGCACGCCGATCCCGTCGACCACGCTGTACGCGGCGATCGATACGCCGGTGGCGAACGCAGTCGGCAGCACCTGCGTCATCCGGTGCCGCGCGCCGCGTCCGCGCTCCAGCCCGATCGCCATGATGCCGGCGCAGATCAGCACGAGCCCGCCTTGCGCACCCGCGTTCAGGCGCTCGCCCGCGAACGCCGCCGCGCCCAGCGTGACGAGCAGCGGCGCGGTGCCGCGTGCGACCGGATAGGCGACGCTCAGGTCGCCGTGCTCGTAAGCGCGCACCAGCAGCAGCGTATAGACGACGTGGAGCACCGCCGATGCGACGACGCAGGCCCAGCTCGCGGGCGTGATCGGCGCGGCGGCCGGCAGGAACAGCAGCGCGAACAGCCCGATCGCGATCTGCAGCACCGTGGCCGAGCGCAACCGGTCGCCGCTGCTGCGCACGAGCGCATTCCACGACGCATGCAGGAAGGCGGCGCACAGGACGGCAAACAGAACGGGAATCGGCACGTTGAGTACTCGCTGACGGCCGGCAACGCGAAATCGTCGCCGCGGGCCAACCATCGTATGAATGCGTCACACGATTGTCAAAAAAGCAACCCGGCCCGGCACCTCGCGAATCGGCCCGCCACGGGCTGTCGCCCGCCCCGCGCGGCATGCGCGGCCGTAACCGTGCGCGCCGCCGAATGTGTCGCCCAGGTTGCATCCGCGTGCCCCCTTTCCGCTTTCTTTCGCGCCGCGTCGCGCCGTAATGGAATCGATACCGCGGCGCAACCGTCGCGAAACCGGTCCGCCCCCATATCTTCATACCGAACTGCTTCAATGCCGGGGCTTTATAGCGTTCCGCGCCGGACCGACACGGCGACGGGGCCGATCTTCACCGTCGAAAGCTACCTGGAGTTTCCCGATGTTCCGTCAAGCCTTGCTCGTCACCGCCTGCGCAGCCGCGGCGCTTGCGCTGTTCGCCTGCGGCGGCAGCGACGATCCCACGTCGACGCCCGCCGTGTCGTCGCAGGACGCGCTGCAGACCGCCACGCCGATCAAGCACGTCGTCGTGATCTACGGCGAAAACGTGTCGTTCGACCACTACTTCGGTACCTACCCGAACGCGTCGAACCCGTCCGGCGAACCGGCCTTCAACGCGAAGCCCGGCACGCCGGCGATCAACGGGCTGACGGGCACGCTGCTCACCGCGAACCCGAACTTCACGAACACGGCCAACGGCACCGACGCCGCAAACCCGTTCCGCCTCGACCGCACGCAGGCCGCGACCGCCGACCAGAACCACGCGTACACGGCCGAGCAGCAGGCCGAGGACAACGGCCTCGCCGACCTGTTCCCGAAATACACCGGCAAGGGTTCGTCCGGCGGCGCCGGCGCGTTCGGCACGAAGGGCCAGGTGATGGGCTACTTCGACGGCAACACCGTGACCGCGCTGTGGAACTACGCGCAGCGCTTCGCGATGAGCGACAACGCGTACACGACGGTCTACGGCCCGTCGACGCCGGGCGCGCTGAACGTCGTGTCGGGCCAGACCAACGGGATGCAGATCGTCAAGACGTCGAAGCAGCCGTCGACGCTCGCCGCCACCTCGTACTACATCAACGACGGCCAGGGCGGCTTCACGATGATCAACGACGTCGACCCGGGCTTCGACGTGTGCTCGAGCACGACCGACCAGGCGATGATGAGCGGCAAGAACATCGGCGACCTGCTGAACAGCGCGAAGATCACGTGGGGCGGCTTCATGGGCGGCTTCAACCTGTCGACGACCAACAGCAACGGCACGACCGGCTGCAGCCGCAGCACGGTCGCCACCGCCGTGAACGCCGCGACGACCGACTACATCCCGCACCACAACTGGTTCCAGTACTACGCGTCGACCGCGAACCCGCAGCACACGCGCCCGAGCGCGGTCGCGGCGATCGGCTCGAGCTTCGAAGCCGACGGCAAGACGGCCGAACCGGCGAACCACCAGTACGACACCGACGACTTCTTCGCGGCCGTGAAGGCCGGCAACTTCCCGTCGGTCAGCTTCCTGAAGGCGCCGGCCGCGCAGGATGCGCACGCCGGCTACTCGGATCCGCTCGACGAGCAGGCGTTCGTGACGAAGGTCGTCAACTTCCTGCAGCAGCAGCCGGACTGGCAGAACACGGCCGTGATCGTCACCTATGACGACTCGGACGGCTGGTACGACCACGCGTACATGGCACCGACCCGTGCGTCGTCCGACGCGGTCGACCAGGTGAACGGCAACGGCAAGTGCGGCTCGGGCGGCACCACCGGCGTGAACGGCGGCACGGTGAACGGCCGCTGCGGCCCGGGCGTGCGCATCCCGCTGGTCGTGATCTCGCCGTACGCGAAGCAGAACTACGTCGACCACACGTTGATCGACCAGGCGTCCGTCGTGCGCTTCATCGAGGACAACTGGCTCGGCGGCCAGCGCATCGGCGGCGGTTCGTTCGATGCGACGGCCGGCGACCTGCGCGGGCTGTTCGACTTCTCGTCGAAGCCGAACACGGCGCCGCTTTATGTCGATCCGGCGCAAGGCACCGTGCTGAGCGCGGCGCCGTCGATCTGACCGGCATCGCGTAACCGGTCGCAGCAGGCAACAGCAGGCCGGCGCATCGTGCGCCGGCCGTTTCCGTTTAACGCGCCGCTTTCACACGGTGCCCGATTTTCGACCGACAGCATGACAGCTCGTCCCGCGTTCCCGTCTCCCGACGCATCCGGCGCCGCCGCGTCGCGTTCCCCTGCCCGCGTGCCGCGCCGCGCGGCGTTCGCGCTCGGCGCGGCCGTGCTCGGTTACGGCGCGTTCGCGATCGCGTTTCCGGCCCGTACGCCGGCGGCGATTGGCGACGTCGTCGCCGGCTGGACGGGTGCGAATCCGCATCCGGTCGTGCTGCAGCGCCCGGCCGCGCAGCCGCTGTCGGCGGTCGCGCAGCTCGGGCGCGCGCTGTTCGCCGATCCGTCGCTGTCGGCATCCGGCAAGCAGTCGTGCGCGTCGTGCCATAGCCCCGATCATGCGTACGGCCCGCCGAACGGGCTCGACGTGCAGCCGGGCGGCCTCGCGATGACGCAGCAGGGCTACCGCCCGCCGCCGTCGCTGATGTACCTGTATCGCCAGCCCAACTTCAGCATCGGCCCCGATGCCGGCGAAAACGACGCCGCGCCGAGCGTCGCACAGCAGGCGGCATCCGCGGCTGGCGTCGTCAAGGCGCAGAAGGTGGCCGGCACGTCGGCCGCGCCGCAACTCGTGCCGCAAGGCGGGATGTTCTGGGACGGCCGCGCCGATACGTTGCAGCAGCAAGCGTTCGGGCCGCTGCTGAATCCGGTCGAGATGGCCAATGCGAGCATCGACGACGTCGCGCGCAAGCTCGCGCAGTCGCCGCATCGCGCGCAGTTCGAGCAGTTGTTCGGGCCGCGTGTGTTCTCCACGCCGCAGCTCGCGGTGTCGGAGGCGATGTTCGCGATCGCGCGCTATCAGGTCGAGGATCCGTCGTTCCATCCGTACAGCAGCAAGTACGATCGCTGGCTCGAAGGCCGCGCGCGCCTCACGCAGGCCGAGTTGCGCGGGCTGAAGCTCTTCAACGATCCGGACAAGGCGAATTGCGCCGGCTGCCACCTGTCGAAGCCCGGCAAGGACGGCTTGCCGCCGATGTTTACCGACTACCAGTACGAGGCGCTCGGCGCGCCGCGCAACAAGGCGCTCGCGCAGAACCGCAACCCGGCGTTCTACGATCTCGGCGTGTGCGGGCCGTTCCGCGCGGACCTGAAGGACCAGACGCAGTACTGCGCGATGTTCCTCACGCCGACGCTGCGCAACGCGGCGACGCGCCACGTGTTCTTCCACAACGGCGTGTTCCATACGCTCGACCAGGTGATGGCGTTCTACAACGAGCGCAGCATCTCGCCGCAGAAGTTCTATCCGCGCGGCGCGGACGGCAAGCTCGACGTGTACGACGACATCCCGGCGAGGTACCGCGCGAACGTCGACGTGACGGATGCGCCGTTCGACCGCAAGCCCGGCGACAAGCCCGCGATGACCGAACAGGACATCAAGGATGTCGAAGCGTTTCTCGGCACGCTGACCGACGAGCCGGCACGCTGACGGCTGGCCCGCCGCCGCTTTTGGTCAGCGCTGCGCGCGGATGCAGAGGAACGCCGGCGCCAGCGACAGCTCCGCATGGAGCCGCTCCGACACGGCCTTCATCTCGGCCAGCGGCGTCGGTTCGACGAACCTGTCGAGCCGCCAGCCGGCGTCGGCGAGCGCGTTCAGGATGTCGGCAAGCGGCCGGCGCCACGCTTCGACATAGGGCTTCGGTTCGCCGAAACCCGACCAGTGGAAGCCGAAACGGCTCGTATCGAAGTACGTGGCGTCCCCGCGTGTGCGCTCGTCCATCCAGTCGCGCATCGGGTGCGCCATCGAGAACACGAGCGTCCCGCCGAGCCGTGCGACGCGTCTGAATTCACGCAGCGTCGGGGCGAGGTCACGCACGTAGTCGAGCGCGAGCGAGCACAGCACCTTGTCGACCGACGCGTCGGGCAGCCACGCGAGCGGCGCCTCCAGGTCGCCCTCCACGACGTCGACCGTGAGGCCTGCGCAGCGCGTTTGCGCGAGCGCGACCATCTCGGGCGTGATGTCGAATGCGTGGACGGTCGCGCCGTGACGCGCGAGGTGCGCGCTGCAGATGCCGGGCCCGCAGCCGGCGTCGAGCACCGTCAGGTCGTCGACGTCGCCGAGCAGTGCCATCGTTGTCGGACGCTCGTAGAGTGCGTTGTGCGCCTTGGTCGGCGCGATGTCCGCGTAGCGTTGCGCGAAGCTCGCATAGGCGCTGCGGGCGGACGGTTCGTTCGAATCGGGCATGCGGCATCCTTGGGCTAGGATTGGAAGATCGATTCTGCACGATCGGGGCGCGCATGGCGATGGTCGGGGCGCCGCCGCTGCGGCGCTTCAGAACTATCGCGGGTTCTCGGCCCGGTATGTGCTGTTGGGCCGCAGGACGAGCCGCTTCGCCGCCGCGTCGAGCTCCTTGCCGTGATACAGGTCCATGCATTTCAGGAAGTCGAATTTGACGTCCTTGATTTCCGACTCAACGACCGGATTCCGGTAATCGCGCGCCAGATACTTCGCGACCAGCGCTCGAACGACGTCCGGCGCGCGCTCCAGGTCGTAGTAAGTCCAGTCGCGCAGCGCGTTCGTGCTGCTGCCGATGTCCTTGCTTACGGCGGACTCCTGCCGATACGCAGTGGCCAGACACTGTGCGAGCGCCATGTCCTTGAAGTTCTGGATGTACGTACGTGAACCGGCCTCCGGCGAGGTTTGAGCCGCTTCCTTCGCTGACACCGCTGCAGGATGAAGTGCCGCACACGTCAGCGCGATCGCGATCCAGGCTTCCCTCATGACAGGCTCCAGAAATTCGCACGATCCGTACGATACCGTGCGCTCGGCTCATTGAAGTAGCAGCGGTCGTAACATGTATTTCCATTGAACAACGTTGCGTGACCCTGCGCGTCGCTCCAGCCGGAGACCTCGAACAGGATGACGCCTTGTCGCCCCGACAAGGGTCCACCGTTCGACGGCGGAAACCTGACTACCTCCGCCTTCCCCCACCGCTGCTCGAGAAAGCGATTCAAGTCACGAACGCGAAAAAAGTATTGCCGATTGTCTCCGCCCGATACCGTTTGCCCGGAAATTCGGGGAATCACCATGCCGGCCTCGCCGAGGATGTAGCTCATTCTCACCGCGCAGGTATTGCTCCACTGTTCCGAAGGGCTCGGATTGTTCACGTTCTTCTCGACGTATCCACCGATCATTTTCGCGACCCGTTCGCCGGAATTGGCCGGATCATAAATTCGCTGGGATGCCGCCCACGCAACGGCAAATGACGGTCGTTTCACTTTGGCTCCTTGTCATTGGAATGAAGTCGAATCGGCTGGCGTGCGTCGGAAAAATCACGGCCCCGCGTGGTTTCCTGACAGCCTTGGGGGCATTCGCCGCATGCATCATGATGCATTGATCGAAAGGTTTTTGTAATACCAATGCCGTGACGGTGGCAGGGGTACATCCGGCAGATTGCCGTGCTTCCCCCCTCGTTTTCCCCAACCCGAATCGCCTTGACTCCGCCCGCCCAATCGTCAAAACTTCACACATCTCAAGTGTGATCACAGATCGCAGATCAAACCCAGGAGAACCCGCCTTGGCGCCCCGTATCGTCCCGCCCGCACTGAAAGCCATCGAATCTGAAACGATGGCCGACAAGGTCTACCAGCAACTGCGCGAAGCGCTGATGAGCGGCCGATTCGCGCCTGGCCAGGCGCTGAGCCTGCGCAGCGTCGCCGAGGCCGTCGGCTCGTCGACGATGCCGGTGCGCGCCGCGCTCACGCGGCTGCGCGCCGAACGCGCGCTGGTCGACGGCCCTAACCGCGCGCTCGTCGTGCCGCCGATGACGCTCGACATGCTCGACGAACTGCGCGACGTGCGGATCGCGCTCGAAGGTTGCATCGCCGAGCGCGCATGCGCACGGATGACCGACGCGCAGATCGCCGCCGTGCGCAAGACTTGCGAGACGATGCAGGCGCACGTCGAGGCCGGCCGCTCGCGCGCCTACCTGCAAAGCAATTTTGCGTTCCACAGCGCGATCTACGCGCATGGCGCCAGCGAAAACACGCTCGCGATCGTCGAGAACCTGTGGATGCGCGTCGGTCCGTTCCTCAACATGGTCGCGCTCGATATCCCGCATATGCGGCGCTCGATGGACGCACACCGCGCGATCGTCGATGCCCTCGAGCGGCGCGACGGCGCGGGCGTGCGGGCCGGCATCGCGCTCGACATCGGCGGCGCCGCACACGACCTCGCCGAGACGCTGCGGGCCGAACAGACACCGCGGACCGTGAACGCGAAACCGTAGCGCCCGCTCGACGCGACCGGACGAATCGCGAGCGGCCCCAATCCGACTACATCAACGATGGAGACAACCCGGCATGACAGCTTCCGACCTGCTGAAACCCTATGACGGCCTGCGCGTCCTCGTGACGGGCGGCGCATCGGGCATCGGCCTCGAAATCGCCGGCGCGTTCGCCGAATGCGGCGCGCGCGTGCACGTGTGCGACGCGTCGCAAGCCGCGATCGCGGCGCTGGCGGACCGGCCGCCGCGCGCCGCAACCGGCGCGATCAGCGCAACGCTGGCCGACGTCTCCGACCCGGCGGCCGTCGAGCGCGTGTTCGCCGACGTATCGGCTACGCTCGGCGGCCTCGACGTGCTGGTCAACAACGCGGGCATCGCCGGCCCGACCGGCGGCATCGACGAAATCGACCCCGTGCAGTGGGAGCAGACCGTCGCGATCAATCTGAACGCGCAATTCCAGTTCGCTCGCCGCGCAGTGCCGCTGCTGCGCGACTCGAAACACGGCGGCGCGATCATCGCGCTGTCATCGGTCGCCGGCCGGCTCGGTTACGCGTTTCGTACGCCCTACGCGGCCACGAAATGGGCGGTGGTCGGTCTCGTGAAGAGCCTCGCGATCGAACTCGGGCCGCTCGGCATTCGCGTGAACGCGATCCAGCCCGGCATCGTGCGCGGCCCGCGGATGCGCCGCGTGATCGAGGCGCGCGCGCAGCAGCTCGGCATCGGCTACGACGAGATGGAGAAGCGCTATCTCGAGAAGATTTCGCTGCGACGCATGACCGATCCGGCCGAGATTGCCGCGACCGCGCTGTTCCTGTGCTCCCCGGGCGGGCATGGCATTACCGGGCAGGCGATCTCCGTCTGCGGCAACGTCGAAGTGCTCTGACGCCTCCCGCATCGTTCATCGAAAGGAATCCATCCGTGGCAAACGCTCGCAAAGTCATCATCACCTGTGCGCCGACCGGCGCGATCCATACGCCGTCGATGTCGCCGTACCTGCCCGTGACGCCGCACGAAATCGAAGCGGCGGCGGTCGCGGCCGCGCAGGCCGGCGCGGCGATCCTGCACCTGCACGCACGCAACCCGTCCGACGGCAAGCCGACGCAGGATCCAGCCGTGTTCGCCGAATTCCTGCCGCGCATCAAAGCGCAGACCGACGCGGTGATCAACCTCACGTCGGGCGGCAGCCCGCACATGACGGTCGACGAACGGTTGCAACCCGCGCTGCATTTCCAGCCCGAGGTCGCCTCGTTGAACATGGGCTCGATGAATTTCGGACTCTATCCGATGCTCGAGCGCTTTCGCGAACTGAAGCATCCGTGGGAGCGCGAACATCTCGAGAAAAGCCGCGATCTCGTATTCAAGAACACGTTCGCCGACATCGAGACGATCCTCACGCGCTGCGGCGCGAACGGCACGCGATTCGAATTCGAGTGCTACGACATCTCGCACCTGTACAACCTCGCGCACTTCGTCGACCGCGGGCTCGCGAAGCCGCCGTTCTTCGTGCAGAGCGTGTTCGGCTTGCTCGGCGGGATCGGCGCGCACCCGGAGGACCTGATGCACATGCGCCGCAC
This sequence comes from Burkholderia sp. Bp8984, assembly GCF_003853755.1. Classification (NCBI taxonomy): domain Bacteria; kingdom Pseudomonadati; phylum Pseudomonadota; class Betaproteobacteria; order Burkholderiales; family Burkholderiaceae; genus Burkholderia; species Burkholderia sp. Bp8984. Next base: position 201,983 of record NZ_QTQN01000001.1, read on the forward strand.
GGCCGACCGTCTGTTCGGCGACGATTACGTGTGGTCGATACTCGGCGCGGGTCGCAACCAGATTCCGCTCGCGACGATCGGTGCCGCGCAAGGCGCGAATGTGCGCGTCGGGCTCGAGGATTCGCTGTGGATCGGGCCCGGCAAGCTCGCCGAATCGAGCGCCGCGCAGGTACTGAAGATGCGGCAGGTGCTCGAAGGCCTGTCGCTGGAGATCGCGACGCCGGCCGACGCGCGCGCGATGCTCAAGCTCAAGGGCGGCGACGCGGTCAAGTTCTAATCGCCGGGTTGCGCCCGACACCACGCAACACCAGGACCCGCAAGCGCAGAGACAAGGCGCCGGCCCGAGCCGGCCGGTGCCAGGATGCCTTCCATCGCCCCGCTCCCGTCGAGCGCCGCCGGCGCGGCTCCGTCGTCTGCCCCTCCGCTGCGCGCGACGCAGCGGCCTCAGCCGAACGCGGCACGCCGTGCTTGCCGTGTGCGCCCGTTCGCCATTACCGGAGTCGTCCGCATGTCCACTCATCACGCCCAGGCCCTGCCTTCCGCCGTCGGCGACGCAAGTGCGTCGCTGAACCGGCTGCTGTTTCGCAAACTGATGCCGCTGCTGATCGCCGCCTACGTAATCAGCTTCCTTGACCGCACCAACATTGCATTCGCAAAACACTCGATGGGTGTCGATCTCGGCATTTCATCGGCCGCCTACGGACTCGGCGCGGGCCTGTTCTTTCTCACCTACGCGCTATTCGAAATCCCGAGCAACCTGATCATGCACCGGGTGGGCGCGCGCTTCTGGATCACGCGAATCATGATCACGTGGGGTGCGTTGTCGATCGCGATGGCGTTCGTTGCCGGCCCGACGTCGTTTTACGTGATGCGCCTGCTGCTCGGCGCCGCCGAAGCCGGGCTGTTTCCGGGCGTGATGCTGTACCTCACGTACTGGTTCGGTCGCGAGGAACGTGCGCGGGCGACCGGCTATTTCCTCCTCGGCGTGTGCATCGCGAACATCGTCGGTGGTCCGCTGGCCGGCGCGCTGATCGAACTCGATGGAAGGCTCGGCTTCCACGGCTGGCAATGGCTGTTCGTCGTCGAGGGAATTCCGGCCGTCCTGCTCGCCTTCGTCGTGTGGACACGGCTGCCGGACCGCCCGAGCAGCGCGCCGTGGCTGTCCCCCGAAACCGGCCGCGCGCTCGAACGCACGCTGGCGGCGGAACAGGATGCAGGCGTTGCAACCCACGGCGGCCACGCGTTCGGTGCCGCGCTGCGCGATCCGCAGATCTGGCTCGCGATCTTCGTGTACTTCTGCCACCAGTTGACCATCTATACGGTGATCTTCTTCCTGCCCGGCATCATTGGCGCATCCGGACGCTTTTCGCCGTTCGCGGTGGGATTGCTGACCGCGTTGCCTTGGCTCGCTGCCGCCCTTGGCGCCGCCACACTGCCGCGCTTTGCGCGCGAGTCGCATCATTCGCGCCGGATACTGTGCGCCGGGCTCATCGTAATGGCCGCGGGAATGGTAGGTGCCGCGCATGCGTCGCCCGTGGCCGGTCTCGCTTGCGTGTGCGTCGCCGCGTCGATGTTCTTCGTCGTGCAGTCGATCGTGTTCACGTTTCCCGCGTCGCGACTCGCCGGCAGCGCACTGGCCGGCGGTCTCGGCCTCGTGAATACGTGCGGGCTGCTCGGCGGCTTCGTCGGGCCGACCGTCGTCGGCGCGATCGAACAGACGACCGGCAATGCGAAGAACGGGCTGACGCTGCTGGCAGCGGCGCTCGTCGTCGCAGCGTTCGCGAGCCTCGCGTTGCGTCACGGACACGAACGCGCCGACGCACGGTCGCGCGATTGAGGACCGGCGAAATCCTGCACAGAACCGGCAGACGCGCTTCGGCGTGATCCGTCGGGATACGGGCTGGAAACCGGCAAGGAAACGGGAAAAAGCGATGACAGGCAGCCCGCGCGCCGTAGCCTGTGCCGAGGAGGGCTACCGGGTCGCCGTCACCGGCGTGGCGACGGCCGCGGCCGCCCCCAGCCGCCCCTCCACCAGCCACTGCGCGAACCGGTACGCAACCAGCGAGCCCGCCACGGCCAGCAGCATCGGCACCAGGCTGTCGTGATTCGCGCGCGTGAATTCGAGCAGCAGCACGACGGCCGTGATCGGCATCTGCATCGACGCGGCGAGGAACGCGGTCGCGCCGACCAGCGCGCATCCGCCGATCGACGCGCCCGGCCACACGAGGCTCCACAGCCCGCCGAGCACGACGCCGAGCAGGGCGCCGTTCGCGAGACCGGGCGTCAGCAGCCCGCCCTCCGCCCCCGCGCGCAGGCTGCCCGCCTCGATCGCCACCTTCAGCACGAGCAGCGTCGCCGCGAGCCCGATCGTCAGCGTGCCGTCGAAGCCCATCGAAGCCGGCCCCTTGCCGTTGCCGAGCAGTTGCGGAAAGCGCATCGCCAGCACACCGATCACCGCGAAGTTGACCAGCGCGAGCACCGGCAGCAGCCGGCCCTTCGGCGCGTCGGCCCGTGCGCGGCCCGTGAGCCGCACGAAGCCGTACGCGGCGAAACCGAACAGCGGCCCGCAGACGATCGACCACGCGACGAGCGGCGTACTCAGCATGAACGCAGGCACCGTGTACTGATGTTCGTTGCCGAGGCCGATCCATGCGACGGCCGCCGCGATCGCCGAGGTGACGACGGCCACCACCAGCGCGCGCAGTTCGAACGTGCCGAGCAGCACTTCGAGCACGAACACCGCACCGCCGAGCGGCACGTTGTAGACGGCCGCGAGCCCGGCACCCGCGCCGCACGCGACCATCAGCCGGCAGTCGGCGGGCGTCAACCCCGCGCGGTGCGCGAACTGCCCGGCCAGCAGCGAGCCGATCTCGCGCGGCGCGACTTCGCGGCCGAGCGGCGAACCGAGCGCAACGGTGACGATCTGCAGCAGCGCGTGCACCGTCGTGCTGACGAACGGCATCCGCGGATCGGCGGCACGCACGGCACGGCGGATGCTGACGAGCGGCCGGCCGTAGCGGTACAGCGCCCACCAGCCGCCGCCCGCGACCAGCCCGCAGACGACGAGCACCGCGAGCCGGCGCAGCGGGTCGGCCTGGCTCACGCCGGTAAGGAAGCTTTCGGTGCCGACCACGTGCGCGAGGCTGTAGTCGTACGCGACGTGCTGGATCGCGTGCAGCAGCAGCGCGAGCAGCATCCCACCGACACCCGCGCCGACGCCGGTCAGGATCGTGACGGCAGCCATCCGCGCGAACGGACTGGCGGACGGCGAGGAAGACACGGGAGCAGACGGAAGATCGAGGCGCATGAGGTCGGCGGACGATGATTGACAAGACGGCGCGCACCATGCACGCCGCCGTCAGGACCGCATCGTAGGCGTCGATCTCTCATGAGACAAACGTATTTTTCTGATCAACTCATGCATTCAGCGCATACAAGAAAGACGGCAGTTCCCGACGGGGCGTGCCGCCGTCCACCGCCGTCGCCGCATCCGCGTCACTCCGGATACGTGACGCGCTCCGGCTCGCGCCGCATGATCACCTTCCCGTGGCGCACCGACAGCGTGGCCTTCACCTGCCGGCGCACGGCTTCATAGTCGCAGTCGGCATCGAGCACGACCAGGTTCGCCGGCCGCCCGACCGCGATCCCGTAGCCGTCGCCGAGATGCATCGTCGTCGCGCTGTGATCGGTCACGAAGTCGAGGCAGCGCTGCAGGTCCTGGTAGCCCATCATGTGGCAGATGTGCAGGCCGGCGTCGAGCACGCGCAGGATGTTGCCGTTGCCGAGCGGATACCACGGATCCTTGATCGAATCCTGTCCGAAGCACACGTTCAGGCCCGCGCGATCGAGTTCCGCGACACGCGTGAGCCCGCGCCGCTTCGGAAACGTGTCGAAGCGCCCCTGCAGATGAATGCTCTCGGTCGGGCACGACACGAAGTTCAGGCCCGCGCGCTTCAGCAGCCGGAACAGCTTCGAGCAATACGCGTTGTCGTACGAGCCCATCGCGGTCGTGTGGCTCGCGGTCACGCGCGCGCCCATGCCGCGCACGCGCGCCTCTTCCGCGAGGACTTCCAGAAAGCGCGAATGCGGATCGTCGGTCTCGTCGCAGTGCACGTCGACGAGGCAGCCGGTGCGCTCGGCCAGCTCCATCAGGAAGCGGATCGAGCTGACGCCCTGCTCGCGCGTGTTCTCGAAATGCGGGATCCCGCCGACGACGTCCGCGCCGAGTTCGATCGCCTGCGCCATCAGCGCGCGGCCGCCGTCGAACGACTCGATGCCTTCCTGCGGAAACGCGACGATCTGCAGGTCGATCAGCCCGCGCGCCTCGTCCTTCACTTCGAGCATCGCCTTCAGCGCGGCCAGCGTCGGATCGGTGACGTCGACATGGGTGCGCACGTGCTGGATGCCGTGATCGCGCAACATGCCGATCGCCGCATGCGCGCGCGTCTTCGTGTCCTCGTGCGTGATCGTCGCCTTGCGCTCGGACCAGCGCTCGATGCCCTCGAACAGCGTGCCGCTCATGTTCCAGGCCGGCTCGCCGGCCGTGAGCACCGCATCGAGATGGATATGCGGTTCGACGAGCGGCGGAATTGCGAGACGGCCGCCCGCATCGACATCGCCGGCGCCGACCGATGTGACCGGCGCGGCCTGCGCGTCGATCCGCGCGATCCGGTCGCCGTCGATGCCGATCGTGAACAGCCCGTCGCGGCCGCGCAGGCGTGCATTGAAGAGGTTCATGGTGGGTCCAAGCGTCATGCGGCGTCAGCGCGCCGCGTGGTGGGGAAAAACCGGCTCCTGCGATGCGTGCCGCGCTTATTTGAAATCCTCGATCGTCAGGCCGGTCGCCGCGCTCATCTCGTCGTTCGCCACGTCGCGCACGTGCTTGCCGAACGTCCACACATGCCGGCCGGGATCGCGCGCGCGATACATGCGATCGCCGTAGAACTGGTCGGCCGGCGCCTGCAGGATCTCCGCGCCGGCCGCACGCGCGCGTTCGCAGTGCGCGTCGATGTCGGCGTCGTCGGGAAGATGCACGTGGACGTGCTGCGTGTTCCGGTCGCCCGTGTCGTGCGGCGACGCGATGAAGTCGGCCCACGCGCCGCCGATCATGACGAGGCCGTCGCCGAATCTCATTTCGGCGTGCGCGATGTCGCCTTCCGGCGTGGTGACGACCAGCGCGCGCTCGAAGCCGAATGCGCGTTCGAGCCACGCGAGCGCGGCTTTCGGGTCGCGGTAGCACAGCGCGGCACTCAAGGAAGGACGGCGCGGCGTGGTCATCGGGGGCTCCGGATCTCGGCAATGGTCTGCCCATTCTCCACGCGCGCGGCGCGGCGATCAACTCCCGCGCCGGCGACGCGCGTGTTGTCAATGCGCGACACGGCATGCGCGACCGACCGACCGCTCGCGTCGCGCCGTCGGCGAAAACGCACGCCGTCCGGCCTCCGGACCGATTTGTGAACGCCGTGTGACGCACTCTTGCGCAACTCGCAACGGTGTACTCGCGCGCCTGCGGCCGGAATCGCGCGACCCCGCCCCTACACTTGCGCCGAACTTTGGTCACCCGTCCCACACGCAGGAGCTGTTACATGCACAAAACGAACAAAACCCTGATTGCCGCCGCATCCGCCGCCGCACTCTTCGCCCCGCTCGCGCACGCCCAGAGCTCGGTCACGCTGTACGGCCTGATCGACGCCGGCATCGCGTACACCAACAACGCCGGCGGCGCATCGCTGTGGCGCATGACCTCCGGCACGGTCAACGGCAGCCGCTTCGGCCTGCGCGGCACGGAAGATCTCGGCGGCGGCCTGAAGGCGCTGTTCGTCCTGGAGAACGGCTTCAACGTGAACAACGGCGCGCTCGGGCAGGACGGCAAGCTGTTCGGCCGCCACGCGTATGTCGGCCTGACCAGCAGCGGCTACGGCACGCTGACGCTCGGCCGCCAGTACGACACGATGGTCGACTTCGTCGCGCCGCTGTCCGCGACGGCCGGCGACTTCGGCGATACCGGCTTCGCGCATCCGTTCGACAACGACAACCTGAACCACTCGGTGCGCATCAACAACGCGGTGAAGTACACGAGCGACACGATCGCGGGCTTCAAGGTCGGCGCGCTGTACGGCTTCTCGAACTCGACGAACTTCGCCGGCAACCGCGCGTACAGCGTCGCGGCAAGCTACACGAACGGCCCGCTGAAGCTGGCCGGCGCGTACCTGCAGATGAACGGCACGAAGGGCTCGACGAGCGCAAGCCCGGGCGCGACCGACGTGGCCGAAGCGAAGAGCGTGAGCCAGGGCGGCTGGTCGGTGGGCGCGGACCGCATGCGCTCGTACGGCGGCGGTGTCAGCTACGTGTTCGGTCCGGCGACGGTCGGCTTCGTCTATACGCGCTCGCAGTACGACAACTCGGGCTCGTTCGGTTCCACCGGCCAGGTCGCGTTCAACAACTACGACGTGAACGTGCGCTATGCGGTGACGCCGGCCGTCAGTCTCGGCGCGGCCTACGTGTACACGGACGCCAGCGTGTCGAACCCGGACAGCAAGCACGGCACCGATCCGAAGTGGCATCAGGTCGACCTGCAGGCCGTGTACAAGCTGTCGCGCCGCACCGACCTGTACGCGGAAGCGATGTACCAGCACGCGTCGGGCCGCGGCTACCAGGCCTTCATCAACACGTCGGGCGGCGCCTCGAGCACCGCGAACCAGATCGTCGGCACGATCGGCATGCGCACGCGATTCTGAGTTCCGCGCCGCGTGAGCGCCCGTCGCCCGTCCGCCAGGACCCTGTCCTGGCGGACGGGTTCGCGCGCTGTGGGCGACGTGCACCAATGTTGTTCCATCTGGAAAGCTGCCTGCCCGGAATCGGGGTTTTTGTGCGCGCGTGTGCTGCATAGACTGGCATCGACGGTTCGGATCGCGCGTCGATCACCGGACCGGCCTCATACCCCGTCTACTGGAGAACATCGTGAAATCGCTCGTCGTTACCGCCGCCGCTGCCGTCCTGCTTGCCGCACCGGCCCTGTCGTTCGCTCAGTCCGCCAAGGCGCCCGTCACGCGCGCACAGGTGCTGCAGGAGCTCTATGACCTCGAATCGGTCGGCTACAACCCGTCGCTCGGCGACGCCGGCAACTATCCGGACGACATCATGGCCGCGCAGGAACGCCTGGCAGCAAAACGGCTCGCCGAGCACAAGGCCGCGCAACGCGCATATGGCCCGGCCGGTGCGGGCGCAACGGAATCGGGCGTGGCGGCAAAGCCCGCGCTGTGAAGACACGCAGCAACGCCGCACCCGCGTGACATGCGTCCCGCGGGCGCGGCGGAAATCGCGCGAAACGGTTCGTCACGATGGATGCGGCCGGACAGCGTGCCGTCCGGCACGCGGCCATCTCGTCCTGGATTCGCTCTCGGGCTGCCTGATCAGGCAGCCTGCGGCTCGCGGTCGATCGCGTTCAGCATCTCGACGTCGCGAGCAATCATCCCCGGCACCTGCGCACGCAGCATCTCGACCCAGGTGCGCACCTTCGCGTCGATGAAGCGGCGCGACGGATACAGCGCATACACGTTCATCTTCTGCAGGATGTGCCCGGGCAGCACGCGCACGAGCGTACCGTCCTGCAGCGCGTCGATCGCCGCATACAGCGGCAGCATGCCGATCCCGATACCGTCGCGGATCGCGAGCGCGAGCGACTCGGCCGTATTGGTCTGCACCGGCCCGGTGACATGGATCTGCTCGATGCCGTCGGCGCCTTCAAGCACCCATTCGTGGGTCGGGAACGCCGGCGTGCAAAGTGTCAGGCACGCGTGCGCGCCGAGATCCTGCGGGCGGGCCGGCGCGCCGTGGCGCTTCACGTACTCGGGCGACGCGCACAGGATGCTGAAGGTCGAGCCGAGCAGGTGCGACACGAGCTCCGAGTCGGGCAGCGACGATGCGGTCACGACCGCCATGTCGCTCGTGCCGTCGAACAGGTCGGGCATGCGCTGCGACAGCGACAGCTCGATCGACACGTCCGGATATTGCGTGTGGTAGCGCGTGAGCGCGGGCATCACGTAGTGATGGCCGACACTCGCGAAGCTGTGCATGCGCAGCACGCCGGCCGGCCGTTCGTGCGCGCAACTCGCCTCCTCCTCGGCGCGATCGACGTCGGCAAGAATCTGGCGGCAGCGCCGCAGATAGCTTTCGCCGGCCGACGTCAGCGCGAGGCGGCGCGTCGAGCGATTCATCAGACGGGTGCGCAGGCGCGCCTCGAGCTCCGACACCGCGCGCGACATCGCGCCCGTCGTCGAATTCAGCGATTGCGCGGCCGCGGTGAAACTGCCCGTCTCGACGACGCGCGTAAACACCCGCATGTTTTGTAGGGTATCCATTCCTGTGAGCCACCTGTAGCGGAGCCGCTATTTTCCTCCAGCGGATGCGACAGATTGTTACGCGGCCTGCAACTATCGTTTCCCCGTAGCTGCGTTAATGCCCGCGCGCCGCACTCCTACAATCGGCGCCTCACCAGTCGAACGGACCCGTCCGGACGCGCCGCGGCACCGCACGCGCCCCGCTTTTTTTCATGAAGCCACAACCTGCGATCGAGCGACCTTCCATCGAACCGGCCCGATGGAGAACCTGGCTCGATCCGCTCGGCGGCGCCGCGCGCGACTGGGCCGCGACCGACGGGCTGATCTGGCTGCATCTCGCCAAGACCGTGCTCGCCGCGCTGCTCGCGATGGGGATCGCGATGCGGCTCGAGATGTCGCAGCCGCGCACGGCGATGACGACCGTGTTCGTGCTGATGCAGCCGCTGTCGGGGATGGTGTTCGCGAAGAGCTTCTACCGCATGCTCGGCACGGCGGCCGGCCTCGTCGCCGCGCTCGCGCTCGGCGGGCTGTTCGCGCAGCAGCCGGAGCTCTACATGGCCGGCATCACGCTGTGGGTCGGCGGCTGCATCGCGCTCGCGGTGCGCAACCGCCATTTCCGCTGGTACGGGTTCGTGCTCGCCGGCTACACCGCCGCACTGATCGGCCTGCCCGCGGTGATGACGCCGCAGACGCTGTTCCAGTCCGCGCTCACGCGCGCCGCGGAAGTCGCGCTCGGCATCGCATGCTCCGGCGCGGTCAGCGCGCTGATCCTGCCGCTCAGTTCCGCGAAAGCGCTGATGCGCTCGCTGAGCGCGCGTCATGTGAAGTTCGCGGCATTCGCGGCCGGCGCGCTGTCGGGCGACCTCGCGCGCGGCGACTTCGAGCGGCGCTTCGCCGATTTCGTCGACGAGATCGTCGGGTTCGAGGCCAACCGCGCGTTCGCGTCGTTCGAGGATCCGCACATTCGCGCGCGCAGCCGCCGGCTCGCGCGGCTCAACAGCGAGTTCATGAATGCGTGCACGCGCCTGCATGCGCTGCACCAGCTCGTCAAACGCCTGCGCGCGAACCGGTCGGACGCGGTGCTCGACGCACTCGCGCCGCACATCGATGCGCTCGCGCAGCGGATCACCGCATTGCGCGACGAGCGGCAGCGCGGCATCACGTCGACCACCGGCGCACTGCTCGAACTGCGCCGCTTTCACGCCGCGTTGCCGAAGGCCGCGCGCGCCTCGCGTCGCGCGATCGAGGATCACGCGGCCGGCGGCCTGCTCGACTTCGACACCGCGATCGAGCTGATGTATCGCTTCATCGGCGAGTATCTCGGCTACGCCGACACCAACGCATCGCTCGATCGCGACGATCACGCGTTCGAACGCTCGGTCACGCACTACGCGGTGAAGACCAATTCGTTCTTCGTCGGCTTCGCGTTCCTGCGCACGCTCGTCGCCGTCGGCGCGATGAGCGCGTTCTGGCTCGCGTCCGAATGGCCGAGCGGCTCGCTCGCCGTGATCGCGACCGCGATCGCGTGCGCGCTCAGCTCGACGTCGCCGCGCGCACCGAAGTTCGTCGCGCAGATGGGCGTCGGCGCGGCGTTCGCGACCGCCGTCGGCTACGTGTTCCTCTGCTACGTCTATCCGAACATCGACGGTTTTCCGCTGCTGTGCGCGGCACTCGCGCCGGTGCTCGGCATCGGCGCGTTCCTCGCGATGCGCCCGGGCCTGTCAGGTTACGGCATCGGCTTCGCGGTGTTCTTCTGCCTGCTCGCGGGCCCCGACAACGCGATCGCGTATACGCCCGAGGTGCTGATCAACAACGGCTTCGCCGTCGTCGTCGCGATGCTCGCTTGCTCGATCGTGTTCGCCGTGGTGTTTCCGACCCACATGCCGTGGCTCACGTCGCGGATCGCGCACGACCTGCGCCGCCAGGTCACGTTCGCGTGCGAAGGCGCGCGCGACGGGCTCGCCGCGCGCTTCCAGTCGAGCACGCACGACCTGATGGCGCAGCTGCGCACGCTGCTCGTCAAGCGCACGCGACAACATCGCGACGCACTGCGCTGGATGCTCTCGACGCTCGAAGTCGGCCACGCGGTGATCGACCTGCGCGACGAGCTGCACGGGTTCTGCGAATCGAAACCGCCGCAGACGCTGCGCTGGACCGCCTCGGTCGACGCGGTGCTGCACGAGCTGCCGCGCTTCTTCGACGATCCGACGCCGGGCCATCATGCGCGCACGCTCAAATCGGTGAACCTGTCGATTCGCGCCGCGCAGCACACGCTGCACGCATGGTACGCGGTGCCCGATGAACGCCACCGCATGCAGCGCATCGTCGGCTGCCTGCACTTCATTCGCAGCGCGCTGCTGGACAAGGATGCGCCGTTCAACCGCCATCGTCATTGAGCGCCGACGAGGGTCGGCGGGAGATCGATGCGTACGCAACGTCACCCTTGTTCCGATTGGAAATAAGCTCTGCACCCGCGGTGATTAATTTCCAGGCAGGGCGAGCCTATAGTTTCCTCACTGCCAGCGAGACTGGCACTGACCCAGGAGAAACCGAAATGAAGCCGCTGCACCTCGCCCTCGTTGCCCTGTCGCTCACCGCCGCCGTCGCGCACGCGCAGAGCGCGCCGGCCGACGTCGCGCAACAACCGGCGAACCGCGCCGAAGCCGTCCAGGCCTCGGGCCGCGTCGATCGTGCGCAATCGAAGCAGGAAGACCCGAACGCATGCGTGGGCCCCGTCAGCTTCTGCAACGTCTACTTCGGCAGCTGAGCATGACGCCGCGTCGTCACGGCCGGGCTCGCCGCGCGCACATCGCACGTATCGCACGTATCGCACGTATCGCACGTATCGCCTGCGCGCGTGCACGACGAGCCGGCCGATCGCCGCAACGACACTGCCCGCCACGCCGCTTCGATTGAAGCGGCGCATGCCGTTTCAGGCGCCGCGCACCGGCCGCCACCCCACTTCGCGCAACGCATCCAGCAAGCGCGCCTGCCCCAGCCCTTCGACCCGCGCGCCGCGCGACTCGACGTCGCTCCCCGCGACCAGCGCATTCACGATCGCTTCCTCCACCGCTTCCGCCGCGGCGACGAACAGTGCGGAGATGTGGTCGTTGTTCACCATCTTCACGGCCGTCGTCGGCGCGCCCTTGCTGCCGTAGTTCGCGGCGGGCAAGCCGTCGTTCCCTGTTGCGAACGCAAGGAAGATGTCGCCGCTCGAATCCTCGGTGCCGCCGCCGACGCGTGCCAGCCCGACGCTCGCACGCTGCGCGAGGCGCGTGCATTGATGCGGCAGCAGCGGCGCGTCGGTCGCGATCGTGACGACGATCGAACCCATCCCGGCCTCGCCCTGCCCGTCGGGCGCGCGAAACGGCGAAGGCACGTGCCGCAGCACGTCGCCGACCGGATAACCGGCCACGCGCAGCATCTCGCGCACGCCGTAGTTCGCCTGCACGAGCGCGCCGACGGTCCAGCCGCCCGCGTCGGCCGTCACCACCCGCGACGCGGTGCCGATGCCGCCCTTGAACTCGTGGCAGATCATGCCGGTGCCGCCGCCGACGCCGCCTTCGGCGACCGGCCCCGACTGTGCGGCGGCCAGCGCGCGCAGCACGTGCTCGGCGCGCACGTGCTGCCCCCAGATGTCGTTGAGCAGGCCGTCGTAGGTTTCCATCACGACCGGCATGCACCAGTACACGCGGCCGGCCGCCGCCTCGCGTTCGTTCGCGACCAGCGCGTCGCGCACCGCGCCGACGCTGTGCGTGTTCGTATAGGCGATCGGCGTCGTCAGCAGGCCGGCTTCGCGGATCCATTCGAGCCCGGTCGCGTCGCCGTTGCCGTTCAGCACATGGACGCCCGCGAAGCACGGCGAATCGTGCGCGGCACCCGCGCGCGGCTCGATCACGGTCACGCCGGTGCGGATCGATGCATCGCCGTTCTCGACGTTCAGCGTGCAATGTCCAACCCGCACGCCCGGTACGTCCGTGATCGCGTTGAAGCGGCCCGGCGTGCCGAGTCCGATGCGGATGCCGAGATCCCTCGTGCGCATGATGCAATTCCTCCAGTCTTTCAATGGTTGAGTGTGTCGGGTGGTTCAGAGCGAGCGGAACGCATCGCTGTGGCGGGCCCAGACCGCATACATCGCGAGCGCGGCCACCAGCAGAGCGCCGATGATGATCAGGTCGGTCGGCTTGGTCGCCGTCGCCAGCGTCGTGTAGAGCGTGTATGCGGCACCCGCGACCGCGACGAGCGGCGTCACGGGCCACAGCGGCATCCGGTAATGATGCTCGACGTCGCGGCGCACGAGCCGGCTCGCGAGCGCGGCCAGCCCGACGACCAGGTAGATCAGCAGCAGCAGGTCGACCGTGAACGCGGTCAGCTCGTCGAGACTCGACACGAACACCAGCCCCGACGACGGCACGGCGAGCGCGAGCGTCGCGAGCCACGGCGATTCGAAGCGCGGATGGATCGTCGAGAACGCGCGGTTGCAGGTGCGCGACCAGAGCGCATGGCGGCCGCTGCTGTACAGCAGGCGCCCCATCGTGATCACGATCGCGATGATCGCGTTGAATACCGACAGGAAGATCCCGCCGCTGACCGCGCGCGACACCGCCGGGTTGCTCAGCGAGCGCACGACATAGCCGATCGGGTCGGCGCTCTTCGTCAGTTCCGTCAGCGACGGCGCGCCGAGCACGATCGCGGTGAGCGGAATCAGTTCGACGACGAGGATCACCAGCAGCGAATAGATCACCGCTTTCGCGACGTTGCGGTTGCCGCCGCGCAGGTCTTCCGCGAGATAGGCGGCGGAGCCGAAGCCGTTGTAGCAGAAGATCGCCGTGCCGATCGCGGGCACGATCGCCGCGAGCGTGGCCGGCACCAGCGCATTGCCGCTCGCGACGACCGGCGCGACCAGTGCGTCCGCGCCGCGATGCGGCGAGCCGAAGCCGAGCCCCGCAATCAGCATCAGCACGCCGATCTCGACGACGAGAAACGCGCCGGTGATCCATGCGTTCGTCTTGATGTTCAGCATGCCGAGCACGTAGCTGAGCAACACGATCGTCAACGCGACCGACTGGTTGCTGAAGTGCGTGCCGAGCGCGTTGTTCAGGTAGGGCGCGGCACCGCTTGCGAGCACCGCGGGAATGAACACGCTGACGGACAGCACCGTGATGAAGGTCAGATAGCCGGGCAGCGTGCCGAACACGCGTTTGGCCATCACGTATTCGCCGCCCGCGCTGCGGTGCGCGGCGCTGAGCTCCGCGTAGCAGAGCGCGAACGCGAGCGCGAGCACGCCGCCGAGCAGGAACGACAGCACCGCGCCGCTGCCGGCCTGCTGGATCGCGAACGGCGCGATCACGAAGATCGAGCTGGCGGGCGTCACGCCCGACACGGTGATCATCACCGCGTCGCGCACGCTGAGCGTCTGCGACAACGCGCGCGGCGCGCCTTCCGTGGCAGGCGTCGCTTGCAGCGTGCCCGTCGATTCCGACATCATCGCCATTTCGTTCTCCTGTTGCTTCTGTCCTGCGCTTTTTTGAACACCCATACTCGGGCCCGATTGATTGCGTGGCAGTCTAGGAAGCCAATTTCAGGACCGCTATTCCCCCTTCGTGTTACACCCTTCGGTGGTGATATGGATCGACTCTTCTCCGAAATCGCGATGCACCAGGCGCTCGGCCGCGCGATCGATCATCTCGGCCAGCCGCGCTTCTGGCGTTTCCTGGTGCTGCTGCTCAACGAAATGGTGCCGTTCGACAACGCGCTCGCGACCGCGATCGGCCGCGACGGCGTGCCGCTCGTCCTCGACGAATACGACACGGGCGGCACCGACAGCGCGTCGCCGGTGCCGCTTTACCTCAACGGGTTGTATCTGCTCGATCCGTTCCTGCAGGCCGCGCACGACGGGCTCGCCGACGGCTGCTACCGGCTCGAGGAGGTCGCGCCCGACCTGTTCCGGCAGAGCGAGTATTTCCTGAACTACTTCCGCCACGCGGTCGGCGACGATGAAATCCAGATCCTGCTGCGGCCGAACCCCGACCTGCTGCTGTCGTTGTCGCTCGGCGCGGCCGCGCGCTTCGACGTCGAACCGCTCGGCAAGCTGACGGCCGCGATGCCGTGGGTGCTCGCGACGATCCGGCAGCACTGGCGGCTGGTGGGCGATGCCGCGCGCGTGACACCCGACGACGATCTCGGCGCGCGCGTCGAGCAGGCGCTCGCGCGCTTCGGCGCGGGCGTGCTGACCGATCGCGAGATGTCGATCGCGCGAATGGTGCTGCGCGGCAATTCGTCGAAGGCGATCGCCGAGCGGCTGGCGATTTCACCGGAAACGGTGAAGGTGCATCGGCGGCATCTTTACGCGAAACTCGGGATCTCGTCGCAGCCGGAGCTGTTTTCGCGGTTCATCCAGGCGCTTGGGGAGGATGCGGCGGGGTAAACGCGACACGCCGCCGCGTTACGACAACGCGACGTCCGCCGCCAGCCCGGTCGGCGCGATCGCCACGTGCAGGGCGCGCTCGGGCCGCAACGTCACGTTCAGCGCCGCGCGCGGCGCCGCCATGCCGGGCGGCACGGACAATTCATGGCGCTGCAGGATCATCGCCGCCACCACCGTCATCTCCGTCATCGCCAGATGCTGCCCGAGGCACACGCGCGGCCCCGTGCCGAACGGCAGGTATGCGCCGCGCGGAATCGCCGGCGCGTCGTCGGCGAAGCGCTCGGGCCGGAAGGCCCGCGGCTCCGGAAACCATCGTGCATCGTGATGCATCAGCTGAATCGGCAGCATGAACAGCGTCCGCGCCGGAAACTGCCATGCGCCCAGCGCGACCGGCCGCAATGCGCGACGGCTGATCAGGATCGGTGCCGCCGGATACAGGCGCATCGTTTCCTCGAGCGTCTGCGTCAGGTATCGCAATGCGGGGCGCGTGTCGGCGGTCGGCGCACGGCCGCCCAGCACGCGCACGACCTCGTCGCGCGCGGCGGCCTGCGCGGCCGGATTCGCGGCCATGTTCCATACCCACCAGGTCAGCGTGGCCGCGGCCGTCTCGTGGCCGGCCAGGAATGCCGTCATGCACTCGTCGTGCACGGCCCGCAGCGGCCATGCGTACCCGTCGGCACGGTGCAGCCGCAACAGGCGCGACAGCAGGTCGTCCGGCCAGCCGTGCTCCGGCATGTCGAGACGCGCATGCAGTTGCCGGTCGATCAGTCCGTTCAGCACCGCCAGCGCCCGCGCCTTGCCGCGCTTCCACGGCATCCAGTCCGGCGCGCTGGCCGGCTGGTAGAACTCCGCGTTCGCCGCCGCGCCCACCGTGCGCACGGCCTCTTCGGCAACGCGCGCGTGTGCGCCGATCGAATCCGAGAACATCGTGCGCATGATCACGTCCATCGCCAGCGACGTCAGCGCGCTCTCGACCGGCCAGTGTGCGTCGCACGCGGGCCACTGCGCGAGCGCACGACCGGCTGTCGCGGCGATCGACGGCACGAACGCCTGCACCGGTTTCGGCGCGAAGTTCGCCTGCAGCGCGTGCCGCTTGTCGCGCCATGCGTCGCCCTCGGCGACCAGCACGCTGCGCCCGTGAACCCGCGAGAACACGCGAATGCCGCGCTCCCAGCGCACGAACGCATCGTGATGCGTGACCAGCAGCTCGCGCACGAGCGCGGGATCGGTCACGACCACCGCATGTTCGGGCCACATGCGCAGGTGCACGACGTCGCCATGCGCACGCTGCCAGCCTGCGAGCGCGCCGGTCAGGTCGCGCGACATCGCGCGCAGCAGCGGCCACCCCGTCAGGCCGGCTCGCGGCCCCGGCGGCCATACGCCGGGCGGGTGAAGCACGGGAGACGCATCAGCGGCGTCCGCATGAAACGGGCATCGGGAAGAGGATCGTGGGTTCATGCTCCGGATTGTCCGGATCGACACGCTGCCGGTCTTGAACGCAAACGACATCGACACGTGCGGCGCCGGTCCCTATACTCCGGCGTCATGCCCTCCGGTCCGTCTCCGAATCCGTCACCGTGTCCCGATCCGCACGCGCGTGCGCCGCGCGTGCGGTGCGACGGCCGGTCGCCGCCCACGCGGCTGTATCCGCCGCCGGCCGCGCTGCGAGGCGCGGTCGCCGCGATCGTCTGCCGCGACACGCGCGGCTTCGCGTTGAGCGACGCGCAGCGGCTCACGCATTTCCCCGCGTCGCCGATCGTCTGCCTGTCGTGGTATCGCGGCTTCGACGTCGGGCTCGTCCGGTGCACGGACGACGGCCCCGTATGGCGGCCGTTCGGCGCATCGGCGACGCTGTCGGGCAGCCAGTCGATGCCGGTCGCGAGCTGGGCGCCGACGGGCGGACAAGGCGGCATCGTCTGCCTGCATGCCGATGCTGCGCGCGCGCTGTTCGGCGTCGCGCTGCCGGCGATCCACGACACCTTCGTCGACGCACATGCATGCCTCGACGACAGCTGGCGGCCGCTGCTGGATGCGCTCGCCGATGCCGAGCACGACGACGACGCGCTGGCCGCGCTCGACCGACACCTCGCGCCGCGCTGGCATGCGCTGCGCGGCAGCGTGTCGCCGCTGTCGTCGCTGCGCGATGCCGGGCGCAGCTGGGTCGGGCGGCTCGCGTCGATCGCGCGCGAATGGCGGCACACCCACAGCCCGCGCCAGGTGGAACGGCGCATCAAGGCGTACAGCGGGCGCTCGTTGCGCGACTGGCAAATGCTGGTGCGCACCGAAGGCGTGTTCTTCGCCGCGCGCGACCGGCAGGACGCCGGACAACCGGTCGACTGGGCCGCGCTCGCGCTGGACGAAGGGTTCGCCGACCAGGCGCACCTGAGCCGCGCGACGCGGCGCATCACGGGCTTCTCGCCAACCGAGTTCGTGCGGCGCTTCGCCGAGGACGAATCGTTCTGGATGTACCGGCTCTGGGTGTGACCTGCCGCTGCACGTCGCGCGTCAACCGCCCGATTCGATGAACCCGCCATCGGGCGCCTGATGCGGCACGTACCAGCCGAAATACACCTCGGCCTCGACGATCCGGCCGTCGCGGACCCGCAACCGCTCCGCATTCCGGAACCGCCTGCCGGCGGTCGTCGCGGCTTCGTATGCGACGAACACGTATTCGCCGTGCACGGTGACGTCGACGAACTCGAAACCGGCGAGCATCGCGCTGTTCGGCCAGCAGCGCGCGAGATACGCGTCGCGATCGAGCCGGTTGTCGAGCGGGCTCGTGAAATGGAAGTCCGGCGCGATCAGCGCTTCGATCGCATCGCGGTCCTTGTCGACATACGCGCGATAGCTGGCGCGCGCAACCTCACCGGGGTCCTCTGGCATCGTCATTACCTCCGCAAAGAGCCGGGGCGACGCGACGGCACGCGTCGCCCCGAGGTATCGATGAAACGCAGGCGGGCGGCACGCGCGAGCGCGGCCCATCCTGCGTTCACGGATGAGCGCGCCCGCCCGGCTCGATGCCATTCACGAAAACCCGCACCGGCCGGTCCGCATGCGACGCACCGCGCGTTCTGCCGCATTCTGCCGCGGGCAGCCGATGCCGCCGCTGCCGCGGTTGCCCGTTTCCGCACGCGCGGGCATGATGTCCGGCAGCGTGCCGGCCGCACCCATCCGCTTCGGCGGCCGTCGGCGGCGTCGGCGGCGCAATCGGCACGTCGCCCCTGCACCGCCTCCGGCATCATCGAGCAATCCGCGTGCCGGTCCCGGCCGCCCCTCTCATCGAGCCCATGTCACTACGCGCATTCAGAACCCTGGTCGCGATCGCCCGATACCGCACCTTCGCGCGCGCCGGCGAAGCGATCGGGCTCACGCAGTCCGCCGTGAGCCTGCAGGTCAAGACGCTCGAAAGCGAATACGACGTCCGGCTGTTCGACCGTTCGCGCCGCCAGCCGGTACTCACCGAAGCCGGCAAGATCCTCGTCGCGCAGGCCGAGCAGGTGCTCGCGATGGTCGACCGGATTCCCGATGCGCTCAGCGACGAGAAGAAGCTCGTCGGCCGTCTGCGAATCGGCGCAATCCATACCGCGCTGTCCGGCCCGCTGCCCGATGCGCTGCTCGCGCTGCGCGATGCGCACCCGTCGTTGCGCGTGCACGTATCGGCCGGCATGTCGGCCGAACTGGCGAACCGCGTCGCGGCCGGCGAACTCGACGCGGCGATCACGACGCGCCCGGTGCGCCCGCATCCGGCGGAACTGACGTGGACCACGCTGTACGAAGACCGCTTCTGGCTGCTCGCGCCGCCGCACTACGCGGAGCGCGACGCGGGCACGCTGCTCGAGGCGCTGCCGTTCATCCGCTTCGACGCGCAGGCGTGGGCCGGCCGGATGATCGCCGCCGAGCTGCGCCGCATCGGCGTGCGCGTGCGCGAGGAGATGGTGCTCGACAGCGCGGAGACGATCGCGCGGATGGTGGCGCGCGGGCTCGGCGCGGCGATCGTCGCGCTCCCCGACGCGACGCTCGCGCGGCTGCCGCCCGTCACGCGCTTGCCGTTCGGCCAGCCGCAGATGGGCCGCGCGGTCGTGCTGCTCGAACACCAGTCGCGTCCGGCCGAGCGTTTCGCACGTGCGCTGGCCGCCGAAGTCAGCGCATCATCGATGAGAATTTCTCATTGAACACCCGATAATTCACCATTATTCCTGCTGCTTGCGCGTGTTAACTTGGCGGCATCGTCACTCTTTCGATTGCGTGCCGCCATGTTGCCCGCCGGATGGATTCCCGCTTCGTTCCGCCGCGCCGCCCGCCGGCCGTTCGGCCCGCGTCGCCTGAAGGCGCGTCGATGATCGGCCCGATCGTGCTCGCGCTCGCGCCGGTCGCGCTGCTGGTCGCGCTCGGCCACGGCCTGCGGCGCACGGGCTTCATCGCCGATGCGTTCTGGCCGCACGCCGAGCGGCTTTGCTATTACGTGCTGCTGCCCGCGCTGTTCGCGCACGGTCTCGCGACTGCGCGGCTGCAAGCGCTGCCCGTCTTGCCGCTCGCGGCGGCGCTGGTCGGCTCGACCGTGCTCGTCGCGGCGCTGCTTCTGCTGGTCCGCCGGTTCGTGCAGGTCGACGGCGCCGGGTTCACGTCGGTGTTCCAGGGCGCGGTGCGCTTCAACAACTATGTCGGCACCGCCCTCGCCGCCGGACTGTTCGGCGCGCACGGCATCGCGCTCGCGGCCGTATGCGTCGCGGCGATCGTGCCGACCGTGAACCTGATGTGCGTGCTGGTGTTCGCGCGCTACGGCGACACGCGGCTCGGCGCGTGGGCGCTCGTGCGCCAGATCCTGTCGAATCCGCTCGTCGTCGGGTGCGCGCTGGGGATCGCGATGCAGGCCGCCGGCCTCGCGTTTCCGGCCTCCGTCGAACCGGCCGTGCGCGCGCTCGGCGCCGCATCGATGCCGCTCGGCCTGCTGTGCGTGGGCGCGGCACTGAAGTTCGACGCGGCGCGCGGATGGATGCAGCCGATGTGCATCGCGTCGGCGTTCAAGTTCATGGCGATGCCGCTCGCCACGCTCGCCGCCGGCCGCCTGTTCGGGCTCGGCGATGCCGCGCTGACCATCGCGCTGCTGTTCCAGGCGCTGCCGACTTCGTCCTCGTCGTACATCATGGCGCGCCAGCTCGGCGGCGACGCGCCGCTGATGGCCGGCATCACCGCGTTCCAGACGATCGCCGCCGCGCTCGCGATGCCGGCCGTGCTGACGGCGCTCGCGTCGGCGCCGGTGTTTCGCTGACGGCGTGGCACCGTTGCCGAACGCAACGAGGCAGCACATGCGGTGCCTCGTTGCGCTGCTGCGGGGACGGATAGCAAATACCGCTGCGCGCGCACGACCGCCGCGACGTTGCGCGACGCCTACGCGCCGCCGATGCGCCCCCGGTTCTTCTCGCAGCCCCGCGAAAAACCGCCTATGGTGAATGAAGCGGGTCCGTTCGGCCGTCATTCGACTTCGCGTCGCTCGCACCGGCGGCCACGGCGCCGCGTTCCGGCACCATTCCCCGCGCTCGCGCGCACGCCCGGCCGTGCGCGCGAGCGCGCCGCCCACCGGACTACAAGGAGGTAATCATGAAAGCCGTGCTGCTCGTCAGCTCCGCCCTGCTCGCCATGGCGTCCGTTTCGGCCTCGGCTCAAGGCTCGATCACCAAGGTCGAAAACGGCGCGCTCGTCGCCGCGAACGGAATGACCGTCTACACCTTCGACCAGGACAAGCCCAACGCCGGCACCAGCGCATGCAAGGGCCAATGCGAGTCCTTCTGGCCGCCGTACAAGGCCAGCGCGACCGACGTTCCGGTCGGCCCCTATACGATCGTCAAGCGCGACGACGGCAGCCCGCAATGGGCCTACAAGGGCAAGCCGCTGTACTTCTTCGCGAAGGACATGAAACAGGGCGACCGCAACGGCGACAACTTCAAGAACATGTGGCACGTGGTCGCGCCGTAAGCATTCTTTCCCCGTCTTCAGCGTCGGCACGACCGCCGTACATGTAAAAAGGCCCGCCCCGATCGTCGACCGGGGCGGGCTCGTGCGTCCTTGCGCGGGCCGCGTGGCGACACACGCCGAGCGGCGCGCGTCGCGTTGCGGCCGGATCGTGCGTCAGCGCGTCAGCGGTTCGACGGGAAGCTGAACACCGTCCCTTCGCGCACGCCGGCCGACGGCCAGCGCTGCGTGATCGTCTTGCGCTTCGTATAGAACCGCACCGCATCCGGGCCGTACGCGTGGAGATCACCGAACAGCGAGCGCTTCCAGCCGCCGAACGAGTGGTACGCGACCGGCACCGGCAGCGGCACGTTGATGCCGACCATGCCGATCTGGATGTTGTCGCTGAAGTAGCGCGCCGCTTCGCCGTCACGCGTGAACAGGCACGTGCCGTTGCCGTATTCGTGCGCGTCGATCAGCGCCATCGCCTCGTCGAGCGACTTCAGGCGGATCACGCCGAGCACCGGCCCGAAGATCTCGTGCTGATAGATCGGCATGCCGGGCTTCACGTTGTCGAACAGGCACGGGCCCAGGTAGTAGCCGCCGTCGTGGCCGTCGACCTTCACGCTGCGGCCGTCGACGACGAGCGTCGCGCCGGCCGCCACGCCCGCCTCGACGAAGCCCGTCACCTTCTCGAAATGCTGCTGCGTGACGAGCGGCCCCATGTCGACGCCGGCCCCGTTGCCCGGGCCGACCTTCATCTTCGCGATCTCGGCCCGCAGGCCTTCGACCACCTTGTCACCCGTTTCCTCGCCGATCGCGACCACCAGCGGAATCGCCATGCAGCGCTCGCCGCACGAGCCGTACGCGGCGCCCATCAGCGCGTTCACCGCGTTGCCGATGTCGGCGTCGGGCATCACGACCGCGAAGTTCTTCGCGCCGCCGAGCGCCTGCACGCGCTTGCCGTGCGCGCAGCCGGTCGAGTAGATGTATTCGGCGATCGGCGTCGAGCCGACGAAGCTCACCGCCTTCACGCGCGGGTCGGTCAGGAGCGTGTCGACGGCTTCCTTGTCGCCGTTCACGACGTTCAGCACGCCCGGCGGCAGGCCGGCCTCGAGCGCGAGCTCGGCCATGCGCAGCGTCGACGACGGCGTGCGCTCGGACGGCTTCAGCACGAACGTGTTGCCGCACGCGACGGCCATCGGCCACATCCACA
The DNA here is from genome assembly GCF_003853755.1 of Burkholderia sp. Bp8984. Taxonomy (NCBI): domain Bacteria; kingdom Pseudomonadati; phylum Pseudomonadota; class Betaproteobacteria; order Burkholderiales; family Burkholderiaceae; genus Burkholderia; species Burkholderia sp. Bp8984. Next base: position 223,914 of record NZ_QTQN01000001.1, read on the forward strand.
GCGGCACCATCACCGGGAAGTTGAACGGCGTGATGCCGGCGGCCACGCCGAGCGCCTGGAATTCGCTCCACGAATCGATCGCGGGGCCGACGTTCTTGCTGTGCTCGCCCTTCAGCAGCTCGGGCACGTAGGACGCGTATTCGACGTTCTCGATCCCGCGCTGCAGTTCGCCCATCGCGTCGGCGAGCACCTTGCCGTGCTCGGCGGTAATCAGCGCGCACAGTTCGTCCGCATGCTCCTCGAGCAGCGTCTTGAAGCGGCTCATCACGCGGGCGCGCTTCAGCGGCGGCGTATTGCGCCATGCCGGGAACGCGGCCTGCGCGGACGCGATCGCGGCTTCGACGGTCAGCTTGTCGGCGAGCGCGACGCTCTTGTGCGATTCGCCGGTGGCCGGGTCGAACACCGGCTGGACGCGGCTGCCGCCGTCGACGCGCTTGCCGTCGATCAGGTGGCCGAGGGTGGAGGTCACATTGCTGTCGTGTTTCATCGTTCAGGCTCTTTCGTGAATTCGGTTGTCGCGGGAAAAGGGCCGCGGCTCAGTCCACTTCGTTCAGCGCGTCGGACAGCGCGTTCACGAGGTTGTCGATCTCGCGCTTCTCGGCGATGAACGGCGGCGCGAGCTGGATCGTGTCGCCGCCGTAACGCACGTAGAAGCCCTTCGCCCAGCAGCGCATCGCGATCTCGTACGGGCGCCGTGCCGGCTCGCCCGGCAGCGCCGCGATCGTCAGGCCGGCCGCCAGCCCGTAGTTGCGGATGTCGGTGATATGGCGCTGGCCCTTCAGCCCGTGCACGGCCGCCTCGAAATGCGGCGCGAGATCGCGCACGCGGGCCACCGCGTCTTCCTTCACGAGCAGGTCGAGCGCCGCGACGCCGGCCGCGCACGCGACCGGGTGCGCCGAATACGTGTAGCCGTGCGGGAACTCGAGCATGTACTCGGGGCCGCCCGCGGCCATGAACGTGTCGTAGATTTCCTTCGTCGCGATCACGCCGCCGAGCGGCTGCACGCCGTTCGTCACCTGTTTCGCGAAATTCATGATGTCCGGCACCACGCCGAACGCGTCGGCGCCCGTCATCGCGCCGGCACGGCCGAAGCCCGTGATGACTTCGTCGAAGATCAGCAGGATGTCGTGCGCGGTACAGATGTCGCGCAGGCGCTTCAGATAGCCCTTCGGCGGGATCACCACGCCCGCCGAGCCGGAGAACGGCTCGACGATCACGGCCGCGATGTTCGACGCGTCGTGCAGCGTGATCAGGTCGAGCAGGCGGTCGGCCAGGTCGGCGCCGTTATCCGGCATCCCGCGCGAGAACCGGTTTTCCGCGAGCTGCGTGTGCGGCAGGAAATCGGCGTCGATGCCCTGGCCGAACAGCTTGCGGTTCGCGCCGATCCCGCCGACCGAGATGCCGCCGAAGTTCACGCCGTGATAGCCCTTCTCGCGGCCGATCAGGCGCGTCTTCGTGCCCTTGCCCTTGGCGCGCCAGTACGCGCGGGCCATTTTCAGCGACGTGTCGGCCGCTTCCGAGCCCGAGCCGGTGAAGAACACGTAGTCGAGGCCGGCCGGCGTCAGGTCCTTGATCTTGTTCGCGAGCTCGAACGACTTCGGATGACCGAACTGGAACGCCGGCGCGTAGTCAAGCTGCGCGACCTGGCGGCTCACGGCTTCCGTGATTTCCGTGCGGCCGTGACCGAGGCCCGTGCACCACAGGCCCGACAGGCCGTCGAAGATCTTGCGGCCTTCGCCATCCGTGTAATACGCGTCCTTCGCCGACACGATCATGCGCGGATCGGACTTGAACTGGCGGTTCGCCGTGAACGGCATCCAGTGGGCGTCGAGCCACGCGGCGTCGGTGCGGAGGTTCGTCTCTTCCTGCTGCTTGGCGATGGTCGTATCGGTCATGTCGGTCGGCGCGGCGCGCCCCTCCTTCTTGTGTTGATGTTGCGCATTGTCGGGACGACAATTAGTCTCTTCAATATCGCAATATCAATGTTCACTTGCTCGTCTATGCAAGCAAAGAAACCGAAGAGCCGCGCGCTGCTCGGGCAGCTCAGCGACATGGATCTGCGGCTGCTGCGGGTCTTCAAGGGCGTCGTGCAGTGCGGCGGGATGGCGGCGGCCGAACTCGAGCTGAATATCGGCATCTCGACGATCAGCCGGCACGTGAAGGATCTGGAAACGCGCCTCGGCCTCGTGCTGTGCCGACGCGGCCGCGCCGGCTTCACGCTAACCGCCGAGGGGCAGACGGTGTACGAGGAAACCCTGCGCCTGCTCGCGTCGATGGAGGCATTTCGCAGCAGGATCGACGGCATTCACGACAAGATGGGCGGAGAACTGCACGTCGCCGTGTTCGATAAGACCGCCACCAACCCGCAGGCGCGGCTCGGCGACGCGATCCGCCAGTTCGCGGACGAGGCGCCCGACGTCGCGCTGAACCTGCACGTCGCGTCGATCAACGAGGTCGAGCGCGGGATCATCGACGGCAGTTATCAGGTCGGCATCATCCCCGCGCACCGCAGCTCGGGCAGCCTCGTGTATTCGGAACTGTTCGACGAGCGGATGCTGCTGTACTGCGGCCGCCAGCACCCGCTGTTCGACGCGCCGCACGGCAAGCTCACGTGGACGACGATCCGCAATCATGCGTTCGCCGGGCTCGGCTTCCATTCGCCGAACATGGAACTGAGCCATCGCGCGAAGCTCACGCGCAGCGCGACGGCGTCGGACCAGGAATCGATCGCGACGCTGATCCTGTCCGGCCGCTATCTCGGCTTCCTGCCCGACCATTACGCGGAGAGCTTCGAAAACAAGGGGCTGATGCAGCCGATCGCGCCGCACCGCTTCAACTACCGGTGCCGGTTCGTGAGCCTGCTGCGGCGCTCGCCGCGGCCGTCGCGGGCGGCGCTGCTGTTCCAGTCGTGCCTGGAAGCCGCGCATGCGGCGCCGCAGCCGGGCGACGACAGCGCCGCCGCGTAGCCCGGTTCAGGCTTCGCCCGCGCTGGCGTCGGGCCGCGGCCGTGGCTGCCGCCCGCTCGCGCTCTGCGATAATGCCCACTTCCCCGTTTCCGCTCTCCCTCCGCCATGACGCAGCCGTCCGCCCCGCTCTCCACCGACCTGCCGCCGATTTCGTGCCTGCCCGGCGACGCGCTGCCGTGGCTGCCGATGAGCGCCGACCTGCCGGGGCTCGCAATCAAGTATCTGCATATCAATGCGGCGGAAGACACGCTGACCGCGCTGCTGAAGATGCCGGCCGGCGGCACGCTGCCGCGCCATCGCCACGACGGCGAGGTGTTCGTCCATACGCTGCAGGGTGCGTGGCGCTACCGCGAGTACGAATGGGTCGCGCAGGCCGGCTCGACGGTGCTCGAACCGGCCGGGTCGGTGCACACGCCGGAAACGCTCGGCGCGCCCGGCGACGACGTGATCACGCTCAACGTGATGCGCGGCGACCTGGTGCTGCTCGACGACGACGGCCGCGAGACCGCGCGCGAGAATTGCCGCGTCGCGCTGCTGCGCCAGCGCAAGCATGCGCGTACCGCGCCGCACGATGCTACGCCGTTTGTAACACGATAGGTCATGCGATAAGACGGGCGGGATCGTCGCGTCACGATCCGCACGGTGCCGGCGCTCGCCAGCGCGCGAATGGCCGCCGGCGCACTTCGCCAGCGATGCCGCCTCCCGGCGCCTTACCGAAAACGCCGGAAAAATCGGCGAATATCGCCGGCCAGCAGGTCCGGTTCTTCCATCGCGGCAAAATGCCCGCCGCTCGGCATGTCGGCCCACTGCACGACGTCGAACACCCGTTCGAGCCAGCTGCGCGGCGGGCGGCTGATCTCCTTCGGAAAGCGCGCGAACGCGACGGGCACCGCCACGCGTTCCCCGGCCGCGAAGCGCATCGGCTGCAGCCGGTTTTCCCAATACATCTGCATTGCCGAGCCGATGCTGCCGGTAAACCAGTAGAGCGAGATGCCGGTCAGCAGCGTGTCGTGCGAAAACCGCCGCGCGACGTCGCCGCCGCAATCGCTCCACGCGCGGAATTTCTCGGCGATCCACGCGGCCAGCCCGGCCGGCGAGTCGTTGAGCGCGACGGCCAGCGTCTGCGGCTTCGTCATGTGCACATGCGCGTATCCGCCCTCCAGCGCGGCCCACTCTCCGCGCTGCGTCACGAAGGCCCGTTCGTCCTCGGTGAGCGGCGAAGCCGCGTCGGCCGGAGGCTCGTAGCTGCCGGGCAGGTAGTTCAGATGAATGCCGTCCACCACGCCGGGATGTCGCGCGCCGAGCGCAATCGACACGCCTGCGCCGAGATCGCCGCCTTGCGCGCCGAAGCGGCGATATCCGAGCCCGGACATCAACGCCGCCCAACTGTCGGCGACCTGAAATGCCGACATGCCGGGCGCCGCGGGCGCGGGCGAGAACGCGAAGCCCGGAAGCGACGGCGCGACGACGTCGAACGCGTCGTGCGGATCGCCGCCGAACGCGGCCGGATCGCACAGGCGATCGATCAGCGCGTCGAACTCGAATACGGAGCCCGGCCAGCCGTGCGTGATGACGAGCGGATACGGCTTCGGCCCCGCCCCGCGCCGATGGATGAAATGCACGCGTTGCCCGTCTGCGTCCGCGACGAACTGCGGCAGCCTGTTCAGCGCGCGCTCCGCCGCACGCCAGTCGAAGCGCTCGGCCCAGTACGCAACCAGTTCGCGCAGCCACGCGCCATCCACACCCTGCTGCCACGGGTCGGCGGGCGTCAGCAGCGGTGCGCGCATGTCGCGCAGGCGCCGACGCAGGTCATCGAGCGCGCGATCGGGAATCGCAATGTTGAACGGGGCGGCGTGCATGGTGTCTCCTCGCGAGGAATGCGGGAGATTCTGCGCGATTTCCCGGACACGCGCTGGCGGCTCGCGCCCGCGAACGTCAGGCCGTTTCGCGCTCGTCTGCCCGCGCGTCGCGCCGCACCGCCTGCGGCGGCACGCCGAAACCGCGCACGAACGCGTCGCGCAGGTGGCGCCGGTCGCGAAAACCGTTCTCCTTCGCGATCACGTCGAGCGAGTGCCGGCTCTGCTCGATCATCAGCCGCGCGGCCTCGAGACGCAGCCGCTCGATCGCCTTCGCCGGCGACTGCCCGGTTTCCAGCGTGAACACGCGGCTGAACTGGCGCGGACTCAGGTGGACGGCGTCAGCCAGCTCCTCGACGGTCAGCGCGCGGCCGAGGTTCTGCCGCGCGTAGTTCAGCGCGTTCTGGATCCGGTCCGATTTCGGCGCGAGCTCCAGCATTTCGGAATGCTGCGACTGCCCGCCCGAGCGGCGCTGGTGCATCACGAGCTTGCGCGCGACCGAGCGCGCGGCGTCCGCGCCGAGATCCTTCTCCACCATCGCGAGCGTCAGGTCGAGGCCGGCCGTCATCCCGGCCGACGTCCAGATCGGGCCGTCGACGATGTAGATCCGGTCCTCCTCGACACGAATGTCCGGAAAGTGCTTCTGCATCTCGCGGCCGTACGCCCAGTGCGTCGTCGCGCGGCGCTGCGCGAGCAGCCCGGCCTCGGCGAGCACGAACGCGCCCGTGCAGATGCCGGCGACCCGCCGCGCGCGCGCGGTCGCGCGCCGCAGGAACGCGACGACGCCGGCCGGCGCCGGCGATGCGAGCGGATCGTTGACGCCCGCGACGATCCACGTATCGACGTCGACCCGGCCGCTGAGCGCGCGCGTCGCGACCGACAACCCGAGCGACGAGCGCACGTCGCCACCCTCGACGGAATAGTTGTCCATCACGTAGAACGGTTCGCCCGCGGCCAGGTTCGCGTACTCGAACACCGACTGCGTGGCGAGCGCCATGATCTGGAAGCCGTCGCTGATCAGAAAGCCGATGCGGTGCATGCGTGTCTCCGGTGGCGGGCGGCACGATCGGCACCCGATGTCCTGAATCATACCCATCTACGTCATTTGTGTCGCGGCGATTCGAGGCCAGAATGCCTTCACGCACTCACCCTTTCCTCGACACGGAGCGACATCATGACTGAAGCACATCGCGGTACCGCCGTCATCACCGGCGCATCGTCCGGCATCGGCGCGATCTATGCGGACCGCCTCGCGCGCCGCGGCTACGACCTGATCCTCGTCGCGCGCAACCGCGACCGGCTGGCCGCGCTCGCCGAGCGCATCACGAACGAAACGCAGCGCAGCGTCGAGATCGTCGGCGCCGACCTCAACGACCGCGCGGCGCTCGCCGCCGTCGAAGCGAAGCTGAAGCAGGACGCGAGCATCACGCTGCTCGTCAACAACGCGGGCGTCGGCACGCACACGCCGCTGCTCGACAGCGACGTCGACGCGATGACGCGGCTGCTCGACCTGAACGTGACCGCGCTCACGCGCCTGACCTATGCAGCCGTGCCCGGCTTCGTCGCGCGCGGCCGCGGTGCCGTGATCAACATCTCGTCGATCGTCGCGCTGTCGCCGGAAACGCTCAATGGCGTCTATGGCGGCAGCAAGGCATTCGTGCTCGCGTTCAGCCAGTCGCTGCATCACGAACTCGCGGACCACGGCGTGCAGGTGCAGGCCGTGCTGCCCGGCGCGACGGCCACCGACTTCTGGCAGACCGGCGGCCTGCCGATCGAACACCTGCCGAAGGAGATCGTGATGTCGGCGTCCGACCTGGTCGACGCGGCGCTGGTCGGCTTCGACCGCCGCGAGCTCGTGACGATTCCGTCGCTGCACGCGGCCGACGAATGGGATGCGTTCGAGGCCGCGCGCCGCACGATGGCGCCGCATCTGTCGACCGATTCGCCGGCGCCGCGCTATGCGGCCGCCCGCTGAGGCGCATCGTCATGAAACTCGACGGCAACACCATCCTCATCACCGGCGGCACGTCCGGGATCGGCCGTGCGCTGGCGATCGCGCTCGACGAGCTGGGCAACAAGGTCGTCGTCGCCGGCCGGCGCACGAAGCTGCTCGACGAGATCGCGCGGCAGTATCCGAACATCGACACGATCGAGCTCGACGTCGGCGATGCCGCGCAGATCCGCGCGGTCGCGGCGCGGTTGATCGACCGCTACCCGGCGCTGAACGTCGTGATCAACAACGCGGGCATCATGCCGTTCGACGATGCGGCCGGGCCGCTCGACGACGAACAGGCCGTGCGCCTCGTCGAGACGAACCTGCTCGGCCCCGTGCGCGTCAGCGCGGCGTTCGTCGAACACCTGAAGCGGCAGCCGGACGCGACGATCATCAACAACAGCTCGGTGCTCGCGTACGTGCCGCTCGCGTCGGCCGCGCTGTATTCGGCGACGAAGGCCGCGATCCATTCGTACACGCTGTCGCAGCGTTTCATGCTGCGCGACACGAGCGTGCGCGTGCTGGAAATCGCGCCACCGTGGGTCGACACCGATCTCGTGCACAAGAGCGGCGATCCGCGCGCGATGCCGGTCGATGCGTTCGTCGCCGAGACGCTGGCGCTCCTCGAGACCGCCACCACCGAAGTCGTCGTCGAAGCGGCGAAGCCGTTGCGCGACAATGCCGGGCCGAACGAGCACGCGTTCGTCGACGAGTTCAACCGCTTCGTTGTCGACAACCCGATTCCCGTCGCGTGACGTCGCGCAGCGCAATCCTGCGCACGCATTGATCTGCCGAAAGGCGCCGGCTTCCGCACGATCGGACTGCGAAGCCGGCGCTTGCCGGTTTGCCCGCGCATTCATTCAGGACCTGAAGCGGCCCTTCTCTGCGCTGCTTCTCTGCGCTGCTTCTCTGCGCTGCTTCTCTGCGCTGCTTCTCTACGCTGCTTCTCTACGCTGCTTCTCTACGCTGCTTCTCTACGCTGCTTCTCTGCGACCCGAACTCGCCGCCCACCCACCCGGTTTCGCCCTTGCTTGCCACGCATTCCTCGCGACGATAAGCTCTACGATCTCAGCCTCCGAAGCAGCGCCCTCCGGCATTCGTCCGATCATCGGCGCAATCGACCGTCGCGGATTTCGACCATGCGGTTCCGTATGTTCACCACCGGGACCGGCGACACGCCCGGCTCCTGTCGCGCTCCCGCCGACGATCGACCGGCGCTTGCGCCGTTGCCCGAACTCGACACCGTGTGCCGTCTCGCCCGCGCGCATTTCGGCACGGCGGGTGCGTTCATCGCGTCCGCCGAAGCCGGCGTGCAGCGCGTGGCGGCGTCCGACGGCACGCTGCCCGCCACGCTTCCTGCCATGCGTTTCCCGTCGCGTGCCGAGCCCGCTCCGGCGGCCGGCCGACGCTTCATCACGCCCGCCGGGGGCGACCTCCCGAATGACGCGCCGCACGTCGTCGCGGCCTGCGAGCTGGTCGCGCCCGACGGCAGCGCGCTGGGCGCACTATGCGTCGCCGGCAGCACCGGCCTGACGCTCGACGCCGCGCAGCGCGCTTTCCTGCACGACCTGGCGACACTGGCGGAACGCGCGATCGGCCGCGCGAACGCGCAAGCCGCGCTGCGCGAACGGCTCGGCGTCGTCGAGGAACACAGCGCGCTGACCACGCTGGCGCTGAACGAAAGCGGCACCGGCGTGTGGGATCGCAACGTCGAAACCGGCGAGATCCATTACTCGGCAGCCTGGAAGGCGCTGCTCGGATATGCGCCCGATGAACTGACGAGCCGGATCGAGGATGCATACGAACGGCTGCACCCGGACGACGTCGCCGGCGTGAAAGCCGCGATGCTCGCGCACTTCGAAAGCCGGACCGACAGCTATGCGGTCGAACACCGCATCCGCTGCAAGAACGGCACGTACAAATGGATCTGCAGCCGCGGCAAGGTCATCGCCCGCGACAACCACGGGCGCGCGCTGCGCATGGTCGGCACGACCACGGACATCACCGCGCTGCGCGAACTCGCCGGCCGGTTGAGCGACTCCGTCACGCTCGTGACGAGCCTGACCGACCAGGTGCCGGGCCTCGTGTTCCAGCTGCGGCAGACCGCCGACGGCCGCCGGTTCTTTTCGTACGCGAGCGCGGGCGCACGCGACATCTACGAACTGACGCCCGAGCAGATCGCCCGCGACGCGGATGCGGTCGAAACCCGGATTCATCCTGCCGACCTGGTTGCCTACCGTCAGTCGCTGCGAGTGTCGGCGGAGCGCCTGGCGCCGTGGCGGCTCGAATACCGCGTGCTGCTGCCGGACCAGGGAATGCGCTGGCGCGAAGGCGACGCGCGCCCGCAACGCACGCCGGACGGCGGCACGGTCTGGCATGGCTTCATCACGGATGCGACCGAGCGCAAGCACATCGAGACCGAACTGCACCGGATGGCGACGACCGATCACCTGACCCAGCTGTCCAACCGCCACGCGTTCATGCGGCATAGCGAAGCCGCGTTGCGCGGCGTGCGCGCGACCGGCCAGGACGCCGCGGTGCTGATGCTCGACCTCGATCACTTCAAGGCGCTGAACGACCGCTGGGGCCATCCGCTCGGCGATCGCGCGCTCCGGCATTTCGCGCGGCTGCTGCTCGCGGAGATCGGGACGGACGGCATCGTCGGGCGCATCGGCGGCGAGGAATTCGCGATCGTGCTGCCGCACACCGGGATCGACGCGGCGTGCGCGCTCGCACTGCGCGTGCAGCAGCGCGTGGCCGATTCGCGGCTCGTGCACGAGGATCAGCCGCTCGTGCTGACCGTCAGCATCGGCATCGACGCGATGCGGACGTCCGACTTCGGCGCGTACCAGGCGCTGTCGCGGGCCGACAAGGCGCTGTATGTCGCGAAGGAGCGCGGCCGCAACCGGATCGAGGTGTATCGGGCCTAGCGCGCGTTCCCGCCGACGACGGGCTTGCGCCCGTCCTGGCCGCCCACCCCGTCGTACGCGCGCCGCGCCGACACATCACGCGATCAACGCGACACGGGCGCCGCGTCGCGCGAGGTCGCGCGCACACCGAGCAGCATCGCGACCGCGCACGCGGCCAGCAATCCCGCGATCATCAGCATCGCCGCATCCATGCTGCCGGTACGGGTGCGGATCACCCCGACGATCCACGGCGTGATCATCCCGCTCGATACGCCGATGCTGCTGATCAGCGCGATCCCGCCCGCCGCGCCGGCGCCCGAGAAATACGCGGACGGCACGGCCCAGAACACCGGGTGCGCGGCGAAGATCAGCATCGCCGCGATCGACAGCAGCGCCATCATCGCGACGATGCTCGGCAAGTGCAGCGTCAGCAACGCGAGCGCCACCGCGCCGCCGAATGCGCACGCGGCGAAGTGCCGGCGACGCTCGCGCTTGCGGTCGGAGCGCCGTGCGATCGCGATCAGGCCGGCCGCGCCGATCGCGTTCGGCACGATCGACAGCAGGCTGATGTGCACGACGTCGTGAATGCCGAATTCGCGAATCATCAGCGGCATCCAGAACAGCAGCATCAACAGCGCCGTCGTCAGCGAAAAATAGATGAATGCGAACAGCCAGGTGCGCGGCGCGGCGAGCACCTGCCGCAGCGACGACGCCGCATGCGCGGGCGCCTCCGCCCGGTCGGCGGCCAGGTCGGCCGCGAGCCGCTGGCGGTCGTCGTCGGACAGCCAGCGCGCCTGTTCGGGGCGGTCGCACAGCCAGAACCACGCGATCACGCCGAGCAGGATCGCGGGCGCGCCCTCGATCGCGAACATCCACTGCCAGCCGTGCAGCCCGAGCACGCCCGACATCGCGCGCATCAGCCAGCCCGACAGCAGCCCGCCGACCATCCCGGCCACCGCGACGCCCGCATAGAAGATCGACAGCACCGACGCGCGCCGGCGCGCCGGATACCAGTAGGTCAGGTAGAACACGACGCCCGGGAAGAAGCCGGCCTCGAACAGCCCGAGCAGGAAGCGCAGCACGTAGAAGTGCTTCGCGCTGTCGACCGTGATCATCGCAACCGACACCGCGCCCCACAGGACCATGATCCGCGCGAACGTGCGGCGCGCGCCGAAGCGGCGCAGCAGCGCGTTGCTCGGCACCTCGAACAGCACGTAGCCGACGAAGAACAGCACCGCGCCGAGGCTGTACATCGCATCGGTCAGGCCGAGATCCTGCCGCATCTGCAGCTGCGCGAAGCCGATGTTGCTGCGGTCGAGGATCGACACGATGTAGCAGATGAACAGGAACGGCACGATCCGCGCGCCGATACGGCGGTACAGCGCGTCGTGGTCCGACGCCGGCGCACGGGAACCGGACGCAACCGCCGGCCCGGCGTCCGCTTGAAGGGGGGCTGACATCGATCGTCTCCTCGATGGATGCGGATACGGTGCGGACAGGAAATGCAGCGCCGGTCGCCGCCGCTCGCCGGCAGCGACCGGCCGCGATTCAGGCGCGGCGTGCGGGTTCGCCCTTCACGCCGAGCATCAGCGCGGCGCCGCTCAGCGCGAGCAGCGCGGCCAGCAGGTACACGGCGAGATCCATGCTGCCGGTGCGCGTGCGGATCAGCCCGATCACCCACGGGCTGACGATGCCGCTCGTGATCCCGATGCTGCTGATCAGCGCGATCCCGGCCGCGGCCGCGTTGCCGGACAGGTAGCGGGTCGGCACGGCCCAGAAGATCGGCAGCGCGGCGAAGATCAGCGTCGCCGCGATCGACAGGCACGCGAGCATCGCCGCGAAGCTGTGCAGGTGCAGCGTCAGCGCCGCGAGTGCCAGGCCGCCGCCGATCGTGCAGCACGCGAAGTGCTTGCGGCGCTCGCCGGTGCGGTCGGAATGGCGGGCGATCAGGATCAGCCCGACCGCGCCGACCGCGTTCGGCACGACCGTGTAGAGGCTCACCGACACGACGTCGGTCACGCCGAAATCGCGGATCATCAGCGGCATCCAGAAGTTGAGCGTCAGCGATGCGCAGGTCAGCGAGAAGTAGATGAACGCGAACAGGTAGACGCGCGGGTTCGCGAGCGCGGCGACCAGGCTGCGTTTGTCGTGCGCACTGTGCGCACCATGCGCACCGCCATCGCTGCACAGCGCGGCGACGCGCGCCTTTTCGTCGGACGTGAGCCACGCTGCGTCCTGCGGCCGGTCGACCAGGTACGTGAACGCGAAGCATGCGAGCACGATCGCCGGCGCGCCTTCGATCGCGAACATCCATTGCCAGCCGTGCAGCCCGAGCACGCCGCTCATGTCGCGCATGATCCAGCCCGACATCAGGCCGCCGAGCACCCCCGCCACCGCGACACCCGCGAAGAACACCGAGATCGCCGCCGCGCGGCGGTTCGCCGGGAACCAGTAGGTCAGGTACAGCACGATGCCGGGAAAGAAGCCGGCCTCGAACACGCCGAGCAGGAAGCGCAGCACGTAGAAATGCGACGGCTGCGACACGAACATCATCGCGGTCGACGCGATGCCCCACAGCAGCATGATCCGCGTGAACGTGCGGCGCGCGCCGAAGCGCGCGAGCAGCAGGTTGCTCGGCACCTCGCAGAACACGTAGCCGACGTAGAACACCGCGGCGCCGAGGCCGTACATCGCATCGCTGAAGCCGAGGTCGTGCTTCATCTGCAACTGCGCGAAGCCGATGTTGATGCGGTCGAGGAACGACACGACGTAGCAGAGGAACAGGAACGGCACGATCCGCCACGCGATCTTGCGGAACAGCAGCGCGTCGCCGGCAGCGGACGCCGGCGCGGATTCACAGGCGGAAGCCGACGCCGCGGCACTCGCGTGCGCGATCGTCGCTTCGGCGGGAAGCGATTGGGGCATGTCTCTCTCCAAACGGGCCGCGCGATTCGGGCGCGCAGCAGTCTCCGCGAGCGTACATGCGCCCGGCTTTCTTGTGAGAACGGAAGTCGGCTCCCTGAACCGCCGCGCGATGCGGCCGCCGCTCAGGCGCCGTCAGGAACGCGGCGCGGCGCCCGCCCGGACGCCCCGCCGCGGTGACCCGCTCAGTCCTGCAGCGCGTCCCACATTTCCTTGTCGCGCTGCGCGGTCCAGATGCGCGGATGCGTGATGCCGCTCGCCTCGTCGTACGCGCGCGACACGTCGAACGGCAGACAGTGCTCGTAGATGAACACGTGGCCGAACTTCGGATCCATCGCTTCGCGCGTGAGCGCCATCGACGCCTTCAGGTCGAGCTTGCGCTCGACGGCCTTGCGGCCCTGCGCGAGCAGCGTCGTCACGAAGTCCTTCGTGTAGTCGAGGCCCTTGTTCACTTCGGCCGGATTCAGCAGCGCGGGGCCGCGGCCCGGCACGAGCTTTTCCGCGCCGAGCGCGCGCAGCGCCTCGAGCGTGGCCGGCCACTGTTCGAGCTGGGCGTCGCCGCAATAGCAGGCCGCGTCGTACTCGACCAGGTCGCCCGAGAACAGCACCTTCTGCGACGGCAGCCAGACGATCGTGTCGCCCTTCGTGTGGCCCGAGCCGACGTGCATGATCTTCACCTCGAGCTTGCCGAGGAACAGCGTGATCTCGCGCTCGAACACGAGCGTCGGCCAGGTCAGGCCCGGCACCGTCTCGACGCCCGCGAACAGCCGCGGGAAGCGCTCGATCTCCGACTTCATGTCGGCCTCGCCGCGCTCGACGATCATTTCGTAGGTGCCGCGGCTCGCGATCACGTGCTGCGCGCCTTCGTCGAAATACGCGGACGCGCCGAGCACGCGCACCGCGTGGTAATGCGACAGCACGACGTGCTTGATCGGCTTGTCGGTCACGCTGCGGATCTTCGCGATCAGGTCCTGCGCCATCGCGGGCGTCGCGGTCGTGTCGACGATCAGCACGCTGTCGTCGCCGATGATCACGCCCGAGTTCGGGTCGCCTTCGGCGGTATAGGCGTACGCGTTCTCGGACAGCTGCGTCCAGGTGACTTTCTTCTCTTCCAGATCGGCTTGGGAGGCGAATGCTTTGGCCATGTTGCGTTCCGTGGCTGCGAGCCATGTGTTGAGGGGAATGAGCGGATCATCTTCCCGCGCCGATTATTTGTCAATGACAAAGTCGCTTGCTATTGTTTAATACGGGTAAACCTGCGGGCTGGCGCGTCAAATGGCGTCGGATACCATGCGGGGTTTCGTCAATGGAAGAATCATCGCGTGCAGAACCACGAAGTCAGCGCAGACGACGCGCCACCCAAGGCGCAGCGCGGGATCCAGAGCGTCGAGGTCGGCGGCCGGCTGCTCGACGCGCTCGCGCGCCGGCGCAAGCCGCTCGGGCTGTCGGAGCTGGCGGCCGCGGCCGACCTGTCGACCGCGCAGGCGCACACCTATCTCGTCAGCCTGACGCGGCTCGCGCTCGTGAAGCGCGACGCGCTCACCGGCAACTACGAGCCGGGGCCGCTGTCGCTGCGGCTCGGGCTGATGTCGATCGAGCGCCAGCCGGCCTATCGCGCGGCGCTGCCGCACGCGGCGCGGCTCGCGGAAGCGGTCGGCCTGAGCGTCGCGCTGTCGGTGCCGGGCGCGCTCGGGCCCACGATCGTGCGCATCGAGCACGGCGGCTATCCGCTGCACGTGAACCTGCACGTCGGATCCGTCATGTCGCTCGACACGACGGCGACCGGCCGGGTGTTCCGCGCGTTCGGCGACCCCGCCCAGCTCGACGCGATGGCGGCCAGCCAGGCCGGCGCCGGCGCCACGCTCGCCGGCGCGGAAGGCGACCAGCCCCCGTCCGACGCCCGCGCGTGGCAGGCCGAACTCGACGCGATCCGTGCGCGCGGGATCGAGCGCGGCGTGGATCGGCCGAGCCCCGGCGTCAGCGCGATGTGCGTGCCAGTGCTGGACGCGGACGGCCGCCTGCAACTCGCGTTGACGGTGATCGGTTCGAGCGGCTCCATCGATGTCGGCTGGGACGGCCCGATCGCGACGGCGCTGCGCGATGCGGCGCGGCAAGCCACCGCGGCGCTCGACGCGGGACGCGACGCACCGCCGGTCGCGCCGGGCATGCCGCCGGCCACGCAGCGCATGCCGCCCGCGCTCGCCGACGACACGAAGGCGCAGCGCGGCATCAACGCGCTCGACAGCACGGGCGAGTTGCTGCTCGCGCTCGTCTCGGCGGGCCGTGCGCTGCCGTTGCGCGATCTCGCGGCAGCCGCCGGCATGCCGGCCGCGAAGGCGTTTCCGCACCTCGTGAGCCTGCAGAAGATCGGCCTGCTGAGCCGCGACGACGCGGGCTGCTTCGGCGGCGGGCCGCTCGCGCAGGCGCTCGGCCTGATCGCGATGCAGCGCGTGTCGCCGACGCGCGATGCGGAAGCCGAAATCGTCGCGCTGGCGGCCGCGACCGACCTGAGCGTGGCCGCGGCGACGCTCGGGCCGCTCGGGCCGACCGTGATCCGTCTCGAGGAATCGGCGCGGCCGCAGCACGTGAGCCTTCAGGTCGGCACGGTGATGTCGCTCGTGAATACGGCGATCGGGCGGATTTTCGCGGCCGGCATGTCCGACGACGTGCTGGCCGGCCTGCTGGCCGACGAGCCGGTGCGCCTCGCAGGCCGCGCGACGCAGGTCGACGACGCGTTCCGCGCGCGGCTCGCGACGATCCGCGCGGACGAACTCGATTTCGCATTCGATGCGCCGGTGCCGGGCATCGGGACGATCGCCGCGCCCGTGTTCGATCACACCGGCAGCATCCGGCTCGTGATTGCGATCATCGGCTCGTCGCGCGGCTTCCCGCGCGGGCCGCACAGCGAACTCGCGCATACGCTGCTCGCCGCGGCGCGCCGCCTGTCGTGGCGCTTCGGGTGGATCGGCGGGTAATCGCCGCCCCGCTGCCGCGCCCGTTCTCGTCGCCCCGCTTTCCGTTTTCGCCCGTCAATGCGAGGCCGCGCTCGCCGCGGTCTCGTCACGCCTGCCCGCCACGCAGAAGGTGGCGCAGCTCATGTTGCGCGGCAGCAACATAAATTGTCAGTAATTCTCATATAACGAAATCGCATTTCACAAGACGGTGACGTTTCTTTATGATTAGGGTTATCCCTAACTCGCCACCTACATGGGGCTTCGTCATGCAAACGTCTAATGTCTCCGATCGTTCCACCCAATCCGCTGGCTGGCTCGCACGTGTCGGCGAGCTGCTTGCAGAAGCATGGGCACTGCACCTCGAGAACTGCGCAGTCATCGCTGAAGCGCACGCACGCCTGCCGCGCTGAGCGCGGCGCCCGGCCGCCAGCCGGCCACGCGCTATCTCCATCCGTCTGATGCGCCTTGCGGGGACGCGCGCCGAAAGGCCGCCGCGTCCGGCACGAGGCGCCGGACGGAAGTCGCAAAAAAAGGGCGCATACCCTCGATGGCATGGTGCTCACGCGCTGTGAGCACGGTCGCAGCGATGTCGATACGCGGATGCCGGTCCCGACGAACTTGTCGGCACGGTGTTGATCGCAGCTTCCCGGAATGTCCGGCCGCTGCGTAGCCGATGCATGCCCGCTGCGCGCCACGCGCCGGGCCTGGCCGTCACGGAAGATTCATCCGTTTTCCCGCCGCGCGGGCACGGCCTGCCGGTATCCGGCTCCGGGCCGCGCGCAACGGGCGCGACAGCCCGCTTCCCACCCTTCTCCAGCACCGCCGCGAACCGCGTCGTCACGACGCCGCGCGGCGCGTCGCCCCCGTCTTCACACCTGAATCGACGGCACGTCTTTCATGCACCGCAGCGCGAACATCGAGCGGCTGTGGCGAATGCTCGAAATCCTGTACAGCTTCTCGCGCAGGAAGCGTTCGTAGCCGGCCGTGCCGTCCACCGCGACCTTGATCCAGTAGTCGTATTCGCCCGATACGAGGTAGGCCTCGAGCACTTCGGGCAGTGCCGCGAGTTCGGCGCCGAAACGCGCGAGCGCATCGTCCTCGTGGCGATCGAGGGTGACTTCGAGGATCACGATGTCCGCGTAGCCGAGCATGCGCTGGTTGACCAGCGCGACGTAGCCGTCGATGTAACCGTCGAGTTCGAGCTGCCGCGTGCGGTTCCAGCAGGCGGTGGTCGACATGCCGATCTGTTCGGCCAGTTCGGCGTTCGACAGGCGCGCATTTTTTTGCAGTGCACCGAGGATCTTGCGGTCCTGGTTGTCGAGGGTTTTCGGCGTGCGTTCGCGGATAGCCATGACAGGAAGAATCTTCTACAGAAAATCCGCATTCTATCCGAACAGGCTTCCGGTTTCGGGTGCGTTTTACTGGAAAACAGGAAGCCTTTTAACCGGCCGGCTTGATACATTTTCTCCATGCCTGGTGTCCGGCACGCTCCCTGCGACAACCCCTTCGCACCGGGACGCCTGGCCGCAATCACGAGTTGCGGCGCAGGACACGCAGGCATGCAACGTCCCGCCCCCCGCGCGCCTACCCGGTCGCACGGGCCGGCGCCTGATCCTCCGTTTCCGCACTCCCGTCATGTCGTTCAGGCTTTATCTGTCGTTCCTCGCTGCGTCCGCCGTCCTCATCTACGCCCCCGGCCCCGTCAACCTCCTCACGATGAACCAGGCATTGCGCGCCGGCTGGCGCCGCGCGCTGCCGTGCGTCTGGGGCGGCACGCTCGCCGTGCTGCTGCAGCTCGCGCTTACAGCGCTGTGCCTGAATTCGCTGGTTCACCTCGACGAGCACGCGCTGACCGTGCTGCGCTGGGCCGGCGCCGCCTACCTCGTATGGCTCGGCTGCAAGCAATGGCTCGGCCGGGCGCCGGTCACCGCGCCCGCCGCGTCGACGGACGCCGGCAACACGGCACCCGACGACACCGCCACCGGACGCGCGCTGTTCTGGCGCGGCGTCGCCACCTCCGGCCTGAACCCGAAGACGCTGCTGTTCTTTCCGTCGTTCTTTCCGCAGTTCATCGTCCCGGATCCCGACTGGAGCCTGAACGCGCAATTCCTGCTGCTCGCGGCGAGCTTCGCGCTGCTGTTCGCCGGCGGCGTCGCGTCGATGGCGCTGTTCTCGCACCGGCTGAGCCGTGCGCTGCAGCGGCCGGCGCGGATGCGCGCGATGAATCGCGTGACGGGCGGGCTGCTGGTCGGGATGGGCGCGATCATGGTCGGATGGAACTGAGCGGCCGCCTGAGCGCGTGACGTCGCGCGCTGCGGCGCGCGCCACCCCACGCCGGCCGACGCGCGGCCGGTACGACCAGTACAATCGCGCGATGTCCGAACTGCTCACTTACGGCGGCCTGTTCGCCGTGTCGATGGTCGCCGCGACCCTGTTGCCGCTCCAGTCCGAAGCCGTGCTTGCGGGCCTGCTGCTCGCCGGGCGCGAACCGGTGTGGGCGCTGGTGCTGGTGGCGAGCGTCGGCAACGTCGCGGGCGCGGCGATCAACTGGACACTCGGCCGCGGCATCGAGCACTTCCGCGACCGCCGCTGGTTTCCGGTGAAACCGGCCGCGCTCGCGCGCGCCGAGGGCTGGTATCGGCGCTATGGCCGCTGGTCGCTGCTGCTGAGCTGGGCGCCGGTGATCGGCGACCCGCTGACGATGATCGCCGGCGTGCTGCGCGAGCCGCTGCCGACCTTCGTCGCGATCGTGACGATCGCGAAGGTCGGGCGGTATCTGGCGATCGCGTGGCTCGTCGTGCCTTGACGCCTTGACGCCTTGACGCCTTGACGCCTTGACGCCTTGACGCCTTGACGCCTTGACGCCTTGACGCCTTGACGCATTCACGTATCAAGGCGTCCGCCCGCACGACGCCCCGTCGACGTTACTTCTTGTCTCCCGCCAGGTCGATCGCCTTGTCCGATCCGACCGCGTTGCGCAGCTGGAATTTCTGGATCTTGCCGGTCGACGTCTTCGGCAGCTCGCCGAAGCGCACGACCTTCGGCACCTTGAAACCCGCGAGCAACTGCCGGCAGTGGGCGACGATCTCCGCCTCGGTCGCGCTCGCGCCTTCGCGCAGCTCGACGAACGCGCACGGCACCTCGCCCCACTTCGGGTCGGGCATTGCGACCACCGCCGCGACCGCGACGGCCGGATGCCGGTACAGCGCATCCTCGACCTCGATGCTCGAGATGTTCTCGCCGCCCGAAATGATGATGTCCTTGCGGCGATCCTTGATGCGGATGTAGCCGTCCGGCGTCAGCACGCCGAGATCGCCCGTATGGAACCAGCCGCCGTGGAACGCTTCCTCCGTCGCGTGCGGGTTCTTCAGGTAGCCCTTCATGCAGATGTTGCCGCGGAACATGATCTCGCCGAGCGTCTCGCCGTCGGCCGGCACCGGCGTCATCGTGTCCGGATCGAGCACCGTCGCGCCCGCTTCCAGGTGATAGCGCACGCCCTGCCGCGCATTGAGCCGCGCGCGCTCGTCGTCGGGCAGCTCGTCCCAGTGCGCCTGCTTCGCGCAGACGGTCGCCGGGCCATAGACCTCGGTCAATCCGTACACGTGCAGCAGGTCGAAGCCGATCTCCTTCATCTTCGCGATCACGGCCGGCGCGGGCGCGGCACCGGCGACCATCGCGTGCACCGTGTGATCGATGCCGGCGCGCAACTCGGCCGGCGCATTCGCGATCGCGCTCTGTACGATCGGCGCGCCGCAGTAATGCGTGATGCGCTCGCGGCGGATCAGGTCGAACACCGTCTTCGCGTCGAACTTGCGCAGGCACACGTTCACGCCCGCGCGCGCCGCGACGGCCCACGGGAAGCACCAGCCGTTGCAGTGGAACATCGGCAGCGTCCACAGATACACCGCGTGCTTCGGCATGTCCCATTCGAGGATGTTGCTGATCGCCGCGAGATACGCGCCGCGATGGTGATACACGACGCCCTTCGGGTCGCCCGTCGTGCCGGACGTGTAGTTCAGCGCGATCGCCTCCCACTCGTCGGCGGGCGGCGTCCATGCGTAGTCGGGGTCGCCGCCCGCGACGAACGCCTCGTAGTCGGTCGCGCCCGCGAAGCGCGCGGGGTCGGCCGGCATCGCATCGGCAACGCTGACGATCTTCAGGCCCGGCACTTCGAGCGCCGCGCGATGCGCGAGCTCCGCGTATTCGGTGTCGACGATCAGCACCTTCGCCTCGCCGTGACGCAGCATGAACAGCACCGATGAAATGTCGAGCCGCGTGTTGATCGTGTTGAGCACGGCGCCGGCCATCGGCACGCCGAAGTGCGCCTCGACCATCGCCGGGATGTTCGGCAGCAGCGCGGCCACCGTCTCGCCGCGCGCGACGCCGGCCCGCGCGAGCGCGCTCGCGAGCTGCTTCGCCCGCGTGTAGGTCTCGCCCCACGTGCGCCGCACGTCGCCGTGCACGATCGCGAGGCGCGCGCCGTAGACTTCGGCCGCACGGACCAGAAAGTCGATCGGCGTGAGCGGCACGTAGTTGGCATCGCGGCGGCCGAGTCCGGCCTCGAACATCTGCGTCATGATCCTGTCTCCCGTTTTCTGTCGACCGGCGCGTGCGTCGGCCTCGTATCCGGCAAGTGTGCATGCACCCCGACCGGTCTTGATGTGGTTCAATTGCCGACAGCCTAACGGGCGCTATTGTGAGCCGTCTGTCATCGAAACGACAGAGTGCCTCATGAGCGCTGCGCGTTATCCCTATCCTCGCAAACCCGCATCCATGCACGACCACCTCGTTGCGCCGCCCGACGCGGCCGCCGCCGCTGTCAGCCCGCCGGCCAGCCCGCCGGCCGACACGCCGCTCGAACCGGGCCCGTTGCCCGCCCTGTCCGTGCTGTTCGGCCAGTGCGCGTGGTTCCGCGCGCTGGCGCCGGAACACCAGGCGCTCGTGCTCGCGCAGTCGCGCGCCGAGCAGCACGAGGCCGGCGACGTGATCGCGCAGCGGCTCGCACCGTCCGAATACTGGATCGGCGTGCATCGCGGGTTGCTGAAGCTCGCGATCTTCAACGCGTCGGGGCGCGGCTGCACGTTTTCCGGCGTGCCGTCGGGCGGCTGGTTCGGCGAAGGCAGCGTGATCAAGCGCGAGCTGCGCAAGTACGAAGTCGTCGCCGTCCAGCGCTCGATCGTGCTGTTCGTCCCGGTCGACACGTTCCATGCGCTGCTCGACACGAGCCTGCCGTTCACGCGCTTCGTGATCCACCAGTTGAACAACCGGATGGGCGAGTTCATCGCGTCGATCCAGAACAGCCGGCTGCTCGATGTCGACGCGCGCGTCGCACAGGCGCTCGCGCAGCTGTTCAACCCCGCGCTGTACCCGGACACCGGCCCGTCGCTCGCGATCTCGCAGGAGGAACTGGGAATGCTCGTCGGCGTGTCGCGGCAGCGGATCAACCAGGCGTTGCAGCAACTCGAGAAACTCGGCGTGCTGCGGCTCGCGTACAACCAGATCGAAGTCGTCGACCTGGCCGCGCTCGCGCAGGTCGGGATGGAACAGATCTGAGCGACGCCCGATGAACGGAAGCGTCGCTGCTGCGGCATGCGCGTGCGGTGCGGCGGCCTTTTTCGGGCATCGGCGTCCGCGCGCGTTTTCATCCGATCAATCGGCCTGAAGTCGCCTCGGTCGCCGCGCGCCGAACCTGACAAATCCGCCAGTTTCGTGTCAGTGACTCGTTCAGCCCCGACGCCTATCATTCGGGTTCCCCTCACCGCCGCCTGATCACCGCCTGTCCCGCCGCCTCCATGTGGATCGTCAATCTCGCGCTCAGGCGCCCCTACACGTTCATCGTGATGGCCATCATGATCGTGCTGGCCACCCCGCTCGCGCTGATGCGCACGCCTGTCGACGTCCTGCCGGCGGTCAACATTCCCGTCATCAGCGTGATCTGGAATTACACCGGCTTCTCCGCGAAGGAGATGACCAACCGCATCACGGCCGTCCATGAACGGATCCTCACGACGACCGTCAACAACATCCAGCACATCGAGTCGACGTCGCTGCCGGGCATCGCGGTCGTGAAGGTGTTCCTGCAACCCGGCGCGAACGTGCAGACCGCGATCGCGCAGACGGTCTCGTCCGCGCAGGCGATCGTGCGGCAGATGCCGCAGGGCGCGACGCCGCCGCTCGTGATCACCTATTCGGCGTCGAGCATCCCGGTGATCCAGCTCGGGCTGTCGAGCAAGACGCTCAGCGAACAGTCGCTCGCCGACATCGCGCTCAACTTCCTGCGGCCGCAACTGATCACGATCCCGGGCGCGCAGATCCCGTTTCCGTACGGCGGCCGCACGCGCGTGGTCGCGATCGACCTCGATCCGCAGGCGCTGCTCGCGAAGGGCCTCACGCCCGCCGACATCGTCAACGCGGTCAACGCGCAGAACCTCGTGCTGCCGACCGGCACCGCGAAGATGGGCCAGACCGAATACCGGATCGACACGAACGCGTCGGCCGACACGGTCGCGGACATCAACGGCCTGCCGGTCCAGACCGTCAACGGCGCGACGACCTACCTGCGCGAGGTCGCGTCGGTGCGCGACGGCTTCGCGCCGCAAACGAACGTCGTGCGCCAGAACGGCCAGCGCGGCGTGCTGATGTCGATCCTGAAGACCGGCGACGCGTCGACGCTGAAGGTCGTGTCGGACCTGAAGGCACTGCTGCCGAAGGTGATCCCGACGCTGCCCGAAGGACTCACGATCACGCCGCTGTTCGACCAGTCGGTGTTCGTCAACGCCGCCGTGCAGGGCGTGATCCACGAGGCGCTGATCGCCGCCGTGCTGACCGCGATGATGATCCTGCTGTTCCTCGGCAACTGGCGCAGCACGCTGATCATCGCGATCTCGATTCCGCTGTCGATCTTCACGTCGCTGATCGCACTCTCCGCGCTCGGCGAGACGATCAACATCATGACGCTCGGCGGCCTCGCACTCGCGGTCGGGATCCTGGTCGACGACGCGACCGTCACGATCGAGAACATCGAGCGGCACCTGCATCTCGGTACGAATCTGCACGACGCGATCCTCGAAGGCGCGGGCGAGATCGCGGTGCCCGCGTTCGTGTCGACGCTGTGCATCTGCATCGTGTTCGTGCCGATGTTCTTCCTGACGGGCGTCGCGCGCTTCCTGTTCGTGCCGCTCGCCGAAGCCGTGGTGTTCGCGATGCTCGCGTCCTACGTGCTGTCGCGCACGCTCGTGCCGACGCTGGCGATGCTGCTGTTCCGCCCGCAGCAGGCCACGAGCGGCCCCGATCATGCGACGTCGCGGTTCGCGCGCCTCCATCACGCGTTCAACGCCGCGTTCGAGCGGCTACGCGCGTGGTACATCGTGCTGCTCAGCATGCTGCTGGTGCGCCGCCGCTTCTACGCGACGTGCTTCCTCGGCTTCTGCGTGCTGTCGACCGGCCTCGTGTTCGTGCTCGGCCGCGACTTCTTCCCGAACGCCGATTCCGGCAACCTGCGGCTGCACATGCGCGCGCCGACCGGCTACCGGATCGAGGAGACCGCGCGCCTTGCCGACCAGGTCGAGCGCGTGATCCGCGAAACCGTGCCGGCGGACGAGCTCGGCGCGATCGTCGACAACCTCGGGCTGCCGGTGAGCGGCATCAACCTGTCGTACAGCAATGCCGGCACGATCGGCACGCTCGACGGCGAACTGATGATCGCGCTGAAGCCTGGCCACCGCGCGACCGCGCACTACGTGCAGACGCTGCGCACGCTGCTGCCGCAGCGCTTCCCGGGCGTCGAGTTCTTCTTCCAGCCGTCGGACATCATCACGCAGATCCTCAACTTCGGTCAGCCCGCCGCGATCGACGTGCAGGTGCTCGGCAACGATCTCGCGAGTAACATGGCTATCGCGAGCAGCCTGATGAAGAAGATCAGGCAAATCCCCGGCACCGTCGACGTGCACGTACTGCAGCGCAACGACGAACCGACCCTGGTGGCCGACATGGACCGTACGCGCATGCAGCAGCTCAGCCTCTCCGCGCAGAACGTCGCGCAGAACATGCTGATCTCGCTGTCCGGCAGTTCCCAGACGACCCCGTCGTTCTGGATCAATCCGCGCTCGGGCGTCCAGTACCCGCTGCAGATCCAGACCCCGCAATACAGCATCGCGTCGATCGACGACCTGCTCGGCACGCCGATTTCCGCGAGCGGGCGCACCGGCATGCCGCTGCAATTGCTCGGCAACCTCGTGCAGATCCATCCCGTCGCGAACCCGGCGGTGATCACGCACTACAACATCCGCCCGGCGATCGACCTGTACGTGAGCGTCGAGGGCCGCGACCTCGGCTCGGTCGCGGGCGCGATCGACCGCATCGTGTCCGACGCGCGCGCGACGCTGCCGCGCGGCACCGACCTGTCGGTGCGCGGCCAGGTCGAGACGATGCGCACGTCGTACCTCGGCCTCGGCGCGGGCGTCGCGATGGCGATCGTGCTCGTCTACCTGCTGATCGTCGTGAATTTCCAGTCGTGGCTCGATCCGCTGATCATCATCAGCGCGATGCCGGCCGCGCTCGCCGGCATCGCGTGGATGCTGTTCATCACCGGCACGCACCTGAGCGTGCCCGCGCTGACGGGCGCGATCATGACGGTGGGCGTCGCGACCGCCAACAGCATCCTGGTCGTGTCGTTCGCGCGCCAGCGCCTCGCGACCGGCGCGCCGCCGCTCACGGCCGCACTGGAGGCCGGCGCGACGCGGATCCGCCCGGTGCTGATGACGGCGCTCGCGATGATCATCGGGATGGTGCCGATGGCGCTCGGTCTCGGCGAAGGCGCCGAGCAGAACGCGCCGCTCGGCCGCGCGGTGATCGGCGGCCTGCTGTTCGCCACCGTTTCGACGCTGCTGTTCGTGCCGCTCGTGTTCGGCGGCGTGCATGCGCGGCTGGCCCGCCGGCGCGCGCGCCCGGCCGGACACTGACTTTCTAGCCTATCGACCCGGTCAATTCATGGAAGAGAAACATCACAGCTCCGTCGGCATCCAGGTGGACGAACACGGCATGCACCTGCCGACGCGCACGTCGGTGTCGCGGCGCGGGCGGGTCGTCCTGATCGTGATCGGCGTGCTGCTGGCCGCGGGCGCCGCGCGCACGATCGTCGTCAACGTGCTGAACCGGAATCACCTCGACGCGGTGGCCGAGCAGAACACGCGCCAGTACGTGAGCGTCGTGCATCCGGTCGACGCGGCCACCGGCGGCAAGCTGGCGCTGCCCGGCACGCTGCGCGGCTTCGTCGAAGCGCCGATCTACGCGCGTGCGAGCGGCTACGTGCTGCGCTGGCAGGCCGACATCGGCGCGCACGTGAAGCAGGGGCAGCTGCTCGCCGAACTCGACACGCCCGAGCTGAACCAGGAACTCGCGCAGGCCACCGCGCAGCGCCAGCAGGCGCAGGCCGCGCTCGCGCTCGCGAAGACGTCGTTCGACCGCGCGCAGCAGCTGCGCCAGCGCGATGCGGTGTCGCAGCAGGAACTCGACGACCGGCAAGGCGCGTTCAACCAGGGCACCGCGAACCTCGCGGCGGCCGATGCGAACATGCGCCGGCTCACCGAGCTGAAAGGCTTCCAGCGCATCGTCGCGCCGATCGACGGGATCGTCACGCAGCGCAACGTCGACGTCGGCGACCTCGTCAATTCCGGCAACGCGGGCCGCGCACTGTTCACGGTCGTGCAGGCCGACCGGCTGCGCCTGTACGTGCAGGTGCCGCAGGCTTATGCGCAGCAGGTGAAGGTCGGCCAGCGCGTGAGCGTCGCGCAGGCAGAACTGCCCGGCCAGACCTTCGACGGCACCATCACGCGCACGTCCCAGGCGATCGACGTCGCGACGCGCTCGCTGCAGATCGAGATCACGCTGCCGAACCCGGACGGGCGGCTGCTGCCCGGCGCATACGTGCAGGCGACCCTGCCGATGACGCCGGTCGGCCGCCTGCAGATTCCGGCCAACACGCTGCTGTTCCGGGCCGAAGGGCCGACGGTCGCGACCGTCGACGCGAACGGCCAGGTGCGCCTGAAGGCGGTGACGGTCGCGCGCACGATCGGGCAGACGCTCGAAGTCGACGGCCCGCTGACGCCGCACGACCGCCTCGTCGCGAACCCGAGCGATGCGCTCGCGAACGGCGACACCGTGATCGTGCAGGCGCCGCCGGTCGTGAAGCCGGCCTCCGCGGCCGCGGGAGCGCAGTCGTGAGCGCGCTGCGCGCCTGCCTGCCCCCCGCAGCGGTCGTGGCCGTCGTCGCGGTCGCGACGCTCGCCGGCTGTACGGTCGGCCCCGACTACCGGCGCCCCGCCGTCGAGACGCCCGCCGCGTGGCGGCTCGACCCGGCCGACGCTTACTGGCACCCGGCCGCGCCGGCCCGTGCGCCGCTCGACCCGGCGTGGTGGACCGCGTTCGGCGACGCGCAGCTCGACGCGCTCGAAACCGACGCGCTGCGCGACAACCAGAACCTGAAGGCCGTCGCCGCGCGCTACGACCAGGCGAAGGCGACGCTCGCATCGGTCGCGTCCGCGCAGTATCCGGCCGTCGGCCTGAACGCGAGCGGCCAGCGCTTCAAGATCTCCGCCGACCGGCCGCAGACCAACTACGCGACGAAGAGCATGTCGACCGTGCAGAACGACATCCAGGTCGCCGCGAGCGTCAGCTACGAACTCGACCTGTTCGGCCGCGTGCGGCGCAGCGTCGAATCCGCGCAGGCCAGCTCCGAGCAGGCGCGCGACGATTTCGCGAACGCGCGCCTGGTGCTGAGCGCCGATCTCGCATCGAGCTACTTCGCGCTGCGCGAACTCGACACCGAGATCGACGTCGTCAGGCGTTCGATCGACCTGCAGCAAAAGGCGCTCGACTACGTGAGCGCGCGCCACGACCTCGGCGCGGTGTCCGGCCTCGACCTGCTGCAGCAGCGCGCGCAACTCGACGCGACGCGCACGCAGGCGCAGTTGCTGATCCAGCAGCGCGCTCAGGTCGAGACGGCGATCGCGACGCTGGTCGGCACGCCGGCCCCCGCGTTCTCGCTGCCGCTGCGCGTGGCGCCGATCAACGCGCCCGCGCTGCCGACCGGGATGCCGAGCGACCTGCTGCAGCGCCGGCCCGACGTCGCATCGGCCGAGCGCGCGATGGCCGCGGCGAACGCGCAGATCGGCGTCGCGCGCGCCGCGTATTTCCCGCGCATCGCGCTGTCGCCGGACCTCGGCTGGGACGCGACGCGCTTCTCCGGCCTGTTCACCGTGCCGGCGCTGCTGTGGTCGATCGGCGCGTCGGTCAGCCAGCCGCTGTTCGAAGGCGGCAAGCTGAAGGCCGGCGTCGATTTCGCGCAGGCGGGCTACGTCGCCGCGCAGGCCAATTACCGGCAGACCGTGCTCACCGCGTTCCAGGAGGTGCAGAATGCGGTGACGGGCCTGTCGGTGCTGGCCGAGGCCGCGCAGCAGGCGTCGGCGGCCGTCGACGACGCGCGCAAGCTCGTGTCGCTCGCGCAGGACCGCTATGCGGGCGGCCTGACGCCGTTCATCGACGTGCTGACGGCCCAGCAGCAGTTGCTGACGAGCGAGCGCCAGGCCGTGCAGATCCAGGGCCAGCGCGCGGCGCTCGTGGTGTTTCTTGCGAAGGCGCTCGGCGGCGGCTGGGACGGCGCCACGCCGACCGACGTCGCGGCGGCCGGCCCGCAACCCGCCACGAGCGTCACTCCCTAACCCGGTTACGCGGACCCACCCATGAAAGTCCTGATCGTCGAAGACGAACCGAAAGTCGTCGAATACCTGAAGAGCGGCCTGAGCGAGGAAGGCTGGGTCGTCGACACCGCGCTCGACGGCGAAGACGGCGCGTGGAAGGCCGTCGAATTCGACTACGACGTGGTCGTGCTCGACGTGATGCTGCCGAAGCTCGACGGCTTCGGCGTGCTGCGCGCGTTGCGCGCGCAGAAGCAGACGCCCGTGATCATGCTGACCGCGCGCGACCGCGTCGACGATCGCGTGCGGGGCTTGCGCGGCGGCGCCGACGACTACCTGACCAAGCCCTTCTCGTTCCTCGAGCTGATCGAGCGGCTGCGCGCGCTGACGCGCCGCGCGCGCGTGCAGGAATCGACGCTGATCTCGATCGGCGACCTGCGCGTCGACCTGATCGGCCGGCGCGCGACCCGCGACGGCACACGCCTCGACCTGACCGCGCAGGAATTCCAGCTGCTCGGCGTGCTCGCGCGGCGCAGCGGCGAGGTGCTGTCGAAAACGACGATTGCCGAACTCGTGTGGGACGTGAACTTCGACAGCAACGCGAACGTCGTCGAGACGGCGATCAAGCGCCTGCGCGCGAAACTCGACGGCCCGTTCGCGGAGAAGCTGCTGCATACGATCCGCGGCATGGGCTACGTGCTCGAGGCGCGCGAGGACGGCGACGCGGAGCGGCACGCATGAAACGCTCGATCACCCTGCGCCTGTCGGCGATGTTCGGCATCGTGTCGCTGCTCGTGTTCACGCTGGTCGGCTGCGGGCTGTTCGTGATGATGGAGCGCCAGCTGCTCGCCGAACTGCGTGCGACGATCGACACGCGCGCGAAGGTCGCGCAGATGATCGTGTCGCACGCGACCACGGCCGCGCGCGGCCGCCTGATGCAGGAAAAGCTCGCCGACCTCGAACCGCCCGACGGGTCGACGCGCTACCAGGTCGACAGCCCCGACGCCGACTTCCGCTTCGGCCGTCCGGTCGACGGCGTGCCCGTCGGCGAACCGTTCGGCGCGTTCCAGCAGTACGCGCTGAACCACAGCAGCTACGACGTGATGACGAAGACCGTCCCGATCGCAGGCAGCGGCGAGCGCCCCGACCTGAAGCTGATCGTCGCGTCGTCGTGCGAGCGCACGCAGCGCATGCTGCGTCGTTTCGCGTGGACACTCGCTGCGCTGATCGCGATCGCCACCGTCATCACGCTGCTGCTGAGCCGCGCGGTCGCACGCTTCGGGCTCGCGCCGCTCGAACGGATGTCGCAGGACGCCGCGGCCATCGGCGCCACCGACCGCCGCCAGCGGCTGCACACCGACGCGCTGCCGACCGAGCTGCGCGATCTCGCCGCGTCGTTCAACGGCGCGCTCGAACGCATCCAGCAGACCTACGCGCGGCTCGAGGCGTTCAATGCGGACGTCGCGCACGAGCTGCGCACGCCGATCAGCATCCTGATCGGACAGACCCAGGTCGCGCTGACGAGCCGCGACCGCTCGGTCGACCGGATGCGCCAGACGCTGCAGTCGAACCTCGAGGAATTCGAACGGTTGCGCGTGATCATCAACGACATGCTGTTCCTGTCGCGCAGCGATCGCGGCGAACGCGCGACCGACCTGAAGCACGTGTCGCTCGCCGACGAAGTGCGCCGCATGCTCGACTTCCTCGAGATTCCGCTCGACGAAGCGCAGTTGCGCGCCGAACTGCACGGCGATGCGCGCGCGGCCGTCGACCCGTCGCTGTTCCGCCGCGCGATGACCAACCTGCTGATCAACGCGATCCAGCATTCGGCGCCTGGCGCGACGCTGAACGTGACGATCACGCCGCGCGATACGCTCGTCGACGTGTCGGTCGCCAACCCCGGCGAGCCGATCGACCCGGTGCAGCGCGCGCACGTGTTCGAGCGCTTCTACCGGCTCGAGGAAGCGCGCGCGAACAGCAAGGAGAATCACGGGCTCGGGCTGTCGATCGTCAAGGCCGTCGCGGAGATGCACGGCGGCAGCGTGTTCGTCGCATGCGCGGGCGGCGTCAATACGTTCGGCTTCTCGGTGTCGACGCAACCGGGAAGCAGCGGCCCGCTGCGCGCGGCCGACGCCGGCGACCCGCACGCGCTGCGGCCTGCGCACGCGCCGCGCGCGATGCATTGACGGCGGCCGCGCCTGTCGAAGTCCAGCCGCTTCCGATCGCCGCGTGCCCGCCACGGACGCGCCCGGGACGCGTCACGCGCGTGGCTTGCTGCCCTGCTCGCGCCACGCCCGCGGCGACATCGCGAACCGCTCGCGAAACACGCGACTGAAATGCGACATGTCGTTGAATCCCCAGCGCAACGCGATGTCGGACACGCGCAGCACCGCGCATTGCGGATTCACGAGATCCTGCGCGCACCGTTCGAGCCGCAGGTTCCATACGTAACGCATCAGCGACGTGTTCTCGGCCTCGAACAGCTTGTTGATGTACCGCGACGAAATCCCGATCGACCGCTCGATCATCAGCGGGTTCAGCTCCGGGTCGTGCAGGTGCTCGAGCAGATGCCGCTTCACACGCGTCAGCGTCAACGCCTTCATCCTCGACTGCGCGAGGTCGTTGCGCTGCATGCCCCCGAGCGTCATCGCGATCAGCGAGATCGCGGTATCCGACAACTGCCGCATCTCGTCCTCGGTCACGCTACCGATCTGCGACGACATCTGCTCGAGAAACGCGCGCATGACGCTGCCGACGCCCTCGCCGGTTTGCGTCGGGCTGGCCGTGCGGTGTTCCATCCCGACGACGAGCTGGTTCAGCGTCGTGCGGGGAATGCTGACGACGATCTCGCGCCACGACTGGCCGAACTGCAGGTGGTGCGGCCGTGTCGCGTCGTAGATCGCGAAATCCCCGGGGTGCAGCGTGACGATCTTGCCGTCCTGCTCGACCGATTGGCTGCCCTCGAGCATCAACACGCCGAAATACTTGTCCTCATACTCGCTGCGCGCCTGCCGATACCGCCGGATCACGGCCTGCTCGCTCGCGTGGATTTCCGAGATTCGCATCTTTTCGCATTTGCGCTGTCGCACCTGGCCGAAGAAATCGTCCTTCTGCACGGCCGCGATCTGCACGTCCGCGAACAGGCGCAGAATCGTCTCGCGCCAGAATTCGATACGCTGGCTGAGCGAGCCTTCGGTCGCCACCTCGATGGCCGAATTCGTCCGCTCATCCGGCGGGCTGTCGGACGCCGGGCCGGGCGCGTCGCCGCTTGCGGCGCGCGCGATAGGACGCATCGTCATGGTCGTGCCCCACATGGGTTAGCAAACACGCAGCCGGTAGCGTGCCCGTTCAAAAGCGCATTGTCCAATCGATCGCCGTGTACGCCGCGTTGCCGGTCGGACCGGCACGCGGCGCGGCGGCGATGCGCTACCGCTCCGGACATGTCATGCGAATGTCGTCTGCCGCCAGTCGGAAGACTGCTCATACGCATAGGCGCAGCGGTAGAGCGTCGCCTCGTCGAAGCGGCGCCCGACCAGTTGCAGCCCGATCGGCAGTTCGTCGGCCATCCCGCACGGCAGCGACATGGCCGGATGCCCGGACACGTCGAACGGCGCGGTATTCGCGAGCATCTCGAACGCCCGCGTCAGCGACTCGGACATCGCGCAACCGGGCTCCGGCAGTTTCGACGCGCGCATCGGTACGGTCGGCATCACCAATACGTCGTACGACTGCAGCGCCGCGTCGTAAGCCGATCGCAAGCGCCGCGCGAGGTTCTGGCACTTCGCGTAGTAGCGCCCGCGATACCGGCTCGTGAAATATTCGCCGAGCAGCATCGTCACCTTCACGGTATCCGGCAACTCGTCGGCGCGCTCGCGCCAGCCCGCGTGATGATCGATCATGCCGGTCACGTACAGGCCGCCCCAGTTGAAACCGTGACTGTTGCCCTTCATCATCTGCTGCGTCGCCCCCTCGGCCGCGATCGGCAGCCAGATCGCGGTGCCGGCCGCATGCAGCGGCACCGACACCTCTTCGACGCTCGCGCCCAGCTTGCGCAACCGGTGCGCGGCGACCAGCACGGCCTCGTCGACCACTTTCTCCGAATTCGCGAGCCCGAACGCCTCGCGCAGAATGCCGATCCGCAGGCCTGCGATGCCGTCGCGGATCCCTCCGAGATAGTCGGTGCGCGGCGGCAACGCCCGCTGGCGCGGATCAAGCCCGTCGTCGCCCGCGATGACATCAAGCAGCAGCGCGTTGTCGAGCACGGTGCTCGTCATCGGCCCCAGATGATCGACGGTCGCCTCGATCGGCATCGCGCCGGTGTAGGGCACGAGCCCGTGCGTCGGCTTCATCCCGTAGACGCCGCAATAGGCGGACGGGATCCTGACCGAACCGCCCTGGTCGCCGCCGAGCGCCATGTCGACCTCGCCGCTCGCGACCAGCGCGCCGCTGCCGGACGACGAGCCGCCGGACGAGTGCCCGGCCTTGCGCGGATTGTGCACCGGCCCCGACGCGCTCGTGTGCGAGCCGCCGGAAAAACAGTAGTACTCGCAGGTCGCCTTGCCGGCGATCGTGCCGCCGGCGTCGAGTACGCGCGTGACGACGGTCGCATCGATATCGGGCACGTAGCCCTCGAACGTGCTCGAGCCATTGCGCATCGGCACGCCGGCGACGCAGATGTTGTCTTTCACGGCCACCGTCTTGCCGCGCAGCTTGCCGTCGGCGGCGCCGTGGATCGTGCTCTTGCGCGCCCAGGCGCCGTACCGGTTCTCGTCGCCTTCCGGGCGGTAGCCGGGCGTGCGCGGATACGCGACGACGGGCAGATAGTCGGGCAGCGCGTCGATCGCGTCGTACGCGTCGAAGTTCGCCTGCAGCGCCTCGTCGTATTCGGCGAGTTGGCGGGAATCGACATGAAAGCCGAAACCGGC
The DNA here is from genome assembly GCF_003853755.1 of Burkholderia sp. Bp8984. Lineage (NCBI taxonomy): Bacteria > Pseudomonadati > Pseudomonadota > Betaproteobacteria > Burkholderiales > Burkholderiaceae > Burkholderia > Burkholderia sp. Bp8984. The sequence goes on from NZ_QTQN01000001.1 coordinate 256,132, forward strand.
TGCAATGTCGGACAGTTGTTCGCGGGTCGGGCGTTTGATGGCCATCGACGTTCTCCAGTTCGGTAAGCGGCACCGCCGGCCCCCGGCGGTGCCGGCGGGATTCAGCGGGCGATGGCGACGGCGTCGCGCATGAGCCCCGTGCGCGGATGGCAGTTCACGTATTCGTAGACCTGATGCCTGGCGTCGAAGACGGAAACCTCGTGATACAGCCGCAGTTTCGACAGCCCGGTGACGACGCGGAAGAACGTGACGAAGATCCGCAGGTGCGTCGGATGGGATTCGGCCCAGCGCTCGAGGCGGTCGAGCGAGCGCCAGTGGCCGATGTTGTAGCTCTCGTCTAGCACGTTGCCGTCGAGATCGATCGAGCGCACGTAGCGATTGCTGTAGCAGCCGACGTCCGTGCCGTTGTCGCGCAGGAATTCCATTCCGCTGCGCAGCGTCGGCTCGATCTCCTCGAGATACAGTCGGCGCTCGTCGTGCTCGGCCGCACGCCAGTCCTGACCGGATCGAATCAGCGCGATGTTGTCGTGGGCCAGTACGACCACGCGGCCACCTCGGGCCGGATCGCCCTCGACGATGCGCAGCTCGCCGTCCGCGCGCATCCAGTCCGTCTGCGAGATCGGGAACCGGTCGCGCATCGATCCCCAGTAGCCGTGCTCCTCGATCTCGCCGCTGACGCCGTCCATGATCGCGCCGACGCCCGGGAAATCGCTCGTGAATGCGTAAAGCGTCTCGAACTGCTCGGCGCGCGGCGCGACGATTTCCCGGAAGTAGCCGATCCCGTCCGCGAGGCGCGCGTCGGAGGCCCACCATTCGACGAGTGCCGGCGACGCGATCCAGCGCGCATACGCGGCCGGATCGCGCCAGTAGCCGACGGCAATCAGGTTCTCGTAGCCCTGGTCGTCGGTGTGTTGCGTCAGATCGAAGTTGTTCGGCCCGTCCTGCGCACCGAAATCGGCGACGATCCGGCGCAACGCGGCCAGTGCCGTGGCGCGCTTGTCGGCGCCGCGATACTGCACGCCGAAATAGCCCATCACGACCTGGCTCAAGTCTTCGGCGGCCCGGGCGACGTACATCGGGAACGGCGGCTGGTAATCGTCGGCGACGCGGCGCGACAGCGTCCGCGGGCAGATCAGGTGTTTGTCGATGGCGGATTCCATGCGTGACCTCTCTGGAAAGGGAATCGGATGTCGAGGTTTCGACGTGGGGGACAAGGAGCGGCCTGCGCCGGGCGTATCCCGGCGCAGGCGGGTCGTCAGAAGATGTGCGCGTAACGCAGGCCGGCGAGCAGGCTGTTCTTCGGGCCGTTGCGCACGCTCAGGTCGGTGCCGAGCTGGATTTGCACCTGATCGGCCTTCGTCACGAATTTCGCCGCGGTGATCCGCATGCGCGTCGTGCGAAGCGCGTCGTTGTTGTCCGCGCCGCCGACGCTCGTTTCACCGCCCCAGAGCTGGGTGACGCCGATCCCGAGCGACGTGCCCGGATCGGGCATGTAACGCACCATCGCCTGTGCGCTGTAGCTCATCCGCTGATGCAGCGTCGTGCCGCTCGCGCCGTATGACGTGTTGTTGCCGTACCAGATCGCGTCGCCGACGAGATCGAGCGCCCACTGCGGCGAAAAGTGCTTGATGTAGGCCGCCTGGAAATCGAGCGACCAGCGGTTGGCGCCGAGATTGAGACCGCGGTTCTGGTCGTAACTCCCCGTGGGCGCGTAAACGTAGACCGTCGCGGCGACGACGTCCTTCGCGTCGTTCAGGCGGAATTTCAACGGCGCGGTCAGGATCACGTCGCCGACACCGTTCGTACTGCCAAGCGTGCCGGCGTTGCCGAAGCTGCTGACGTGACCGAACGGCAGCAACACCTGCGGATCGATCGTGAGCCTGTCGGTGAGCTGGAACACATGCAGCAGACGGGCGATGCCGACATTGGACTGCAGGTCGAAATCCGACGTCCGGTGGCCGTTCGCATAGTACGCGTTCGTCGCCGAATAGTTGTAGTACAGCACGCCGATCGTCGCGCCGACCGGATACTGCTCGTAGTCGCCGGGATCGACCTCGACCGCGCCCGCGTAATGCGATGCGACGACCATCAGCGACAAGCCGATCCAGCGCGCGATTCGCTTCAGTTTCATTCTGTTGCCGTTGTCCATCATGCTCCTCACCTGGATGCTCAGACACCGCCACGCTCGACGTACGACGAACGGGAACCGTTTCCGGACGATCAAATCGCGGGGTGCTGGCTGACTGTTGTTCCGCCGGTACTCGCGGGAGTGCCGGCGATTCGCGACATCGAACGGCCGTCGCTTGAGGGTGAGAATAGAAAGGCAAAATCCGCATTTCTGTTTTCCGGCGGAACAAGAAATTGGCTGTGGCGGACCTGTGCTGCCAGTGCCATACGGCGGTCGCAAAACGTGCGCGGGCGACCGCCGTCGCGAGCCGGGCGCCCCGTCGATGCCGCGAATCGCCGTGCATCCGATGCGCGCCGGCCCCTGCCGCGCGCGCGGGGCCGTCTCAGCATAGTTTCCGATCCGTGCCGGCAAAGAACCGCGCTTTTTCTCTTCTTACCCTGCTCGTCGAGCGTGGCCGACACCACGCCTTTGCACCCCGCCACGGCAGCCGCAACGCCACGGCGGCGGTCAACCCGAACCACCATAAGGAGCCCCACGATGAGCGCGACCCCTTCCGCGGAAACAGCCTCGACGCCCGGCGAACGTGCCTGGGCGCTGTTTCGCGTGATGAAAGAAAAGAACCTGATCCCCGACGGCTATATCGAAGGCCTGACCGAGCTGATGTCCACGACGTGGGATCCGGCCAACGGCGCGCGCATCGTCGCGCGTGCGTGGGTCGACCCGGCATTTCGCGAACTGCTGCTGAAGGACGGCACGGCCGCGTGTGCGCAGTTCGGCTACACCGGCCCGCAGGGCGAATACATCGTCGCGATCGAGGACACACCGACGCTGAAGAACGTGATCGTCTGCAGCCTGTGCTCATGCACGAACTGGCCGGTGCTCGGGTTGCCGCCCGAGTGGTACAAGGGCTTCGAATATCGTGCGCGGCTCGTCCGCGAAGGGCGCACGGTGCTGCGGGAACTCGGCACCGACCTGCCCGACGACGTCGTCGTGAAGGTCTGGGATACGACCGCCGAAAGCCGCTATCTCGTGCTGCCCGTACGGCCGGCAGGCAGCGAGCACATGACCGAGGAACAACTGCGCACGCTCGTCACGAAGGACGTGCTGATCGGCGTTGCGCTGCCGCGCGCGCACTGACGCGCCCCCCGTTTCGCTCTCGACCTTCATCTCGGAGATCACCTCATATGGACGGCTTTCACGACCTCGGCGGATTCCAGGGTTTCGGCCCGGTGCCGCACACGATCAACAGTTTCGGCTACAAGCCGGTCTTCAAGGAAGACTGGGAGCATCTCGCGTACAGCCTGATGTTCGTCGGCGTGGACCAACTGAAAAAATTCAGCGTCGACGAGGTACGTCACGCAGTCGAACGCATCGACGTGCGCCAGCACGTCGGCACGCGCTACTACGAGCGCTACGTGATCGCGACCGCAACCTTGCTCGTCGAAACCGGCGTGCTCACGCAGGACGAACTCGACCGCGCGCTCGGTTCGCATTTCCGGCTCGCGAACCCGCCGCGATCCGGCGGCCGGGCGGCGCCGCCCGACTCGACGCGGTTCGAGGTCGGCGATCGCGTCGTCGTGCGCGACGAATACGTCAGCGGCCACATCCGCGCGCCGGGCTACGTTCGCGGCAAGAAAGGCATCGTGCTGCACCGGACGACCGAATCGTGGCCATTCCCGGACGCGATCGGGCACGGCGACACCGGCGCCGCGCATCAGCCGACCTATCATGTCGAGTTCCGCGTGAAGGATCTGTGGGGCGACGCCGCCGACGACGGCTACGTCGTGGTCGACCTGTTCGAAGGCTACCTGGATCGCGCGTCCGGGCAGAACGCATGACGACGCCGGAACACCGGCGAGCGCCGGCCGCCGCGCCGCCGAGGATTCCGGTCACCGTGCTGTCCGGCTTCCTCGGCGCCGGGAAAACGACGTTGCTGAACCACATCCTGCGCAACCGCGCCGGCCTGAAGGTCGCCGTGATCGTCAACGACATGAGCGAAGTAAACGTCGACGCCGACGATGTGCGGCGCAACGTCGAGCTGCATCGCGGCGAGGACGAACTGGTCGAAATGAGCAACGGCTGCATCTGCTGCACGCTGCGTGCCGATCTGCTCGAGCAGATCAGCACGCTGGCGCGGCAGCGTCGCTTCGACTATCTGCTGATCGAGTCGACCGGCATCTCGGAGCCGATGCCGGTCGCGGAGACGTTCGCGTTTCTCGACCGCGACGGTTTCAGCCTCAGCGAGCTCGCGCGGCTGGACACGCTCGTCACGGTGGTCAACGGCGAGACGTTCGAGGACATGATCGCGTCGGCCGAACCGGTCACGCGCGACGCCACGCTTGCGGACGGCAGCGATTCCGGTCCGCCGCGCAAGCTGTCGGACCTGCTGATCGAACAAGTCGAATACGCGAACGTGATTCTCGTGAGCCGACTCGACCGGATCGGCCATGCGGGTTTCGACCGGCTGCGCGCCATTCTGGCGTCGCTGAATCCCTCTGCGCGAATCCTGCCGATGCAGCACGGCAAGGTCGATCCGTCAGACGTCCTGGATACGCGGCGCTTCGATCTCCCGGCGCTCGTCGAATCGCCGGGATGGATGCAACGCATGCAGGTCGACGAGCGCCCCTCGGAATCGGATGCGTACGGGATCGCATCGTGGACCTATCGCGAACGTGCGCCGTTTCATCCGGCGCGCCTGCTCGCGTTGCTGCGTCGCCCCTGGACCAACGGCCGACTGCTTCGCTGCAAGGGATATGTCTGGGTTGCGCACCGATATGCGGACATCGCCATGCTCGTGCAGACGGGCGGAGCGTTCCAGTGGGGTTACGTGGGGCGATGGTGGCGATTCGTTTCTCGGGCGGACTGGCCGCACGACGACTATCGTCGCGATGGCGTGCTGCAAAAATGGCAAGAGCCGACCGGTGATTGCCGGCAGGAAATCGTGTTCATCGGGCAGTCGATCGATCACGTCCGGTTGCGTCGCGAACTCGATGCGTGTCTGCTGACGGTCGAAGAAATCGACGCAGGCCCGGAGTCGTGGCTCCAGCTTCCGGAAGCCGACGCGTTCGACGCGCTCGCGACCACCGCCCGTCCGTGACGCGAGACTCGATGACTTCGGCCGCAACGCCAGCGTCCAGTGGCTTTCGGTCGCCGGTGAGCGCTGCGCCCGGTTCAGCGTGACGTGAATCCCGACAGCGCCGCCGAGGGCAGTTTTCTTCAATACGGACCTGCACGGCTTCTTTAGTCTCGATGCGACTTTGACATTCGCATGGAGGCAATCAATGAGCATGCTGGTTTCGATGGCCGCGTTCGCGCTGGCGTCGTCGATCACGCCCGGTCCCGTCAACATCGTCGCGCTCAGCGCGGGCGCACGCCACGGCCTCGGCGCGAGCCTGCGCTATGCGGCCGGCGCGACGCTCGGCTTCGTCGCGCTGTTCCTGCTGATCGGCCTCGGGCTGCACGCGGTGATCGCGCGCTGGCCGATGCTGACCACCGCCGCCCAGTGGTCGGGGATCGCGTTCCTGCTTTACCTCGCGCTGCGGCTCGCGCTCGACGACGGCCGGCTGTCGGCCGATCCGGACGATCCGGCTGCGCCGAACGTCGCCGGCCCGTCGGCGGCGGCCGGCGCGGCGATGCAATGGCTGAATCCGAAGGCGTGGCTCGCGTGCGTGGCTGCGATGGGCGCATATGCGGCCGACGGCGAGCCCGCGCAAGTGTGGCAATTCGCGGCGTTGTATCTGGTGATCTGCTTTGCGTCGATCGCGTGCTGGGCGTATGCGGGTGCGTCGCTGCGGCACCGGCTCGCGAATGCGCGGCGGATGCGGCTGTTCAACCGCGCGATGGCGCTGCTGCTCGCGGGCAGCGCGCTTTATCTGCTCGACGTTTAGTGCCGTTGTTTCGGTGTGTGGTCGCGGCGCCGGCACCGCCGCACGGTTCGCCGGTCAGCTCGCGGCGCTTCGATACTGCCCCGGCGTGGCGGCCGCGATGCGCCGGAATGCGCGCTGGAAATGCGCCTGGTCCGCGAAGCCCGCATCGAGCGCGACGTCGGCGATCGGCCGGCCGCGGCGCAACTCGGCCCGCCCGTACTGCACGCGGCGGTCGATCAGGAACGCATGCGGCGTCATCCCGTAGCGGGCGTTGAACGCGCGGATCAGGTAGGACGGCGACAAGTCGGCGGCCGCGCAGATCGCATCGAGCGAGACGGCCTGACGGCAATGCGCGGCGATGTAGTCGGCCGCGCGCGCGAGCTTCGCGTTGTCGGCCCCGCGCCGGGCTGCGTCGGGCAGCTCGCGATCGAGCGCGCCGTGCAGCCGTGTGAAGAACTCGACCGCCGCGCTCTCCTTGCCGAGCGGATCGACACCGGGCGCCACGAGCGTGCGGTAAAAGCCGCCGAACCGTGCGAACAGGTCGCGCCGTTCCGTCAATTTCGGCGAAAAGCCGTGAAAATCGCGGTTCGGGTCGCGCCCGAGCGAATGCTGCAGGCGGGTGAGCCACGGCACGTCCACGTAAACCATCCGGTACGCCCATGCGTCGGGGCCGTACGGATTGCACGCATGCACCTGCTCCGGATCGATGATCACGAGCACGCCGCGCCCGACGTGCTCCTTCGTCGCGCCGTTCAGGTAGGTGCTCGTGCCGCCGACGATCGCGCCGAGCGAAAACGTGTCGTGCGTGTGCTTCGCGTAGCAGATCGTCCGACCGTCGTCGACGGTGCGCGCCTCGATGAACGGCAGCGCGGCGTCGCGCCAGAACGGCGACGGCATGGCGAGGGGGTTGGCGGAACGGCTCACGCGACAGGCTCCCGGATTGGACGGCGAACGCACACCGTACAAGACTGCGCGGCGCGATGCAACCGCGACCCGACGCTTCGCGGCCGGATCGCCTAAGCTTTGAATTCGGCCGCCGCGGCACGCCCGGCGGGTTCCGTTCCCTCTTCCAACCGATACACTCATGCACATCGATCTGACAGGCAAGACCGCGGTCGTCACCGCTTCCACCGCCGGCATCGGGCTGGCGATCGCCGAAGGGCTTGCGCAGGCGGGCGCGCGCGTCGTCGTCAACGGACGCAGCGACAAGTCGGTCGACGCCGCGCTCGCGCAGCTGCGCAGCGCCGTACCCGGCGCGGACCTCGACGGCGTCGCGGCCGACCTGTCCGACGCCGCCGGCGTCGCGCGCATCACGCAGCACACGCCGGAGGCCGACATCCTCGTCAACAACGCGGGCATTTACGGGCTGAAGGCGTTCTTCGACATCGACGACGACGAATGGGCCCACTACTTCCAGATGAACGTGATGTCGGGCGTGCGTCTCGCGCGGCACTACCTGAAGGGGATGCTCGCGCGGAACACGGGCCGCATCGTGTTCATTTCGTCGGAGTCGGGGCTGAACATCCCGGTCGACATGATTCACTACGGGTTCACGAAAACCGCGCAGCTCGCGATCGCGCGCGGCCTCGCGAAACTCGCGGCCGGGACGCGCGTGACGGTCAATTCGGTGCTGCCGGGGCCGACGATGTCGGAAGGCGTGCGGGCGCTGCTGAAGGAAACGGCCGACGCCACGGGCCGCAGCATCGACGACGTCGCGGTGGATTTCGTGCGCAGCGAGCGCGCGAGCTCGATCATCCAGCGGCCGGCGACGACGGAGGAAGTCGCGAATCTCGTTGTGTACGTGTGCTCGCCGCAGGCCTCGGCGACGACGGGCGCGGCGTTGCGCGTCGATGGCGGCGTGGTCGACACGATAGCGTGACGACTGCGTGACACGCTCGCGCGGCGCATGGCGGCCGCGCGACGCGCTAGCGCGAGGCGGCCTTGTCCGATTGAAGCGTGCCCTTGCGATCGGCGTCCATGCAGGTATCGAAGCCGTGTTGCGTGACCGCACCGGCCTTGTCGAACACGACGAAGAAAGCCCGGTGATCGTTGTCGTGCTCGATGAAGTAGTTGTAGCAGACGCCGCTGCCGTTGCGGACCATCCACACGCTGCGCGGGTTGCCGCCGGCGCGGACGACGTCGGCGCGCGTCGCGCCGTGCCGCGACGCGGCCCTCGCCAGCGGCGTGCGCGAATACGAGAACGGCAGCCACGAGTCGAACCACGCGCAACCGTGCAGCATCAGGCAGCTGGCGGCCAGGGACAGCGTCGCTGCGGGGCGGGACATCGGAATCAATCGCATGCTTGGTGAAATCTGCTGCGCCATGCCGGCGTGATCGAAAGCCCCATGCTACTCGACCTTTGGGTCCGGATCGAAAAGAAATGTAGAGACTTGTGTCCGATGCGCTGCCCGACGCAGTCCGGCGCGTGCCCGATCGTCACGAATCGTGGCCGTGCCGGGCGCGTTCGCGCGCCCGCCTTCTGACGTCGATGCGTCGGAGCGGCGCGACGGGCGGCGTCGTCAAGCAATCCATTCCGCCCACAGCATCGTCAGCACCGTCATCAGCGCGGGGCCGACGAACAGCCCGATCAGCCCGAACGTCTCGGCCCCGCCGAGGATGCCGAACAACACGAGCAGGAACGGCAGGCGGGTCGAGCTGCCGATCAGCACCGGCCGCACGAAATGCTCGGCGACGAACACGACCACGAAGCCGAGCACCAGCACCACGACGGCCCACGCGGTCGCGCCCTGCACGAACAGCCAGAGCGCCGCGCCGCAGAACACGATCGGCGCGCAGAACGGCAGCATCGCGGCGACGGCCGTGACGAGGCCGAGCAGCGCGGCGTGCGGAACCCCGGCGAGCGCATACGCGACGCCGAGAATGGCGCCCTCGCCCAGCCCGACGACGACCAGCCCGGTCACCGTGCCGTACACGGCCGAGACCATCCGTTCGATCAGGTCCGCGCCGCCGCGGCCGAACGCGCGCCGCGCGCCCTGCAGCAACGCGCCGGACAGCTTGTGGCCGGCCCGCATGATCACGAACAGCGTGACCAGCATGAAGCCGAACTCGAACAGCGCATGCGCGAGCTTCGTGCCGAACTGCCGGCCGAACGCGATGAACTTCTCGCCGCTCGCGCCATGCATCGCGCTGCCCGCGTGCAGCGGATGACCGAGATTGGCCTGCCACCACTCGGTGACCTGCGCGGCACCGTACGGCAACCGGCCGACGACGTCCGGAAGCGGAATGCCGTTGTCCTGGATCGAATGCAGCCAGAGGCGCAGGTCGTGCGCCTGCGAGATCGCCTGCGCGAGCGCGATCGCGACCGGCAGCACGACCAGCAGCGACACGCCGGCGGTAATCACGGTCGCGATCAGGGTCGGCCTGTCGCGAAACCAGCGGTGGGATTCGAAGCGTTTCAGCAGCGGCCACAACGCGATCGCGATCACGCAGGCCCACGCGATGGCGGGCAGGAAATCGCGGATCACCCACAGCGCGAGCACCAGCAGCGCCGCATACAGCACGGCGCGGGCGATCTGCTGGGCACGCGGCCGCGTGGCGGAATCCTGGGAAGGCGAGACATGTGCGCGCATGGCACCTCGGTCGAAATGAAAAAATGGCGGTCGTGCAGGCCGCGAGCCTGTACGAACCGCCATTCTATCCATCGACGCCGCAACGGCATGCGCACGCACTGCCAAGCATCGTCAAATGCGTGCCGCGAACGCCGCACCGCCGCGCGGTGCAACGCGTGCTCAGGCCGCCTTGTCGGCGACGCGGTAGCGTTCGAGCCAGTGCGCGTACGGCGCGGGCAGCGTCCACGACGGCCGCTCGACCCCGAGCTGCCTGGCCGCGTAGTACGGCCAGTGCGGATCGGCAAGATGCGCGCGGCCGACCATCACGAGATCGAGCTGCTGCTCGGCGACGACGCGCTCGGCCAGTTGCGGCGTATCGATCCCCCAGGCGGACGACACCGGCAAGCCGGCCTCGCGGCGCACGCGTTCCGCGATCGGCGCGAGGAACGCCGGGCCCCACGGAATGCGCGCGTCGGGCGTCGAGAAGCCGACCGACACGCTCAGCATGTCGAGGCCTTCCTGCTTCATCCGCTGCGTGAGCGCGATCGATTCGGCGAGCGTTGCTTCATCGCGCCCGTCGTATTCGATCACGCCGAGACGCGCGGTCAGCGGCAGGTGCTCCGGCCAGACCTGGCGGACGGCCTTGAGCGTGTCGACGAGGAAACGGCCGCGGTTTTCCGCCGAACCGCCGTACTCGTCGTCGCGCTGGTTCGAATGCACGGAGAAGAAGCTCTGGCCGAGGTAGCCGTGCGCGAAGTGCAGTTCGAGCCATTCGAAGCCGAGGTCGCGGGCGCGCTTCGCCGACGCGACGAAGTCGGCCTGCACGCGGGCGATGTCGTCGTGCGTCATCGCGCGCGGCGTCTTCGGCAGGTGCGCGCCGAACGGCACCGCCGACGGTGCGATGGTCTGCCAGCCGCGCGGATCGCCGTCGGCGATGTGGTCGTCGCCTTCCCACGGACGGTTCGCGCTCGCCTTGCGGCCCGCATGCGCGATCTGGATGCCGGGCACCGCGCCGGCCGCCTTGATCGCCGCGACCGACGGCGCAAACGCCGCGGCCTGCGCATCGGTCCACAGCCCGGCACAGCCCGGCGTGATGCGGCCTTCCGGCGACACGGCCGTCGCCTCCGCGATCACGAGGCCCGCGCCGCCGCGCGCGATACCGGCCAGATGCACGTGATGCCAGTCGTTGACGACGCCGTCTTCGGCGACGTACTGGCACATCGGCGGCACCGCGATGCGGTTGCGCAGCGTGACATCCTTGAGTTTGAACGGTTCGAACAGGGCAGACATCCACCACTCCTTTGCTTGGTTCTGCGAAACGACTGGATGAGCCGCCGCGCGGTGCGCACGGCGGAAAGATGCGAGCCGTCGCCGGGACGGTCGCGCCCGACGACGGAAACCATCCGGCGCCGGTCATGCCGGCGCCAGGCTCGGCTTACTGACGGCCGAGCTTCGCGAGCAGCGCCTCGGCTGCCGGCTCCGACGACGCGGGGTTCTGCCCCGTGATCAGCAGCCCGTCGGTGACGACATGCGGCGCCCAGTCGGCGCTGCGCTCGAACTGCGCACCGTTGGTCTTCAGCATGTCCTCGACGAGGAACGGCACCACTTCCGTCAGCTCGACGGCCGCTTCCTCGCTGTTGGTGAAGCCCGTCACACGCTTGCCGCGCACGACCGACTCGCCGGTCTTCGGGTCCTTCACGTGGCGCAGCACGCCCGGCGCGTGGCACACGGCCGCGACCGGCTTGCCGGCCGCCAGCGCGCGCTCGATCAGGCCGATCGAATGCAGGTCCTCGGCGAGATCCCACAGCGGGCCATGCCCGCCCGGATAGAACACCGCGTCGTAATCGTCGACCGACACCTCGGCCAGCTTGCGCGTGGCAGCGAGTTCGGCCTTGGCCGCCGGATCCGCGTCGAAGCGGCGCGTCGCGTCGGTCTGCGCGGACGGATCGCTGCTTTTCGGATCGAGCGGCGGCTGGCCGCCCTGCGGCGACGCGAGCGTCAACTCGACGCCCGCATCCTTGAACGTGTAATACGGCGCGGCCAGTTCCTCGAGCCAGAAGCCGGTTTTCTTGCCGGTGTCGCCGAGCGTGTCGTGCGAGGTCAGGACAACCAGAATCTTCATGATCGGACACTCCTTAGAAATGGGGGAACGGGGCCGCGTCGCGGCGGCGGCGACGGCGCGCCTGCGGGTTAGGCCGCTGGCGCGCGTCAACGTGCCGGCTCCGTACCAAAAATATTGCCAGGCCTAATAGACCAGTCGTCTAGAAATGGCTCGAAAAAAAGCGACGGCATCACCTGCGCGCCCAGCCAGCATCGCAGCGCGATATGGCATTTTCGCGACGTCGCATTCATGAGCCTGGATGATAGCGTCGAATTAGACCGGTCGTCTAGAAACCCGCCATTCGGCCCTGCCGCCGTCATGGCTTTTGCGACGGAGCGCGTGCCGCAACGTCCGTTGCGGAGCGCGCCCCGCTCCCCGGTTCGCGCCGCGTCGGCTACCCGTGCAGCGGCCCGTCCGTATCGCCGGCGTCGATCACCGGCGTCTCGAGCCGATGGCCGCGAACGCCGTCCGTGAGCAACGCCAGCATCAGGTCCGCGAGCGCACGCCCGGTCGCATGTCCGGTCGGCTGCACCACCGCCGTCACGCGATGCGGATGCGCGACGTCCGGCGGCACGCCGTCGTAGACGATCAGCGACATGTCCCGCCCAAGCTGCAAGCCGCCGTCGATCAGCGCCCGGAACGCGCCGCCGCCCACGATGTTGTTGTCGACCAGCAGCGCGGTCGGCCGTTCGGCCCGGGTGAGCAGCGCCTGCACGCCCTGCTGCCCGCCCTCGCGCGTAAACGGACACTCGACGAGCAGTGCCGGATCGGGCGCGATACCGGCCTCGCGCAGCGCCGCAAGATACCCGGCGCGACGCTGCATCGCGAAATTGAGCGACAGCGGCGCACTGATCATCGCGATACGGCGATGACCGAAGCCGATCAGGCGCCGCACCGCATCGCGCGCGCCGGCCTCGTTGTCGAAATCGAACCACGCGTAGGGCTCGGCGGCTTGCGTGCGGCCGTACGCGACGTACGGAAACGCTTGCGAACGCAGGTACGCGAGGCGCGGATCGTCGACCAGCGTGCGCGCGACGATCAGCCCGTCGACGAGCTTGCCGTCGACGAGCCGGCGATACGTGTCCAGTTCGGCGTTCGGCCGCGCGGCCGCGATGATGAAGTCGAGATTGCGCTCTGCGAGCCGTTCGGTGATGCCCGCGACGACCTCGCCGAAGCGCGGATCGCCGAGATCTCCCGCGCCGAACGGGTACACGATGCCGATCGCATCCGAGCGCCCCGTCGCCAGCCGGCGCGCGGTCGGATCCGCGACATAGCCAAGGTCGCGCGCGGCCTTCATCACGCGCTCGCGGGTCGCCTCGCTCACGTCGTCATAGCCGTTCAGCGCCCGACTGACCGTCGTGCGCGACAGCCCGAGCGCATCCGACAGTGCCTTCAGATTCACCTTCACGTCGCTCCTCGCGTTGTGCATGCCATTCGGCCGCGCCGCTCGCGCAGCAATTATTGCCGAATGGTAGTTATTACCGTCAAATATTTATCTTTTGACGTCCAAACCGGTTTGAATTAGCATCCAAACCGGTTTGGATATCGATATCCCGTCAGCAGTTCCTTCTCACCGTCAACGGAAACTACGCCTACATGACTTACTTTCCTTTTTGCCGCGCGACCGCGGCCAAACGTTTGCTGTTCGCTGGCGCGGCACTGGCCGCCTTCGCGTCCGCGTCGTGCGTCGCCCATGCGCAGAGCACCGGCGCCCCCGCGCCCACGCCGCATACGCAGCAGGCCTATGACCCCGAAGGCAACTTCACGATGCGCTGGACCCGCGCGGACATCCGCCAGATCGTCGCGCAGTCGCACACGGCCGGCGCCGACAAGAACTCGCTGCCGCAGGCGCTGACGATGCCGGACATCCCGCAGGATTTCCCGCTGATCAACTCGAACGTGTGGGTCTGGGATACCTGGCCGCTCGCCGACCTGCGCGCGAACCAGCTCAGCTACAAGGGCTGGGAGGTGATCTTCTCGCTCACGGCCGACCCGCATGCCGGCTACACGTTCGACGATCGTCACGTCCACGCGCGCATCGGCTTCTTCTACCGCCGCGCCGGCATTCCCGCGTCGCAGCGGCCCGCGAACGGCGGCTGGACCTGGGGCGGCCACCTGTTCCCGGACGGGGCGAGCGTCAAGGTGTTCGGCACGTCGCCGATGACCAACAACGCCGAATGGTCGGGCTCCGCGCGCCTCACGCAGGGCGACAACGTCAGCCTCTACTACACCGCGACGTCGTTCAACCGCTCGGCGCCCGGCGGCGCCGACATCACGCCGCCGCAGGCGATCATCACGCGCGCCGACGGTCATATCCATGCCGACGACAAGCACGTGTGGTTCAGCGGCTTCGACGATCACAAGGCGCTGCTGCAGCCGGACGGCAACTACTACCAGACCGGCCAGCAGAACACCTACTTCTCGTTCCGCGATCCGTTCGTGTTCACCGACCCCGCGCATCCGGGCAAGACCTACATGGTGTTCGAAGGCAACACGGGCGGCCAGCGCGGCGCCCGGACCTGCACCGAGGCCGACCTCGGCTACGCGCCGAACGATCCGTACCGCGAAGACCTCAACGCCGTGATGAACTCGGGCGCAGTGTATCAAAAGGCCAACGTCGGCCTGGCGGTCGCGACGAACCCGCAACTGACCGAATGGAAGTTCCTGCCGCCGATCCTGTCGGCGAACTGCGTCGACGACCAGACCGAGCGCCCGCAGATCTATCTGAAGGACGGCAAGTACTACCTGTTCACGATCAGCCACCGCACGACGATGGCCGCGGGCGTCGACGGGCCGGACGGCGTCTACGGCTTCGTCGGCAACGGCATCCGCAGCGACTTCCTGCCGCTGAACGGCGGCAGCGGCCTCGTGCTCGGCAACCCGACCGACTTCTCCGCACCGGCCGGCGCGCCGTATTCGCAGGACCCGAACCAGAACCCGCGCGAATTCCAGTCGTATTCGCACTTCGTGATGCCGGGCGGGCTCGTCGAGTCGTTCATCGATGCGATCGGCCCGCGTCGCGGCGGCACGCTCGCGCCGACGGTGAAGGTCAACATCAACGGCACGTCGACGGCGGTCGACCGCACGTACGGACGTGGCGGCCTCGGCGGTTACGGCGACATCCCGGCGAACCTGCCGGCGACGGGCGCCGGTCACTGACGGCGACGCGGGCACCCGTCCGTAACGAGTCCGTAAAGGGCTCGCTACGAACGCGGCGGGCACCGCCCGCGTCGAGGCGGCGCACGTCATGCGTGTCGCGTGCGCGCCGCCTCCCTCCTTCGCAGAATCGCGCATGGCGCCGTCGCAAGCGGCATGCGCGTTCCTTTCCCGCTTCGCGCGCCGAAGCACGGAACCCCGCATGAAATCGACGTTTTTTCGCTTTTCCCGCCGGATCGCCCGGCTGCTGTTCGCGTGTGCGGCAAGCGCGGCCTGCACGCACGCCACCGCCGCGCCCTGCGGCACGCCGCCCGGGGACGGCACGCCGCAATGGCGACCGGCCGTGCATTACACGCCGCAACGCAACTGGATGAACGATCCGAACGGCCTCGTGTACGAGAACGGCCGCTATCACCTGTTCTACCAATACAACCCGCTCGGCCACGACTGGGGCAACATGTCGTGGGGCCATGCGACCAGCACCGACCTTGTCCACTGGCGCGAGCACCCGGTCGCGATGCGCGCGAACGCGACGGAGGAAATCTTCTCCGGCTCGATCGTCGCCGACACGCACAATACGTCCGGCCTCGGCGCGGCGGGCGAGACGCCGCTGGTTGCGCTTTACACGAGCGTCTACAAGGACGGCTCGGGTCACGCAGCCGGCACGCAGGCGCAGTCGCTCGCGTACAGCCTCGACCACGGCGCGACCTGGCGGCCCTACGCGCGCAATCCGGTGCTCACGCTCGATCCGGAATCGAAGCAGTTCCGCGACCCGAAGGTGTCGTGGTACGCGCCGGGACGCTACTGGCTGATGACGACCGTCGTCGCCGATGCGCAGGTCGTGAAGCTCTACCGTTCCGACGACCTGATTCACTGGTCGTTCCTGAGCGATTTCACGCTGCCGGACGTGCCGCATGCGGGCGCGTTGTGGGAAATGCCCGACCTCGTGCCGCTGCCCGTCGACGACGATCCGCGGCACATCAAGTGGGTCATGATCGTCAACGTCAACCCGTGGTCGATCGCCGGCGGTTCCGGCGCGATGTATTTCGTCGGCGACTTCGACGGCCGCACGTTCGTCCCCGACCGGGTCGCACCGGCCGGCTCCGATCCAGCACGATTCCGCTGGGTCGATCACGGCGCCGACTTCTATGCGGCCGGCACGTTCTCCGGCGCGCCGGGCGCGCGCCCTGTCGCGATTGCATGGATGAGCAACTGGGACTACGCGGCGAAAGCGCCGACGGCGCCCTGGCGCGGCGCGACGACGGTGCCGCGCGAACTCGCGTTGAAGACGATCGGCGGTGAACCGACGCTCATCGTGACGCCGGCAGCCGCGTTCGACGCGTGGGCCGACGGGCGGCCCGCCGTGCATGAAGGCAACCTGAGCGTCGAGTCCGCCACGCGCGCGCTGTCGGACACCACGCGCGGCACCGTCCAGCGCATCACGGTGACGATCGCGCCGCGGCGCGCGGCCCGCGCGGGTTTGATCGTGCGGGGCTCCGCGGATGGCTCGATCGGCACCCGGATCGTGTACGACACGGCGAAGCGCACGCTGACGCTCGATCGCTCGCGCTCGGGCGACACGGATTTCGCGGGCACGTTCAGCCGCGAGCACATCGTCGATCTGCCGCTCGAGCACGGGCAACTGCGGCTCGAAATCGTCGTCGATCGCGGTTCGGTCGAGGTGTTCGCGAACGGCGGCCGCGTCGCGCTGACGGACCTGATCTTCCCGCCGCCCGATGCGGACCGCGTCGCCGTGTTCGCCGAGCACGGGAGCGCGACGTTCTCGGGGTTGACGGTCACACAGCTCCACGGACGCGATCAGGCCGGCGACGTCCGTGACGCCTGTGCATCACGCTAGCGATGCGGTTGCACGGCGGGGCTGCACAGCCCGACCTCGCGTCAGGCCGTGCAGCCCCGCCGGTTCCACGCTCAAAGCAAGCCCATCCCGCCCGACGCGATGATTTCCGCGCCGACGATGAACGCCGACTCGGGCGCGCTCAGGTGCAGCACTGTCGACGCGATTTCATCCGGCGTGCCGAACCGGCCGATCGGGACGAGCCCCCTGATCTTGTCGGCCGTCTCGTCGAGCGTCGCCGCATCGAGGCCGAGCTTGCCGTACAGCGGCGTCTGGACCGGCCCGGGGCTCACCACGTTCACCCGCACGCCGTGCGGCAGCAGTTCCGTCGACAGCGTCTTCGCGAACGAATTGACGGCCGCCTTGCTCGCCGCATACACGGACGACCCCGGCATCCCGATGTGCGCGTTGATCGAGCCGTTGATCACGATCGACGCGCCGCGGTTCAGCAGCGGGACGAGCGCCTGGATCTGGAAATACGCGCCCTTCACGTTCGTGTCGAACACGAGGTCCCACAACGCCTCGTCGATATCCGCGAACGGTGCGAGTTTGGCGACGCCCGCGTTGATGAACACGGCGTCGAGGCGCGCACCGGCGGCCGCGATCGCGTCCGCCAGCGCCCGCGCCGACGCGACGCTGCCGGCCTCGTTGCGGATCGCGAGCGCGCCGTCGTCGAGCGACTCGCGCGCGGCGGCAAGCGTCTGCTCGTCGCGGCCGGTGATGACGACCCGCGCGCCTTCGGCCGCGAATGCCCGTGCGGCCGCCAGGCCGATGCCGCTGTTGCCGCCCGTGACGAGGACCGTTTTTCCTTCGAAGCGTTGCATGATGTTCTCCTTGAACCGGTGAGTTGACCGTGAACACAGGATGCGCGCGGCGCCCGGCCTTGCCGTACGACCGGCGCGGCAGACACGTGCGAAATCTTCGAACGTGTTTGCCCCGGCCGTCAGGCGCGTGCCGGCCCGGCGCGCTCAGCCCGACACGTCGATCCCGTCGAGCAGGCGCTGCGCGAGCCGCGGTTCGCGCAGTTGCTCCAGCCACCATTGCAGCGCGCGGCCGTCGCGGTCGCCGCGCCACGCGACGTACAGCACGTTCGGCTCGCGCGGATCAGCCGTTTCCTTCTCGACCAGCTCGCCGCGCGCCAGCAGCGACGTGACCCGCCGGCGCGGCACCCAGCCGACGCCGAGCCCGTCGCGCTGCGCGAGGATCTTCGCGCGCATCGACGGCACCGCGAGCACCGCCTGTCCGCCGAGCAGCCCGTACACGCGGCCGACGGCCTGCCGCGACGAGTCGGCGACGACGACCGCGCGATGCGCGCCGATCGCGTCCCGGGTCAGCCGCACGCCCGCCGACGCCAGCGGATGGCGCGGCGCGACGGCGAACACCCACTCCATCGCGCCGAGTTCGAACCATTTGAAGCCCGGAATCGCCGGCGGCTCGTTGGTCGCGCCGACGACCAGATCCGCGCGACCATCGCGCAGCGCTTCCCAGGTGCCGCCGAGCACTTCGTGCGTGAAACGCAGCGACACGCCCGAATCGAGCGCATCGAATGCGCGGACGACCGGCAGCAGCGTATCGAATTCCAGCACCTCGTCGCTGACGATCCACAGCCGGTCCTCCCAGCCGCTCGCGACCTGCCGCACGCGCTGCGTGAGCCGCGCGACGTCCAGCGCGAGGCGCGATGCCTCGTCGGTCAGCAGCTGGCCGGCCGGCGTGAGCTGCAGCCGGTAGCCGCGGCGGTCGAACAGCAGCGCGTCGAAGCGTGTTTCGAGCTGCCGCGCGGCGTGCGACACGGTCGACGGCGCCTTGCCGAGCCGTGCGGCCGCCCGCGACAGGCTGCCGGTGGCGCGGATCGCATCGAGCAGCGCGAGTTCGTCTTCGGACAGCATGAGCGCACTCCGGTCGGGGGGTCTGGTGGATCGTAAGGCAGCGGCGGGCGCCAACGCAATCGAATGGCACTGCCGGCAGCGGGCGGATGCCGTGCCGGCCGGGGCACCGCAGCGCGCCGTGCCATTTGCCGCATCCGGCGCGCGTTGCGTGCCAGGTGCCGCCTTTCCCTGCCCCCTCGACGCCACGCGCGTGCCCTGGCCGAGCGATGCCGCCCGCGCATGCGCGAACGCCGATCCGGCCATGAACTTCCGGTATGCTGATCGACGTCATATTTCCGCATTCGAGGTAACCACTACGATGGACATCGCGATCCGCATCGAAGGCCGTCACGACCTGACCGGGCAGATCTTCCGGCAGTTGCGCACCGCGATCGTCGACGGGCGGCTCGAAGGCGGCGCCCGGCTGCCGTCGACGCGCGATCTCGCGAAGCAGCTCGGCGTGTCGCGCAAGACGACGCTCGACGCGTTCGAACGTCTCGTCGCCGAGGGTTACCTGAACACGCGCGCGGGCGACGGCACGTTCGTCGCCGGCGGCCTGGCGCGGGTTCCGCACGCGGCGGCGGCCGCGACGCCGTCGCTCGTCGAGGACGCGCCGCCCGTCCATGCCGTCGACGCACGCGCGCTGTGGGACGAGTTGCCCGACGCGCTCGCGATGCCCACCCCGCCGGACACGCCCGCGTTCGACTTCCGCGGCGGCGTGACCGACAAGGCACTGTTTCCGTTCGACGCATGGCGCCGCTGCCTGCATCACGCGCTGCGCCAGCAGGCGCGCGGCCCCGGCCAGTACCATGCGCCGGCCGGCGATCCACAGCTGCGCGGCGCGATCGCGCGCTACGTCGCGTTCAGCCGCGCGGTCGCGTGCGGCTGGGACGACGTGCTCGTCACGCAAGGCGCGCAACAGGCGCTCGACCTGATCGCACGCGTGGTCGTGCGGCCCGGCGACGTCGTCGCGGTCGAGAATCCCGGTTATCCGCCGGCGCGCGCGGCGTTCGCGTCGCTCGGCGCGACGGTGATCGGCGTGCCGGTCGATGCGCACGGCCTCGTCACCGGGCGGCTGCCCGACGACGCGCGCCTCGTCTACGTGACACCGTCGCACCAGTTCCCGCTCGGGATGCCGATGACGCTGGAGCGGCGCGTCGCGCTGCTCGAATGGGCGCAGCGCCGCCGCGCGGTGATCATCGAGGACGACTACGACGGCGAGTTCCGCTTCGAAGGCCGGCCGGTGGAATCGCTGAAGAGCCTCGACCGCACGGGTCTGGTCGCGTACGTCGGCACCTTCTCGAAGACGATCTTTCCTGAACTGCGGATCGGCTACGCGATTCCGCCGCGCGCGCTGCGCGGCGCGCTCGCCAAGGCGAAGCAGATCGTCGACTGGCACACCTGCACGCTGACGCAGGCGGCGCTCGCGCGCTTCATGCTCGAAGGCGATTTCGCGCGGCACCTGCGGCGCGTGCAGAAACACTACGACGCGCGCCGCAAGATGCTGCTCGCGCATCTGCGCGGCGGCCTCGCGCCGTGGTTCGACACGATCGTGCCGACCGCCGGCATCCACCTCGCCGCGCACCTGAAACCGGGGCTCGACGAAGCCGCGCTGGTCCGCGCGGCGCGTGAGCACGACATCGGCCTGTACGGGATCACCGCGTTCCACGTCGGCTCGGCGGCCCGCGCGGGGCTGCTGTTCGGCTATGGCGGGATCGACGCGCTGCGCATCGACACCGCGCTCGCGAAGCTGGCCGCGCTGCTGGATTCAGGCCGGGTCGGCGGACCGCCACTGGTTACCTGAATTTTCCAGGAATTGGCCATTCAAGCAGGCCAGTGGCACGCTTAAAGTGGGTCCTGTCGCGCCACCGGGCGCATCCAACCGAACAGGACCTGCCATGCAACCGCGTCTGAACTTCTATACCGCCAGCCCGAACGCCATCAAGGTGATGCGCAACGCCGAGGAATTCCTCGCGAAAAGCTCGATCGAGAAGCCGCTCGCCGAACTCGTCCGGCTGCGCGCGTCGCAGATCAACGGCTGTGCGTTCTGCGTCGACATGCACACCACCGACGCACGCAACGGCGGCGAAACCGATCGCCGCCTGGCGACGGTCGTCGTCTGGCGCGAAACGCCGTTCTTCACCGAGCGCGAACGTGCGGCGCTCGAATGGACCGAAGCGCTGACGCTGGTCGCCGACAACCACGTGCCCGATGCCGTGTGGGAAGCCGTGAAGCCCCATTTCAGCGACACGGAGTTGTTCGAGCTGTCGATGCTGATCGCGACGATCAACACGTGGAACCGCTTCGCGATCGCGTTCCGCAAGATGCCCGAGTAAGGGGAGACGACGATGATGCGCTCCAGCCCCACGCTCCGCCGCGCGATGCTGTGCACGTCGCTCGCGCTCGGCGCCGCGTTGCCGGCCGCCGCCCGCGCGCACGATACCGGCGACAGCGTGCACGCGATCATGCAACAGGCCGTGCCCGAAGCGCCCGGCAAGCTCGCCGTCGTCGCGACCGTCGACTATGCGCCCGGTCAGGCATCCGAAGCGCACAAGCACCTCGGCTCGGTGTTCGCGGTCGTGTCGAAAGGCGAAGTGCTGTCGCAGGTGAACGACGGCCCGGTGCGCCGCTATCGCACCGGCGAAGGCTGGTACGAGCCGCCCGGTTCGCGCCACCAGATGTCGCGCAACGCGAGCGCGACCGAGCCCGCGCAAATTGTCGTGTTCGGGCTGACGGGCGAGCATGTGCCGCTGAAGTCGCCGATCGATCAGTGATTTAGGAGGCCGTGCCGCGTCGGGCGCGCCGCCGTGCTGCACGGCCGGCGTCCCGCCCCGTGCCGCGCGACTTCCTCGCAGGTATCGGGCTCGGCCGTTTCGCTTGCCGTTTCGCTTGCCGTTTCGCTTGCCGTTTCGCCAGCCGTTTCACCCACGGTTCGACCAACATTTCACCCGTCGATCACCCGCCAGTTCCCGCGTCTTCCCCATTAGCCGCTCCCTACACTTCACCGCCGGCGCACGCCCGTTCCCTACCCTCAGCCCCGCCCGTCCGCCCCGCCATTCGCCACTCGCCTGATCGCGATCAACGCGGGCGAAAACCCTGCCTTGAAATTAACTAACTCATCAATTAGCGTCGATTTCATGAACGCGAAATCCACCGTTGCCAGGCCGCGCGGGCGCCGCCCGTCGGTGGACGACTTCGACCTGCGCGACCACATGCTCGACGTCGCGATGCAGCTGTTCGCCGAGCGCGGCATCGCCGCGACGACGGTCGCGCAGATCGCTGCGGCCGCCGGCGTCACGTCGGCGATGGTTCACTACTACTTCACGAATCGCGAGCAGTTGCTCGACGCGATCGTCGAGGAGCGGCTCGCGCAGGTCATCGCGTTCGTGTGGCGGCCGACCGCGCCGCACATCGAAAACGATCCGTTCGCGCTCGTCGCCGAGCTCGTCGACCGCTTCTTCGACGTCACGCATCGCATGCCCTGGCTGCCGTCGATCTGGCTGCGCGAGATCGTCCACGAGGGCGGGCTGCTGCGCGAGCGGATGATCCGGCGCATTCCGCTCGAGCATGTCGGGCGGTTTGCCGAGCGCATCCGCGTCGCGCAGCAGGCCGGCACGCTGAACCCCGCGCTCGAACCCGCGTTCCTGTTCCATTCGATCATCGCGCTGGTGATGCTGCCGCTCGCCACCGCGAAGCTGTGGCAGAGCGCGCGCGGCCTGCCGCCGATCGATCGCGACGTGCTGCAGCGCCACGTCCGCGCGCTGCTCGGTTCCGGCATGCAACCGCCCGCCGCGGCGCCGGATCCCGACGCGCATTCGCGACGGAGGCCGTCGTGAACGCGGCCCGCCCGCTGCAGTTCGCGCTGGCCGCCGCCGTCGCGTTGCTCGCCGGTTGCGGACGGCCGGCGAACGACGTCGCGACCTTTCAGGGCTATGTCGAAGGCGAGTTCGTATACCTGTCGTCGTCGCAGGCGGGCACGCTGACGCAGCTGTCGGTCGAACGCGGCCAGGCCGTCGCGGCCGGCGCGCCGGTGTTCTCGCTCGAAGCCGTCAACGAAACGGCCGCGCTGCGGCAGGCGCAACACCAGCTCGAGGCCGCGCGCGCGCAGCTTGCCGACCTGCAGACCGGCAAGCGCCCGCAGGAAGTCGCGGTCACGCGGGCCCAGCTCGCGCAGGCCGCGGCACAGGCCGCGCGGGCCGCCGCGCAATTCGCGCGCGACGAACGCCAGTACGCGGCCGGCGGCCTGTCGAAGCAGCAGCTCGACGATTCGCGCACGTCCGCGCAAACCACCGCCGCACAGGTGCGCGAGTTGCAGAACCAGGTCGACGTCGCGCGCCTGCCGGGCCGCGCGCAGCAGGTGGCGGCCCAGGCCGCGCAGGTCGATGCCGCGCAGGCGGCCGTCACCGAAGCGCAATGGAAACTCGACCAGAAGCGCGTCGCCGCGCCCGCCGCCGGGCGCGTGTACGACACGCTGTACCGCGTCGGCGAATGGGTGCAGGCCGGCAATCCGGTCGTGCAGATGCTGCCGCCGCAGAACCTGAAAGTGCGGTTCTTCGTGCCGGAGGCCGCCGTCGCATCGATCGCGCCGGGGCGCACGGTCGCGATCCGCTGCGACGGCTGCCCGGCCGACGTCCCCGCGCGCGTCACCTACGTGTCGCGCGCGGCCGAGTACACGCCGCCCGTGATCTACAGCAACGAGAGCCGGACCAAACTCGTGTTCATGGTCGAGGCGCGCCCCGCCGTCGCCGACGCGCCGAAGCTGCACCCGGGCCAGCCCGTCGCCGTGAGGATGCGATGAACGCACCGCCCGCCCCGTATGCGATCGACGTCGACCGCCTGAACAAGCGCTTCGGCGACAAGCACGTCGTGAAGGACGTCTCGCTGCGCGTCGCGCGCGGGGAGATCTTCGGCTTTCTCGGGCCGAACGGCAGCGGCAAGACGACGTCGATCCGCATGATGTGCGGCCTGCTCACGCCCGACTCGGGCAGCGGCACCTGTCTCGGCTACGACATCGTGCGCGACAGCGCGCAGATCAAGCGCCGCGTCGGCTACATGACGCAGCGCTTCTCGTACTGGGAAGACCTGTCGATCCGCGAGAACCTCGATTTCGTCGCACGCGTGTACGGGATGCCCGATCGTCAGGCGGCTGTCGCGCGCGCGCTCGACGGGCTCGGTCTCGCGAGCCGCGCGGACCAGCTCACGGGCGCGTTGTCGGGCGGCTGGAAACAGCGCCTCGCGCTCGCCGCTTGCATGCTGCACGAGCCGGAGCTGCTGCTGCTCGACGAACCGACCGCCGGCGTCGATCCGGCCGCGCGCCGCGACTTCTGGGAAGAGCTGCACCGGCTGGCCGCGCAAGGCATCTCGGTACTCGTCAGCACGCACTACATGGACGAGGCCGAGCGCTGTCACAAGCTCGCGTACATCGCGTCCGGCGAACTGCTCGCGCAGGGCACGGCCGCGGAAATCGTCGCGTCGCAGCACCTGTCGACGCGCACGGTCACCGGCGGGCACCTGGCGGAACTGTCCGCGCGCCTGCGCACGATGCCGGGCGTCGACCAGACGGTCGTGTTCGGCTCGACGCTGCACGTGAGCGGCCGCGATCGAGCGCTGCTCGACGCGACGCTCGCGCAGGTCGCGGCGCAGCCCGGCGCGCAGGAGAACGGTCACGCGCAGCTGCAGGTCTCGCCGATCGACACCGGGCTCGAAGACGTCTTCATCTACATGATGGGCCGCGCATCCGGGCCGCCCGGCGGAGCGGCGACATGAGCACGTGGACGGGCCTGCGCGACGCGTTCTCGGTCGCGCGCTGGTGGAGCATCGTGCTGAAGGAATTCCTGCAGCTGCGCCGCGACCGCGTGACGTTCGCGATGATCGTCGGCGTGCCGATCATCCAGCTCGCGCTGTTCGGCTTCGCGATCAACACCGATCCGAAGCACCTGCCGACCGCGGTGATCGTCGCCGACTCGAGCCCGTTCGCGCGCAGCTTCATCGCCGCGATGCGCAATTCCGCGTATTTCGACATCGTCGCGACGCTGCCCGACGAAGCGGCCGGCCGGCATGCGCTCGCACGCGGCGACGTGCAGTTCGTGCTGAGCGTGCCGGCCGACTTCTCGAAGCGGCTGCTGCGCGGCGAGCGCCCGTCGCTGCTCGTCGAGGCGGACGCGACCGACCCCGTCGCGACCGCATCGGCGCTCGGCGCGCTGCCGGGCCTCGTGCAACCCGTCGCCGACAAGGACCTGACGGGCCCGCTCGCGCACCTGAACGGCCGCCCGGCCGCGTTCGACATCGTGCTGCACCGCCTGTACAACCCGGAAGGCATCACGCAGTACAACGTCGTGCCGGGCCTGATGGGCGTGATCCTGACGATGACGATGGTGATGATGACGGGCCTCGCGATCACGCGCGAACGCGAGCGCGGCACGATGGAGAACCTGCTGGCGACGCCCGTGCGGCCGCTGGAGGTGATGACGGGCAAGATCGTCCCGTACGTGTTCATCGGGCTGATCCAGGTGTCGATCATCCTCGTGGCCGCGCGCTTCGTGTTCCACGTGCCGTTCGTCGGCGGCATGGTCGCGATCTACCTGTCCGCGCTGCTCTTCATCGCCGCGAACCTGACGGTCGGCATCACGCTGTCGTCGCTCGCGCAGAACCAGTTGCAGGCGATGCAGCTCGCGGTGTTCTACTTCCTGCCGAACATCCTGCTGTCGGGCTTCATGTTTCCGTTCGCCGGGATGCCGAAGTGGGCGCAGTTCATCGGCAACCTGCTGCCGCTCACCTACTTCAACCGCCTGGTGCGCGGCATCCTGCTGAAAGGCAACGGCTGGGCCGACCTGTGGCCGTCCGTGTGGCCCGTCGCGCTGTTTACGCTGGTCGTGATGGGCGTCGCGCTGCGCTTCTACCGGCGCACGCTCGACTAGGAGCCGCACGATGAAACCGGCTTCGCGTCGCGCCCGTCCCGCCGCCCGCCGCAGCGCATGGGCAGCCGTTGCGCTGCTCGTCGCCGGTTGCACGGTCGGGCCGGATTTCCGCACGCCCGACGCGCCGGCCACACGGCAATACACGCGCGATGACCCGCCGGTCACGACGGCCGCCGCCGGCGGCCCGGCCGGCGACGCGCAGACGTTCGCATCGGCCGCGCACACGCCGCAACAGTGGTGGACCGCGTTCGGCTCGGCACCGCTGAACCGGCTCGTCGATACCGCGTGGCACAACAGCCCGACGCTCGCCGAGGCCCGCGCGCGGCTCGACGAAGCGCGACAGAACCACGCGGCCGAAGCCGGCGCGACGATGCTGCCGCGCGTCGATGCGAACCTGTCCGCCACGCGCGAGAAGGTCGACATCACTGCATTCGGGCTGCCCGCCAACGTGCCGAATCCCGGGCCGTTCACGCTGTACGACGCGTCGGTGAGCGTGTCGTACGCGCTCGACGTGTTCGGCGGCAACCGGCGCGCGCTCGAGGCGTTGCGCGCCCAGGTCGACTATCAGGCGTACCTGCTCGACGCCGCACGCCTGACGCTCGCGGGCAACGTCGTCGCGACTGCGATCCTGCGCGCGTCGCTCGCGCAGCAGATCGCGCTCACGCGGCAGCTCGTCGACGCGCAAGCCCGGCAGTTGCGGATCGTCGACGCACGCTTCGCGGCGGGCGGCGTATCGCAGGCCGACGTGCATGCGCAGCGCACGCTGCTCGCGCAGACGCAGGCTTCGCTGCCGCCGCTCGCGGCCCGCTACGCGCAGGCCGGCCACCGGCTCGCGATCCTGCTGGGCGCGCCGCCGTCCGGTGCCGGGCTGCCCGACCTCGCGCTCGACGCGCTCACGCTGCCGCGCACGCTGCCGGTCGCACTGCCGTCGACGCTCGCGCGCGAACGCCCCGATATCCGCGCGGCGGAGGCCGTGTTGCACCAGGCGAGCGCGAACGTCGGCGTGGCGACCGCGAACCTGTATCCGCGTTTTTCGATTTCGGCGGGGATCGGTTCGGAACGCACGCGCATCGCGGATATCGTGAGCGGGCTGAATGTGTGGAATGTCGGCCTCGGCCTGACGCAGCCGCTCTTTCATGGCGGCGAGCTGCACGCGAGGAAGCGCGCGGCCGAAGCCGCGTACGACGCCGCGTTCGCGAGCTATCGGGAAACCGTGCTGCTGGCGCTCCAGCAGGTCGCCGACGCGATGCGCGCGGTCGAACACGATGCGACGGCGCTGCAAGCGCGGGACACGGCCGCACGGGAAGCGGCGGCAGGCAACGCGATCGCCGGCGACCGTTACGCGGCGGGCGGGATCAGCGCGTTCGCGCTGCTCGACGCCCAGCGGCAGGCATTGCAGACCGCGCTCGACCGCACGCGCGCGCAGGCCGACCGGCTGGCCGACACGGCGGCGCTGTTCCAGGCGCTGGCGGGGAACTGGATGGATGATGCGGCGCGGTGATCGACACGACGGCGTCGGCGCCGACCGGGCATTGCCGGCCTGCACGTCATGCACCGCATGAGCGGCACACTTGTCGGGCTCGACAGCCGTCGCCGCGCGCTTCCATTCGACGACCATCCATGACCGAACCCGCATACGCGCAACGCGTGCCGCAAATGGAAAAACCGGCCCGAAGGCCGGTTTTCGTACCGCAAGCCGTAAGCGGCGCTCGCGCGCCGCGCGGCATCAGAAGCGGTGGATCAGGCCGACGCCGGCCGCGATCTGGTTCTGCTTCGAACCTGCGCCCACGCCGTCGCCGATCGACGTCGTTGCATTGACGATGCCGCCGGTCAGGCCGCTGATCGTGTTGCCGGTAGCGTGCTGATACGCTTCAACCGCGTACAGGCCCGTGCGCTTCGACAGGCTGTAGTACTGCGACAGCGTGACCTGATGGTACTTGGCCGAGCTCGAGATGCCGTTCGACTGGGTCGCACGCGTGTACGAGTAGCCTGCCGCGAAGTCCCACTGCGGCGCTGCCTTCCAGTGCAGCACTGCGCCCGCCGTGTTGAAGATCGCCGTATTGTGGAATGCCGACAGGTTGCCCGGGATGTACTGGACGTTCGAGTACGACACCGAGATGTCCCACGCCGGCGTGAACTGGTAACCGGCCGTCACGGCGACACGTTGCTGCGACTGTGCCGTCTTGTAGCCGCCGTTGATCGACGACACGGCCTGCTCCGCACCGTTGCCGCTCGAATCCAGACCGTTTTGCGCGGTCGAGTTCGCGCCCCACACGCCGCCGCCGAGCGTCGCGTTGTTGATGCGCTGATAGCCAACCGCGATGCCTGCCGGGCCGTTCAGGTACTGGACCGCCGCGCTCCAGGTCGAGCCGCGGTTGAAGCTGCCTGCCACGCCGCCGAGCGAGTACGAACCGCCGACCGTGAAGCCGTAGAACTTCGGCGACATGTAGACGAGCGAGTTGTTCGCGCGGTAGCTGGTGTCGAGCGAGTCGATATCGCCCGGGTGCGCGCCGTAGTAACCGGTCAGCCAGGTCGTCGGGCTATACGGCGACAGCAGCGTGTAGTACGCGGTGTACTGGCGGCCGGCCGTCAGCGTACCGTACGTCGCGTTGGTCAGACCAACCCACGCCTGACGCGTGAAGATGCCGTTCGTCCATTGCGACGAGCCGTTGTTCGCGTTGAAGCCGGCTTCCAACTGGAAAATCGCCTTCGTGCCGCCGCCGAGGTCTTCGCTGCCCTTCAGGCCGAAGCGGCTGCCTGCCCAAATGCCGGTGGCCATCTGCACCTTCGAGTGACCGCCCGAAACCGCGCTGGTGGCCGACGAGTTGTTCTGCCAGGCGATAGCGTTATCGACGATACCGTACAGGGTCACGCTGCTCTGGGCGTGGGCTGCGGTAGCGGCTGCGAGACCCGCTGCCGTCATGGCGAAAGCGACGCGCTTTTTCATTGATTCTCCGTCCTCAAAGAATGATTTCTTTTCTGGTGTGGTTTTATGACTGACACATGTGCGAGTACATGCCGGTGCGATTCTGACGGATTACCAATCGTTTCCCAACATGTGCGGTCGGTCATCGTATGATCGACGCAACGCGGGGGTTCACCAAACGGTTACATAACACCTGAAAACGCTTACGCAGCGGGCCTTTCCGACATTTCCCGGTGAAAACCCTAGCTTTACATTTTTACTGGTGCATCGCGACCGTCCAATGTCGTCAGACGCCCTCGGCAACAACCTTCTTACGAATGCGCGAGCGCGGCTGACGCCGCGATTCACGCCGCCGCGCAGGATCGCTGACATTCATGACACCCACGTTTCGGGAAGCGAAATCGTGAAAACGTTTCAGTCCGCGTGCGGACCATCGGACGGGAGACGTGAGCGGCCCGGCGAACGCGGGCCGAGGGGCGATGCCGATGCAGGTCGCGCCACGCGCCGGCATCGTTCAGCGCGATTCAGCGCGCGGACGGCTGCGCGATCCGCGCGTTCACCGCGTCGACGAGCGCGGTGATCCGCGCACGGATCGCGGCGTTCGAACCGACGAGCGCGAGCGACGACGCCATGATCCGGTAGATCCGCTTGCGCGGCACCTTCGCCGGCGTCGCCGGATCGAGCCACGCATCGTGGCCGGCCAGCAGTTCGAGCGTTTCGAGGCCGATCATGATCGGCCACAGGCACGCGAGCCGCAGCCGCACGAAGCGGCGCGGAATCGCGAGCGTGTAGCGGCACGCGTCGCGATACTGGTCGAGCGTCACGCGCAGCAGGTCGACCAGCACGCCGCGCGCGCGCGCCGACGCATCGGGTGTCATCAGGTCGGCGACGCCGACGCCGTATGCGGCCAGCACGTCCTCCGGCAGATAGCAGCGGCCGATCCGCAGATCCTTCGCGCAGTCGCGCAGGATGTTGGTCATCTGCAGCGCCTTGCCGAAACGGATGCCCTTCTCGCGCATGTCCGGCACGTCCCAGCCGCGCGCGGCGCGCGTGTGCGCGCCGGTCATGTCGGTCCAGAATTCGCCGACGCAGCCGGCGACCAGGTACGTGTAGCGATCGAGCTCGGCACGGTTCGGCAGCGACGCGACGCGGCCCGACTGTTCGTCGGGGAACGTGCGCAGGTCGAATTCCATCCCCGACGTCAGCGTCGCGACGACCTTGCGGATCGATGCGCAGTCCGCATCCGGCTGCGCGCGCAGCAGCGCGAGCATCGGCTGCATCGAGCCGAGCAGCACGTGTTCGTGCGAATCCGTCTGCATCCGCGTCACGTCCTCGAGCGAGCGCGACAGCGCCGCGCCGTCGCCGAGCCGCTCGACTTCGTTCCGCAGGTCGGTCAGCAGCGCCGCGCGGCGATCCGGCGCGACCAGCGCCGTGTCGGCGATCGTGTCGGCCGCGCGCGCGAGCAGGTAGGCCAGGCCGACCGGGTCGCGCATGCCGTCGGGCAGCACGCGCAGCGTCAGGTAGAAGGAGCGGGAAACGTTCTTCAGCAGGTCGCCGAGCAGGTAGGCGGGATCGGTATGCGTCGTCATGGGTCGGTAAAAATCGGCCGGCGCGGGCCCCGGACGCACGCGGGCGCCGGGCGCCCGCGCCGGCCCGCGAGTCGCCGCATCGCCGTGCGCGGGCGGGTGTCGGCCCGGCGCGGCGATGCAAAAGTCCCGCAAGTTTAGTGCATCCGGCGACCACGCTCGCGATCCGTCCGACGAAGTGGGCGCGTGACCGCCGAACCGCGTCGGCGCGACGATCGCGGCGCCGGCTGGCGGCGACGGGCGGATCGCACCGTCTCGACCGCGACGTGTTCCCGCAATTCTCGCGCCTGACGCGACAACAAAACAGAAAGGCGCAAGTAATACATATGTAATGATCCGGTGCGACGATCGCGTCCCGTTCGCTCACGCGGCCCCGCATCGCCGGACCGCTTGCCCTTTCACCGACTTCCGTTCCGAAGGTTCATCGACATGCTCTTCCCGCGCCCGACCGCCCTGCGCTGCATCCCGTTCGCCTGTGCCGCCGCCGTCCTGCTTGCCGCCTGCGGCGGCGACGACGTCTCGGCGTCCGATTCCGCCCGGCCGATCTCCGCGAAGGTCCAGGTGGTCGGCCATCGCGGCGCGAGCGCGCTGCGCCCCGAGCACACGCTCGCGTCGTACCGCAAGGCGATCGAGGACGGCGCGGACGTGATCGAGCCCGACCTCGTCGCGACCCGCGACGGCGTGCTCGTCGCGCGCCACGAGAACGAGATCTCCGGCACGACGAACGTGTCGACGCTGCCGCAGTTCGCGAGCCGCAAGGCGACCAGGACGATCGACGGCACGCAGCTGACCGGCTGGTTCACCGAGGACTTCACGCTCGCCGAGCTCAAGACGCTGCGTGCCCGCGAGCGCATTCCGCAGGTGCGCCCGGCGAACACCGCGTACAACGACCAGTTCGAGATTCCGACCTTCGACGAGATCGTCGCGCTCGCGAAACAGATGTCCGCGCAGACCGGCCGCACGATCCACCTGTATCCGGAAACCAAGCACCCGACCTACTTCCAGTCGATCGGCCTGCCGCTCGAGGACCGTCTCGTCGACGCGCTGCAGAAGGATCCGTACACGGCGCGCACGGCGACCGTCTACATCCAGTCGTTCGAGGTCGCGAACCTGAAGGCGATCCGCAACCGGATCAAGTCGAGCCAGCCGAACTGGAAGCTCGTGCAGTTGATGGACGAAGCCGGCCAGCGTCCGTACGACTTCGTGAAAGCGAACGACAAGCGCACCTACGGCGACCTGTCGACGCGCGACGGGATGCGCGAGATCGCGTCCTATGCGAACGGCGTCGGCCCGTACAAGACGTCGATCATCGCGGTGGCCGCGGACGGCACGCTGCAGCAGCCGACGTCGTACGTGCGTGACGCGCACGCAGCCGGCCTCGTCGTGCATCCGTATACGTTCCGTCCGGAGAACAACTTCCTGCCCGCGTCGCTGAAGGACGGCGGTACACCGGCCACGCGCAACACCGCGGGCTCGGTGCGCGAGATCCAGGCCTACCTGCGCGCGGGCATCGACGGCTTCTTCACCGACGATCCGGCCGTCGGCCGCACGGCCGTCGATACGTTCAAGCGTTGAGCGCGCTGAACGTGCCGCATACGATGAGCCGCTGAACATCCGGCAACCGGGCGCGGCGCATCGCGTACCGCACGCCGGTTGCCGCGCCGTGGTCAGATCACGCGGAAGTGGTGCGTGCCGTCCCGCTTCAGCTGGTCGACCAGCCCGTATTCCCAGTCGAGATACGCCTGCATCGCGGCGGCCGCGTTGTCGGTGCCTTCGTACGGGCGCCGGTAGCGATCGACGCGCGGCGACGCGAGGCGTGTCTCGCCGTGCTCGAGCGGCAACCCCGCGTCGATCCATGCGGCCGTGCCGCCGGTCAGCACCGAGATCGCCGCGGAAGCCGGCAGCAAGGCGCGCGCGTCGTCCGCCGCGAACCGCGCGAGCAGGCTCGATCCGCACGTGAACACATAGCGCCGCGCCGGCGGAATCGCGGCGAGCGCGTCGCGCAACTGCGCGCGCACGACGAACCACGCGCCGGGGATATGGCGCTTCACGTAGTTCGCGCTGGCCGTCACGTCGACGATCGCGAGCTCGCCAGCGGCCGCCTCCTTCAGCCAGCCCGCGAGCGTCGCGGGCGACACCTCGCTCACCTGCGGCGTCGCGGGCACGTCGCGCGGCGGCTGGCCGCGCTCGGTGAACGCCGCCGTGCCGGCCGGCTCGAGCACCCGCACGTCCCAGCCCATCTGCGCGAGCCACGACGCGGTCATGTCCGCGCGCACGCCGTCGTCGTCGGCGAGCACGATCCGCGCGCCGCGCACGGCCGCGTGATGGTCGGTCTCCTGCACGAGCTGGCCGCCCGGCGTGCCCAGGAAGCCCGGCAGATGGCCGGCCTCGTATTCCTCCGGCGTGCGCACGTCGAAGCGGTACAGCGTGCGGCCCGGTTCGTCGAGCGCGGCGAGCTCCGCGAGCGCGATGCGCGGCACGCCCGCGCGCTCGGCCACCGCGCGCGCGGCGCGGCGTGCTTCCTCACGCTGCGCGGGTGCGATCTCGTCCGGAAAGCGTCGCGCGGCGCCGTGCTCGAGCGTCTGGCCGGCGAGCGTCCAGCCGATCGTGCCGTTGCGCAGTGCCGCGACCGGGTTCGGCACCCCCGCGTTGACGAGCGACTGCGTGCCGATGATGCTGCGCGTGCGGCCCGCGCAGTTCACCACCACCTGCGTTGCCGGATTCGGCGCGAGCGCGCGCACGCGCAGCACGAGTTCCGCGCCCGGCACGCTCGTCGACGTCGGGATGTTCATCGTCTGGTATTCGTCGAAGCGGCGCGCGTCGACGATCACGACGTCGGCCTTTTCATCGATCAGCGCCCGCACCTCCTGCGCGGACAGCGACGGCGTATGGCGCTCGGCCTCGACCCATTCGCCGAACGACTTGCTCGGCACGTTCACGTCGATGAACAGTTCGCCGCCCGCGGCGAGCCAGCCCGCGAGGCCGCCGTCGAGCAGCCGCACGTCGGTATAGCCGAGCTGCGCGAGTTTCTCGGCCGCGCGCGGCGCGAGATCCTCGCCGCCGGCTTCGCCGAACACGACGATCGGCGTGTCGCGGCGCGGAATGCGCGTCCATGCGTCGAGTTCGAGCTTCGACAGCGGAAAGTTGGCGGCCCACAGCGGGTGGCCCTGCGCGTAGGGATCTTCCTCGCGCACGTCGATCAGCGCGATTTCGTCGCGGGCCAGCAGGCGCGCGCGTACGTCCTGGTACGACGCGACGGGGAAACGGGGAGTGGAATCAACGGATTGCGTCACGATGTCTCTGTCGGATTCTGTTGGAGTCGGTGAAGAAAGCACACGGAAAACGGATGCAGCTCGATGCCCGCGGGCGCGCCCTCGCAACGGGGCGCCCGCGACTTGCGGCGTCACGCGTCCGGTCACGCATTCGAATAGCCGGACACGAACGGCTTCACGGTGCCGTCGTCGAGGAACACCGCACGTTCGACCTGGCCGATGTTCGCGCCGTACACGTGGATGCTGATCGACACCTGGTCGTCGAACGCGTTGGTCACGCGATGGACGTCGCCGATGCGCGGCGACACGGCCTCGACGTCGCCCGGCTGCAGCCGTACCGCGTCGCCCGCCGGCACCGGCCTGCCGGCCGCGTCGAGCCGGTACGGTTGCGAAAACTCGCCGCCGCGCAGCATCCCGATCAGACCCCACACCGTGTGGTTGTGGATCGGCGTCGTCTGGCCGGGCCCCCACACGAAGCTGACGACGGAAAACCGCGCGCCGGGATCGAGATGCAGCAGGTACTGGCGGTAACGCTCGGGATCGGGCTGCGCGAACGCGTCGGGCAGCCAGTCGTCGTGCGCGACGAGCGCGGCCAGCAGCGCGCCGCCCTCGTCGAGGATGCGCGCCTCGTTCGCGCCGGACGCGAGCAGCGCGCCCAGCCCGTCGACGAACGGACGCAGCGGCGTCTGCTGCAACGAAAGCGTACTCATCGGCTGCCTCCTCGAATATGATGCCGAATATGATGGATCGTCATGATGCACCCGAAATACCATGCAGAACAAACATGAAAATTAGCGATATCGATGCTTTTGCAGCGGTCGTTCGCGGCCAGACGCTGAGCCAGGCCGCGGCCGAGCTCGGCATGACGCAGCCCGCGATCACGCGGCGCGTGCAGAACCTCGAGGAGGCGCTCGGCGTCACGCTGCTCGACCGCAACACGAAGCCGCCGCGCCCGACCGACATCGGCCTGCAGGTGTTCGAGCAGTGCCGCGCGATCCTGCGCGAAGTCGACGCGCTGCGCGAACTGACGGCCGGCCAGCGGCCGCCCGCCGGCGAATTCCGCGTCGGCCTCACGCAAGGGCTCGGCGAGCTGATGCTGCCCGGCCTGATCGCGCAGCTCGCCGCGCAATGGCCGGCGCTCGCCACGCAGGTCACGACCGCGTGGGGCGGCATGCTCGTCGAACGCGTCGCGCACCGCGAACTCGACGCCGCGCTGGTGTTTCTGGCCCGCGAGATGGTGCTGCCGCCGCAGGTCGAAGGCGAGCGGCTGCTGGCCACGCGGCTCGTCGCGGTCGG
This sequence comes from Burkholderia sp. Bp8984, assembly GCF_003853755.1. Classification (NCBI taxonomy): domain Bacteria; kingdom Pseudomonadati; phylum Pseudomonadota; class Betaproteobacteria; order Burkholderiales; family Burkholderiaceae; genus Burkholderia; species Burkholderia sp. Bp8984. The sequence continues at coordinate 290,669 of NZ_QTQN01000001.1, forward strand.
CCGCAAGGGCGACTGGCCGCGCCGCAGCTACCGGCTCGCCGACTGCCATGCGCGCGGCTGGGTGCTCAATCCCGACGGCTGCGGCTTTCGTGCGGGGCTGCGCCGCGCGCTCGACGCGCAGGGGCTGCCGATGCCGGTCACGCTCGACGCCTACGGCCGCGACCTGCAATTGCAGAGCGTCGCGAACGGCTTCGGGATCGGGCTGATGCCGCTGCCGCTCGTCGAAGGCAGCCCGCTGCGCGACGCGGTCGACATCGTCCCGCTCGCCGATTTCAAGCCGCAGATCGATCTGTGGCTGCTGCACCGGCAGGACGCCGCGCGCTTCAAGGCGCCGCTCCTGGCCGTGGCCGCGCATGCGCGCACCGCGTTTGCGCTGCCGGCGGATGCGGCCGGGCACGACGAAGCCGCTTGACCACGCGCGACGGCGCCTGCGCGGCGGCGTTGCGTTTGCGTTTGCGTTTGCGTCGGCCTTTGCGTTGGCCTTTGCGCCCACCATCCCGCCGCCCCGCTCACGCATCGCTGTTGCGCCCGGATGCCGGCGCGTCGCGTGACGTTCCGCCCGCTTCCGCGTTCGCGGCAGCGCGTCGCGCCGCCGCGTCGAGCACGGCCCGTCCGGCGGCCACCGCGATCGCATCGTCCTGCGGCGTATGCACGCGGCTGCACAGCACGTCGCGATAGTGGCGTTCGAGCGGATTGTGGCGGCTCAGCCCGTGATTGCCCGACAGCTTCAACGCATGCTCGACCGTGCGGATCGCCTGTTCCGTCACGGTCCGCTTGACGAGGCCGCTCGTCGTCACCGTCGGCGGGTCGCCCGCATCGGTGCGCGCGATGTGCTCGTCGAGCAGCACGCGGTTCGCATGCAGCCACCCCTCGATCTCGCCGACGGCCTCCTGCACGCGCGGCAGCGTCGCGAGCGGCGCACCGAGCCCGCTCGGCGCGCGCGTCGTCGCGAAATCGAGCAGCCAGTCGCGCGACGCGCGGGCGACCGCGTCGTAGAGGCTGCCGAGCAGCGCGACCATCCAGGCCTGCTGGTCGGCCTGCGCATCGACATCCGCATGACTCGCGGCCGACACGGCCCACGCATCGGGCGCGCGCACGTCCACCGCATGATCCGCGGGCAGCCGCACGTCGTCGAACACCACCTCGTGACTGCCCGATGCGCGCAGGCCCAGGTGATTCCAGCTTTCGATCACGCGGATGCGCGCATCGACTTCCGTGTCGCGCTCGCGCCGCACGAGGAACACGCCGACGCGCGGCTCGGGTTCGTCCGTGCGGGCCCACACGGCCAGCCAGCGCAGCGCAGGAATGCCGGTGCTGTACAGCTTGTGGCCGGACAGCCGCCAGCCGTCGCCGTCGCGACGCGCGATCGTTTCGGGCAGGCCGCCGCGCGACGGCGAACCGAGCGCCGGCTCGACGCGCAGCGCGTTGATCAGCGCGCCGTCGGCAACCGCGCTGTCGAACACCGCACGCCGCAGGCGCGCGGGCCAGCGGTTGTCCGCGCGGCCGAGCGCGCGATGCTGCAGATAGGTCATCGTCAGCACCAGCGCGGTCGCCGGATCGGCGCGCGCGACCGCGGCCACGATCCGGCTCGCCTGCGCGAGCGTCGCGCCCGCGCCGCCGTGCTCGCGCGGCACGACCTGCGCGATCAGCCCGGCGCGATGCAGCCGCGCGAAATTCTCGTGCGGGAAACGGCCGTCGACGTCGTTGCGGGCGGCGTCAGCCGCGAGTTCGGGCGCGAGACGCGCGAGCAGCGCGGTAACGCGCGCATCGTCGGCAGGCAGGTGGCGCAGCGACGACTGGGACGACTGCGGCGATAGCTGCGATAGCGGCGAGGAAGCGGCAAGGCTGGCGGACATCGGTACGGATTCCCTCGGTGACTGGGTAACGGGATAAAACGTCGTGGCGAAGATCGCTCGGCGAATGGCGGCGGTGGCTCGTGGAGACGGCGGCGATCGGCGCTGGATTCGCCGGGGGCGCGTGGCGTGGATCCGAGGTGCTCGCGCACGCATCCGCCGCACACCTCTGCCTTCGACCCGAGCCGCTGCTTCCGAACCCGATGCCGATCCGGCTCCCGTCGTGTTGATCCGGCGCGCAAGCCCCGCTCGACACGCAGCCGGCGCCCCGTCCGGCCCGATCGTGAGCCCATAGCGTATGCGCAACGCACACGCGCCCAAACCATGCAAATCTGATATTCAATTCGGGATTGATTATTTCCGTTCCGCATGATCCCGGCGGTAATCTGCGCTCCATTCCCGCCCGGCCGGCCCTCGCTGGCCGCGCCGGGCCGTCCTTGCATCGGAGACCCAGATGAGCGTCGAATTCATCGGCATGATCCAGAGCCAGAAGCAGTCGGAAATCCATCCGCCTGCCGGCCCCGTCGTCGACCCCGACTACGTGCGCGACTTCGCCCGCGCCCACGAAACGGCCGGCTTCGACCGGATCCTCGTCCCGCACCACTCGACCGGCCCGTCGGCGACGCTGACGATCGCGTTCGCCGCCGCGGCGACCGAGCGCATCCACTTCATGCTCGCGCATCGCCCCGGCTTCACCGCGCCGACGCTCGCCGCGCGGCAGATCGCGACGCTCGACCAGTTCAGCCGCGGCCGGCTCGCCGTGCACTTCATCTCCGGCGGCTCGGACAGCGAGCAGCAGCGCGACGGCGATTTCCTCGACCACGACGCACGCTACGCGCGCACCGACGAATACCTCGGCATCCTGCGCCGCATCTGGACCGACACGCAGCCGTTCGATCACGACGGCGCGCACTACCGCTTCACGCAGGGTTTTTCGGAAGTGAAGCCGTTCCAGAAGCCGCACGTGCCGATCTACTTCGGCGGCGCCTCGGAAGCGGCGCTGGAAGTCGCCGGGAAGCACGCGGACGTCTATGCGCTGTGGGGCGAATCGCTCGACCAGGTGCGCGACCTGACGACGCGCGTGCGCGCCGAAGCCGCGAAGCACGGCCGGCAGGTGCGCTTCTCCGTGTCGTTCCGGCCGATCCTCGCGGCGACCGAAGACGAAGCCTGGGCGCGCGCGCACCGGATCCTCGACGAAACCCGCCGGCTGCGCGAAGCGGCCGGCCTCGCCACCGGCGGCCCGCAGCAGAGCGAAGGCGCGCGGCGCCTGCTCGCCGCGGCCGAACGCGGCGCGCGCGTCGACAAGCGGCTGTGGACCGAGATCGCGAAGCTCACCGGCGCGCGCTCGAATTCGACCGCGCTGGTCGGCACGCCCGAACAGGTCGCCGACGCGCTGCTCGACTACTACGACCTCGGCGTGACGACGTTCCTGATTCGCGGCTTCGATCCGCTCGAAGACGCGATCGACTACGGCCGCGAACTGATTCCGCGCGTGCGCAGCGCCGTCGCGGCACGCGACGCGGCGCGCCGCGCGGCCTGACGCACGGGGAGATGCCGACCATGTCCGCCGTCCTGTCTTCGTCCTCGCCCGTGCGCACCGCGTCGGGCCTCGTCCTCGCCGACACGCCGCGCCAGCATTTCTGGTTCGATCCGCCCGCGCCGCGCTTCGACGTCGCCGCCGAGCGCCGCCACCGGCAGGAGCGGCTCGCGGCCGCGTTCCGCCTGTTCGCGCGCTTCGGCTTCGCGTCGGGCCTCGCCGGCCACATCACCGCGCGCGACCCGGAACTGCCCGACCACTTCTGGGTGAATCCGCTCGGCGTGCATTTCTCGCAGATCAAGGTGTCGGACCTGCTGCTCGTCAATTCGCGCGGCGAAACCGCGATCGGCAACCGGCCGCTGAACAAGGCCGCGTTCGCGATCCACGCGGCGATTCACGACGCGCATCCGCACCTCGTCGCGGCCGCGCATACGCATTCGACCTACGGCAAGGCGTGGTCGACGCTCGGCCGCCCGCTCGACCCGCTGACGCAGGACGCGTGCGTGTTCTACGAGGACCACGCGCTGTTCGACGACTTCACCGGGATGGTCGTCGATACGAGCGAAGGCGCGCGGATCGCGGATGCGCTCGCGAAGCCCGACGGCACCACGCACAAGGGCGTGATCCTGAAGAACCACGGCATCCTGACGGCCGGCCCGACGGTCGAGGCCGCCGCGTGGTGGTACATCGCGCTCGACAACGCCGCGCACACGCAGCTGCTGGCCGAAGCGGCCGGCACGCCGCAACCGATCGATCATGCGACCGCGCGACACACGCACGGCCAGATCGGCGGCCCCGACGGCGCATTGCACGCGTTCGACAGCCTGTTCGCGCGCGTCGTCGCCGACGAACCCGACCTGCTCGACTGAGCGCCCGCCGCACGACCGGAACCGGAGACCACACCATGACCAAAACCACCGCACCCGCGCCGACCGGCGCCCATGACGACAAGCGCCGCCGGCTGCTGCGCGCGGCCGGGGCCGCCGCGCTCGCCGCACCGGCGATCACGCTCGGCCGCAAGGCCTGGTCGGCGCCGCCGCTGAAGAAGCTCACGTTCGCGTGGAACCAGAACGCGTTCTGCCTGACGCCGATCGTCGTCGCGCAGGAGAACGGCTTCTTCGAGAAGAACGGGCTGAAGGTCGAACTGATCAACTACAGCGGATCGACCGACCAGCTGCTCGAATCGATCGCGACCGGCAAGGCCGATGCCGCGGTCGGGATGATCCACCGCTGGCTGAAGCCGCTCGAAGCCGGCTTCGACGTGAAGATCATCGGCAGCTCGCACGGCGGCTGCGTGCGGCTGCTCGGGTCGAAGACCGCGGGCGTGACGACCCTGCAGGCGCTGAAGGGCAAGACGGTCGGCGTCAGCGATCTCGCGGCGCCCGGCAAGCATTTCTTCTCTATCCTGCTCGCGAAGAACGGCATCGATCCCGAACGCGACATCACGTGGCGGCAGTATCCGGCCGACCTGCTCGGCGTCGCGGTCGACAAGGGCGAGATCCAGGCCATCGCCGACGGCGACCCGAACCTCTATCTGCTCGAGAAGCGCAGCAACGGCGCGTACACCGAACTCGCGACGAACCTGTCCGGCGAATATGCGCGCAAGGTGTGCTGCGTGATCGGCGCGCGCGGCGACCTCGTGCGCAACGACCGGCCGGCGGCCGCCGCACTCGCGCGCTCGATCGTGCAGGCCACCGAGTACACGCACGACAACCCGAACGAAGCCGCGAAGGCATTCGCGAAGTATTCACCGAAGATCAACCCCGACGACCTGCGCAAGCTGTACGCGACGCTGACCTACTCGCACCATCCGACCAACGTCGACCTGCAGCAGGAAATCGCGTTCTACGCGGACGACTTCCGCCGCATCAGCGTGCTGAAGAAGAGCACCGACCCGCAGCGCTTCGCGCAGCAGGTCTATGCGAACGTGCTGGGGTGACGCGATGTCGACGATCGAACACGCGTCCGCCGCGCGCACCGCGTCCACCTCGGGCAATGCCGCCACCGCGGCGGCGCCCGCGACTGCCGCGTCCCGTCCCGCGTGCACGGCCTGCGACGCGACGCTCGCGGCCGAAGCCCGCCGGGCACGCAGCTGGCCGACCGGCGTCGTCGCGGCGCTCGCGTGGGCCGCGCTCGGCGCGGTGACCTACGTGTGGCCGAACCGCGTCGTCGGTTTCACCGACTGGGCGTACACCGACACGTTCGGCATCGCCGCGTGGGCGATCGGCGCGCTGCTGCTGGCCGCCGCGACGCTCGGCCATCGCGTGCCGGCCACGCGTGCGCGGCTCGCCCGCGTGCGCCCGGCCGGCCCGTGGCTCGTCGCGCTGCCGCTCGTGCTCGCCGTGTGGGAAGTCGTCACGGCCAAGACCGGCTGGCTGCCGACGCCGTTCTTCGCGCCGCCGCAGGCGCTGATCGAGGTCTACGCCGACGACTGGCCGCGCCTTGCCGGCAGCGCCGGCAACACGCTGAAGCTGCTTTCCCTCGGGTTTGCGTACGGCGTCGCGGTCGGGTTCGCGGTCGGCGTATCGATCGGCTGGTCGCGCCGCATCGGCTACTGGGTGCATCCGGTGCTGCGCGTGCTCGGCCCCGTGCCGGCCACCGCGCTGCTGCCGCTCACGTTCTACTTCTTCCCGACGAGCTATTCGGCCGCCGCGTTCCTGATCGCGCTGTCGACCGGCTTCCCGGTCGCGGTGCTGACGTGGTCGGGCGTCGCGAGCGTAAACCGGCAGTACTACGACGTCGCGCGCACGCTCGGCGCGAACGCGCGCTTCCTCGTGTTGCGCGTCGCGATTCCGGCCGCGCTGCCGCACGTGTTCGTCGGCATCTTCATGGGGCTGAGCGCGTCGTTCACGGTGCTGGTCGTCGCCGAGATGATGGGCGTCAAGTCGGGGCTCGGCTGGTACCTGAGCTGGGCGCAGGGCTGGGCATCGTACGTGAACATGTATGCGGCGCTGATCGTGATGGCGCTGCTGTTTTCCGGGCTGATCGCGCTGCTGTTCGCGGTGCGCGACCGTGTGCTCGCGTGGCAGAAAGGAACCGTCAAATGGTAAGCGCCGCCGTTCTCGAATCGTCCGTTGCCACGCCGCCCGCCGCGCTCGACGCCACGGCGCCGCGCGGCGCGCGCATCGACATCCGCCGCGTGAGCCATGCGTTCGACGGCCCCGGCGGCCCGCTGCCGGTGCTCGACGACGTCACGCTGTCGGTCGCGGCCGGCGAATTCGTCGCGCTGCTCGGCCCGAGCGGCTGCGGAAAATCGACGCTGCTGCGGCTCGTCGCGGGCCTCGACGCCGCACGGCAAGGCACGATCGCGCAGGACGGCACGCCGATCGAGCGGCCCGATCCGTCGCGCATCGTCGTGTTCCAGGATCCGACGCTCTACCCGTGGCGCCGCGTGCGCGCGAACGTCGCGCTCGGCCTCGAAGCGCGCGGCGTGGCCCGCACGTCGCAGCATCGCGTCGACGATGCGCTCGCGCGCGTCGGGTTGCAGGAATTCTCGAACGTGTTTCCGCATCAGCTGTCGGGCGGGATGGCGCAGCGTGTCGCGCTCGCCCGCGCGCTCGTCAACGATCCACGCCTGCTGATCCTCGACGAACCGCTCGGCAAGCTCGATTCATTGACGCGGCTGACGATGCAGGCCGAGTTGACCGCGCTGTGGCAACGCGACGGGTTCTCCGCGCTGCTCGTCACGCACGATGTCGAGGAAGCGCTGTTTCTCGCGCAGCGCGTGATCGTGTTCGGGCCGCGGCCCGCACGCATCGTCGCGGAACTGCGTGTCGACCTGCCGTATCCGCGCCATCGCGGCGACCCGCGTCTCGCCGAACTGCGTCACGAAGCGCTGCGGCATCTCGGACTCGATGCGAGCTGGTAGATGCGCAGTGCCTTTCGCAGGATGGCCGGTGCGCGGCAAGGGCCGCGCCGATGAACGCGCCGCCGTTCGCCGACTGGGCACTCCTGTTCCTGCAACTGCTGTATCGCGCACAGATCGCGTTGGCCCGGGTGCTGCATGCGATCGGCCTGACCGGCAATGCCGACGGACAGGCCGCGTGGCCCTGGGCACACCGCATCGCGCTCGAAACGCTGCGCATCGACGCGGGGCTCACGCGACAGCTTGCATTCGCCGTCGCAATGACCACGCTCGCCGCGGCGCTCGGCTGCATCGCACTCGTGTCGCGCAAGTGGCGGGCGGCAGCGGCGATCGCCGCGCTGGCCGTCGCGTGGTTCGCGCCGTGGCCGCCGGCGTCGCTGTGGCTCGCGCCGGCGGCGCCCACGAGTTTCCAGCGCAGTCCCGCCGCGTTTTCCGTCGTGAACCTGATGCGCGGCGCGCATCTGTATGCGCAGCATTGCGCAGCCTGTCACGGCGCGGACGGCCGCGGCGAGGGCCCGCTCGCGGCGAGCCTCGCGCATTGGCCGCCGACCTTCGCGGGCGCACTGCTTGCCCGCCGGCTCGACGGCGAACTGTATTGGCGCATGCGCCACGGTACGCGCGACGCGCGCGGCGCGGCTTCGATGCCGGGCTTTGCCGCGACGCTCGGCCCGGCGGACACCTGGGCCGTGCTCGATTACCTGAAAGCGCTGTCGGCCGGCAGCGGCGCGCAGGCGGAAGGGGCGTGGCCCGTGCCCGTTCCGCTGCCGGCGCTCGACGTGCGCTGCGGCAGCGCCGCGCCGCAACCGCTCGAGCGCTGGCGCGAAGGCCAGCGTGTGCGCATCGTCGCGCTCGCGCCGGGCGGCACGCCGCCTCGGGAAGACCCGCGCTGGCAGACGCTGCTCGTCACCGCCGGCGATCCGTCCACGCCGCCACCGCCGGTCGGCACGCGCGCGAACTGCGTCGCATCGACGCCCGATGCATGGCAAGCGTTCGCGACGATTGCCGGCGTGCCGCCCGCTGCGTTCGGCGGCACGCAACTGCTTGCCGACCGGCGCGGCTGGCTGCGGGCGCGCGCGTTGCCGGGCAGCGCGGGCTGGTCGGCCGACGACTTGCTGTGCCGCTCCGATGCCGCGGCGCGAGCGCCGGCCGACGCCGCGAACGTCGATCCGCTGACCGCGCTGCTGCTGCGCGTGGACGCTGAACCCGTACGCGACGTGCAGGCCGGGCTCCCGCATTGAATCCCTGAACCGTTTTCCCGACGAACCGAACTTCACGATGAATCCGACCCGACGCCACTTCCTCGCGCAAGCGAGCGCCCTCGCCGCCGCCACCCTCGCCGCCGCGCCGGCCACGCTGCATGCGCAATCGGACGCGCGGCCGCTGCTGCGTGCCGGCGACCAGAAAGGCGGCCTGCGCGCGCTGCTCGAAGCGGCCGGCGAACTGAACGGCCTCGCGTACGACATCGCATGGACCGAATTCCCGGCCGCCGCCCCCCTGGCCGAAGCGCTGAACGCGGCGGCCGTCGACTGCGGGCCGATCGGCGACGCGCCGGTGATCTTCGCGCTCGCCTCGGGCGCCCGCATCAAGGTGATCGGCGCGAACCGGTCCGACCCGTACGGCACCGCCGTGCTCGTGCGGCCCGACGCGACGCTGAAGGACGCCGCAGACCTGAAAGGCAAGCGCATCGGCACCACGCGCGGCTCGATCGGCCATTTCGTCACGTTGAAGGCGCTCGACGCGGCCGGCCTGCCGTCCGACGCCGTCTCGTTCCGCTTCCTGCCGCCGGCCGACACGATGCTTGCGCTCGCAACCGGTTCGATCGATGCGTGGGCGACGTGGGAACCCTATACGGCCCTCGCGGAAACGAGCGGCCGCGCGCGCGTGCTCGTCAACGGCCGCGGCCTGTGGTCGGGCTTCAGCTACATCGCGGCGACCGACGCGGCGATCGCGTCGAAGCGAGAGGTGCTGCACGACTTCCTGCAACGGGTGGTGCGCGCGCAGGTCTGGTCGTACCGGCACGTCGACGCGTATTCCGCGGCACTCGCGCGCATCATCGGCATCCCGCCGGCGGCGGCGAAGCTGCAGTTCGAGCGCCGCAACACGCGCTGGCAGCCGATCGACGCGACGGTGATCGCCGGGCAGCAGCGCACGGCCGACTTCTACCTGAAGGCCGGGCTGCTGCGCCAGCCGCTCGACGTGCGCACGACCTTCGACCTCGGCTTTCCGCTGGCGTGACCGGTCGCGGCCGTGCGGCGGCCGGCCACCGCCCAAACGGCTTTCGCACGATCTGGCACAATCGCGATTCGACCATCCTGCCCATGTCAGCCAGCGTCATGCCAGCCATCTCCGAACTCTTTGTCTACCCGATCAAATCCTGCGCCGGCATCGTGCTGTCGCGCGCGCAACTGCTCGAAACGGGCCTCGCGTACGATCGCCACTGGCTGATCACCACCCCGGACGGGATGATGATCACGCAGCGCACGCACCCGCGCCTCGCGCTGATCCGCACCGCGCTCGAGCACGACGCGCTCGTGCTGAACGCGCCGGGCATGCCCGAGATCCGCACGCCGCTCGACGGCGACGCGACGCCGGCCACGCCGAAGATGGCCGCGACCGTCTGGCGCGACACCGTCGACGCGATCGACACGGGCGCCGCGACAGCCGCATGGCTCACCGAATTCCTCGGCACGCCGCTGAAGCTCGCGCGCTTCGGCGCGGATGCGCGCCGCGGCTGCAACCGCAAATGGACCGGCGACATCGACACGCACACGCAGTTCGCGGACGGCTATCCGCTGCTCGTGATCGGCCAGTCGTCGCTCGACGACCTGAACGCGAAGCTCGTCGCGAAAGGCGCGCCGGCGATTCCGATGAACCGCTTCCGCCCGAACATCGTCGTGTCGGATCTCGATGCGTACGAAGAGGATTTCGTCGAGCATCTCGACGCCGAAGGCGACACACCCGTGCGGCTGCGCCTCGTGAAGCTGTGCACGCGTTGCCCGATGCCGACGATCGACCAGGTGACCGGCGCGCCGAACCCGGCGTGGCCGCACGAGCCGACCGACACGATGCAGACGTATCGCGCGAATCCGAACTACGACGACGCGCTGACCTTCGGCATCAATGCGATCGTGGTCGAAGGCGCGGGAGCCTGGCTGGAGGTCGGGCAATCGCTCGAGGCGGAGATCGGATTCGGCGATTGAGCGACTGAGCGGGGCGGCGGACGGCGCGTCGTATGCATCGCCGCCGAGGGCGATGCGTCGAAGACATCCGCCGCGACGTTGCCGGCGCGCCCACCTCCCTCCCTCGGAGATGCCGCTCGCCGCCATTCGCTCACATTCGCCGCGATTCTCCGCGACCAAGCGAACCAGCCCTTCTACTGCGCCGCCGCCGGCACCGTCGGCAACATCACCGTCACGATCAACCCGCCTCCCGCCGCATCGGCCAGCGTCACGCTGCCCTGATGCACGCGCGCGATCTCGCGCACGATCGACAGCCCGAGCCCCGTGCCTTCGACCGTCTGCGTCTTGCTGCCGCGATGGAAACGCTCGAACACCGCGTCGCGTTCGCCGGCCGGAATGCCCGGCCCGTTGTCGATCACGTCGAGCCGCGCATGGTCGCCATCGCGCGACACGCGCACCGTGATCACCGCGCGGTCGCCCGAATAACGAATCGCGTTGTCGATCAGGTTGCCGATCAATTCGCCGAGCAGGTCCGGTTGGCCGAGCACGTCGACATCCGCCTCGTGCTCGAAGCCGAGATCGATGTCGCGCGCGCGCGCGACCGGCGACCAGTCGAGCGTCACGCTGCGCGCGAGCCGGTGAAGCGCGACCGGCTGGTGCGCGACCGCCTGGCCGCTGTCCGAATCGAGCCGCGACAGCGACAGCAGCTGCTGGACGATCTTCACGGCCTGCCGCACCGCGCCGTTCACGCGCCGCAGATGCACGTTCACGCGCGGCTGCTCGTCCGGCCGCAACGCCAGCTCGACGCCGGCCTGCACCGCCGCGAGCGGGGTCTTCAGCTGATGGGCCGCGTCCGCGAAGAAACGCCGCCGCGCGACCTGCATCCGCTGCGTGCGGCCGATGTACTGGTTGATCGACTCGACGAGCGGCGCGAGTTCGCTCGGCATGCCGCCGGTATCGAGCGGCGTCGGATCGCCGTCGCTGCGCGCGGCGACCGTCGCCGACAGCCGGTTCAGCGGCCGCAGCCCGCGCCCGACGCCGAGCCACACGATCCCGAGCGCGAGCACGACGAGCAGCCCCTCCTGCAGCAGCGAGCCCATCAGGATCTCGCGCGCGAGCGCCTGGCGCGCCTCGATCGTCTCGCCGACCATCACCCACACGATGCGCGTCTGCGCGGTCGGCACGTCGTGCACCGGCACGCGCAGCGCGGCCATGCGCAACTGCTCGCCGCGATAGACGACGTTGTAGTAGCGCGTGACGAACAGCGTGCCGTCGCCCTGCGGCAGCGGCAGGTCCGGATAGCCGGTGATCGTGCGGCCGTTGTCCTCGCGGATCAGGTAATAGATCTTGCCGCCGTCGCCCGACTCGAACATTTCGAGCGCGAGATACGGCAGGTCGACCTCGATCTCGCCCTCGTTGAACCGCACGCCTTCGCGGATCGACTTCAGCGACGACGACAGCGTGCGGTCGAACGCGACGTGCGCGGCGCTCATCGCGCGCTGGTACGTGAGCCACGAGTCGAGCGCGAGCAGCCCGAGCAGCGGCAGCAGCAGCCACAGCGCGACCTGCGCGCGCAGGTTCGGGCGTGTCACCATGCTGCCCGCCGGGCTGCACCGACCAGCGTGGCGGAAAACGCGTGCGGCCTCGCTCCGCGCCCGTGCAGCCGGCCGGCTTTGCCAGGCCGGCCGCGGATGGCTGGCGCGCCCGCGGCAAGCAGCGAACGTGCCGATCCCGCGCAGCGCTTTGGCGCGTACCGCGGCCCCATGCAAAGAAGGCAAGCCCGGCGGTGATTCATCCGGCCGCCTTCGCTTCGAGCAAGTATCCGAGGCCGCGCAGCGTGACGATCGCGACACCGGTGTTCTCCAGTTTCTTGCGCAGCCGGTACACGTAGATCTCGATCGCATCCGCGTTGACCGACTCGTCGAGCCCGAAGATCTTCTCCGACAGCGTCTCCTTGTTGATCGCGCGGCCGTTGCGCAGGACCAGCACCTCCAGCACCGAGCGCTCGCGCGGCGTGAGCGGCAGCGGTTCGCCGGCGAGGTGGAAGCTGCGGTCGATACTGTCATACGAAAGCGGCCCGCACTCGACCCGCGAATGCTCGTGGCCGAGGCTGCGCCGGATCAGCGCGCGGGCGCGCGCCTCCAGCTCGGTCAGCTCGAACGGCTTCGCGAGGTAATCGTCGGCGCCGAGATCGAGCCCCTTCACGCGGTCCTCGACCGAGCCGTGCGCGGTGAGGATCAGCACCGGCACCGGATTGCGGCGCGCGCGCAGCCGCCGCAGCACCTCGAGCCCGTCGAGCTTCGGCAGCCCGAGATCGAGTATCACCAGCGCGTAGTCCTGCGTGCGCAGCACGTGATCCGCCGCCTCCCCGTCCGCCATGTGATCGACCGCGAAGCGCGCGGCACTCAGCGCGTCGTTCAACGACTGCGCAAGGTTCGGGTTGTCTTCGACGAGCAGCACACGCATGGGGACCTCGGGAAATCCATGACACAAAGGACACTATTGTGAACCGAAATGAAAGCAGGCTGAAAGTGCCTCGCAATTAACATCCGCGTCACTCGAACAACACACACGCATAACTGGAGGAAGACATGCCGTTTGCACCGAAGCAGCTCGCCGCCGCGCTGGCGATCGTCCTGGGCACCGCCGCCGGCGCCGCCACCGCGCAGGTTCCGGCCGGGTATCCGGGTAACTACCAAGGTGTCGTCGACGCCGCGAAGAAGGAAGGCAAGCTGATCGTCTACTCGACGACCGACACGGGCCTCGTGCGCCCGCTGATCAAGGACTTCGAAAGCCTGTATGGCGTGAAGGTCGAGTACAACGACATGAACAGCACCGAGCTGTACAACCGCTACATCAGCGAGAACGCCGCGAGCAGCACCAGCGCCGACGTGCTGTGGAGCTCGGCGATGGACCTGCAGGTCAAGCTCGTCAACGACGGCCTGATGACGTCGTACGATTCGCCGGAAAGCGCGAACGTGCCGCAATGGGCGCAATACCAGAAGCAGGCGTACGGCACGACGTTCGAGCCGCTCGCGATCGTCTACAACAAGCGGCTGATTCCCGAGAACGAGGTGCCGAAAACGCGCACCGACCTGATCAAGCTGCTCACGTCGCAACCCGACAAGTTCAAAGGCAAGCTGACGACGTACGACGTCGAGAAATCCGGCGTCGGCTTCAACGCGCTGACGCAGGACGCGCACCTGAACGAGAAGGTCACGTGGGAGCTCGTGAAGGCGATCGGCGCGACCGGTCCGAAGCTGCAGTCGAGCACCGGCGCGATGATGGAGCGCATCTCGTCGGGCGAGAACCTGATCGGCTACAACATCATCGGCTCGTATGCGTACGCGAAGGCGAAGAAGGACAAGTCGATCGGCTACGTATTCCCGAAGGACTACACACAAGTCGTGAGCCGCCTGGCCACGATCTCGAAGAAGGCGAAGAACCCGAACGCCGCGAAGCTGTGGGTCGACTACCTGCTGTCGAAGCGCGGCCAGACGCTGATCGCGAACCAGGCGAACCTGTACGCGATTCGCACGGACGTGACCGGCGAAACGTCGGCCGCGAGCCTCACGAAGGAACTCGGCGATTCGCTGAAGCCGATCCCGATCGGCACCGGCCTGCTCGTCTATCTGGACCAGTCGAAGCGGCTCGCGTTCCTGAAGCAATGGCAGCAGGCGATCAAGAGCTGATCCACTGATCGGCTTCGGCCGACCGACGGCCGCCCGCCGCACGCCGCGCGGGCGGCCCCCTTCCCCTTACCGACTTCCTAGAGGCGGCCATCCGGATGGCCGCAGGGGCGAACTCATGCTTTCAACCAGCACACGCGGAGCGGCGCCGGCCGTTCCGCCCACCACCGGCCAGGGTGGCGCGATTCCCGCGCTGCAGGTCAGCAACCTGCAGCCGCTCGCCGGCATGCTGCGCTGGATCGTCGTCGCGGTGCTCACCGTCGCGGTCGCGCTGCCGCTCGGCTTCATCCTGTTCCAGAGCCTGCTGTCCGCGCCGTTCTTCGACGCGAACAAGACGCTCGGCGTCGAAGGCTTCCGCTTCATCTTCACCGACCCGGACTTCTGGTCGGCCGTGAAGAACTCGTTCATCATCGCCGGCGGCATGCTGTTCATCTCGATCCCGCTCGGCGGCATCCTCGCGTTCCTGATGGTGCGCACCGACCTGCCCGGCCGCCGCTGGCTCGAGCCGCTGCTGCTCACGCCCGTGTTCGTGTCGCCGATGGTGCTCGCGTTCGGCTACGTGGTCGCGGCCGGCCCGGTCGGCTTCTATTCCGTTTGGTTCAAGGAACTGTTCGGGGTGCATAACGTACCCTGGAACGTGTACTCGATCTTCGCGATCACGATGATCGTCGGCCTCACGCACGTGCCGCACGTGTACCTGTACTCGTCGGCCGCGCTGCGCAACCTCGGCTCGGACGTCGAGGAAGCGGCGCGCGTGACGGGTGCGCGGCCGTTCCGCGTCGCGCTCGACGTGAGCCTGCCGATGACGATGCCCGCGCTGCTGTTCGCCGGCGTGCTCGTGTTCTTCCTCGGCTTCGAGGTGTTCGGGCTGCCGCTCGTGCTCGGCGATCCGGAAGGCCACCTCGTGCTCGCGACCTACCTGTACAAGCTGACCAACAAGCTCGGCGTGCCCTCGTATCACCTGATGGCCGCGGTCGCGGTGTGCATCGTCGCGATCACGTTCCCGCTCGTGCTGCTGCAGCGCCGCCTGCTGAAGACCGCGAACCGCTTCGTCACGGTGAAGGGCAAGGCCGGCCGTGCGACGGTGCTGCCGCTCGGCGTATGGCGCTGGGTCGCGCTCGCGATCGTCGCGCTGTGGCTGATGCTGACGGTGATCGTCCCGATCTCGGGCATCGTGCTGCGCGCGTTCGTGACCAACTGGGGCGAAGGCGTCGCGCTCGCCCAAGCGCTGACGCTGCAGAACTTCATCGAGCTGTTCGAGCAGGACAACCTCGTGCGCGCGATCGTCAACACGCTCGGCATCGGCGTGATCGGCGGTGCGCTCGCGATCGGCTTCTACTCGCTCGTCGCCTTCGCCGGCCATCGCCGCAACGACTGGGCGACGAAACTGCTCGACTACCTCGTGCTGCTGCCGCGCGCGGTGCCGGGCCTGCTCGCCGGTCTCGCGTTCCTGTGGATCTTCCTGTTCGTGCCGGGCCTGCGCGAGCTGAAGAACTCGATGTGGAGCATCTGGATCGCATACACGGTCGTGTGGCTCGCATACGGGATGCGGCTCATCCAGAGCGCGCTGCTGCAGGTCGGCCCGGAACTCGAGGAAGCCGGCCGCAGCGTCGGCGCGACGCGCAGCCGCGTGTCGCTCGACGTGACGCTGCCGCTCGTGCGCTTCGGCCTGCTCGCCGCGTGGCTGCTGATCTTCATGATCTTCGAGCGCGAATACTCGACCGCCGTCTATCTGCTGTCGCCCGGCACCGAAGTGATCGGCGCGCTGCTCGTGTCGCTGTGGGCGACCGGCGCCGTCGACCAGGTTGCCGCGCTCTCTGTCATCAACATCGCGATGGTCGGCGCCGGTCTCGGCGTGGCCCTGCGCTTCGGAGTGAAACTTCATGGATAAGCTCATCGTCGACGACCTGCATCTCAGCTATGGCGCCAACCCGATCCTCAAGGGCGTGTCGTTCGAACTGAAGGCCGGCGAAGTCGTGTGCCTGCTCGGCGCGTCGGGCAGCGGCAAGACCACGCTGCTGCGCGCGGTGGCCGGCCTCGAACAGCCGTCCGACGGGCGCATCCAGCTCGACGACCGCGTGTTCTTCGACGGCGCGCGGCACGTCGACCTGCCGGTCGAACAGCGTTCGCTCGGCCTCGTGTTCCAGTCGTACGCGCTGTGGCCGCACCGCACCGTCGCCGACAACGTCGGCTACGGGCTCAAGCTGCGCCGCGTGGCGCCGGCCGAACAGAAGCGCCGCGTGCAGACCGCGCTCGACCAGCTCGGCCTCGGCCACCTCGCCGAGCGCTTTCCGCATCAGCTGTCGGGCGGCCAGCAGCAGCGTGTCGCGATCGCGCGTGCGCTCGTCTACAACCCGCCGGTGATCCTGCTCGACGAGCCGCTGTCGAACCTCGACGCGAAGCTGCGCGAGGAAGCGCGTGCGTGGCTGCGCGAGCTGATCGTGTCGCTCGGGCTGTCGGCGCTCTGCGTGACGCACGACCAGACCGAAGCGATGGCGATGTCCGACCGCATCCTGCTGCTGCGCAACGGCCGCATCGAACAGGAAGGCACGCCGGCCGAGCTGTACGGCGCGCCGCGCTCGCTGTACACGGCCGAATTCATGGGCAGCAACAACCGCATCGACGCGCGCGTCGCGGCCGTCGACGGCGAACGCGTGACGCTCGCCGGCGACGGCTGGGAGCTGCAGGCGCTCGCCCGCGACACGTTCGCGCCGGGCCAGGACGCGCAGGCCGTGATCCGCCTCGAACGCGTGCAGGTCGCCGACGGCCCGGGCGCGAACCGGCTGCAGGCCGACCTCGTCACGTCGATGTATCTCGGCGACCGCTGGGAATACCTGTTCCACTGCGGCGAGATGCGCCTGCGCGCGTTCGGCCACGTGCCGCGCGCGGCCGGCAAGCACTGGATCGAATTCCCGACCAACGACTGCTGGGCGTTCGCGAAAGCCGGCTGACCCGCTTCGCGGCGGCTCATGTGCCTCCGCGCGTGCATTCAACATGCTTTTGCGACTCGAATCGGCGGACGCCTCATGGCGTCCGCCGATGGCGCACCGAGTACGCGTTTTCCGTTT
The DNA here is from genome assembly GCF_003853755.1 of Burkholderia sp. Bp8984. Taxonomy (NCBI): domain Bacteria; kingdom Pseudomonadati; phylum Pseudomonadota; class Betaproteobacteria; order Burkholderiales; family Burkholderiaceae; genus Burkholderia; species Burkholderia sp. Bp8984. Next base: position 307,860 of record NZ_QTQN01000001.1, read on the forward strand.
CGACCAACCCACAACAACCAAGGAGACACCGTCAAAATGAAGTCACGCGCAGAACGTTCTATTCGAACAGTAGTCCTCACCGGTTCGGCCGCGGCAGCCTGTCTCGCCGCGCCGGCCGCGCACGCGCAGTCGTCGGTCACGATCTACGGGATCATGGACGCCGGCATCGAATACACGAGCCATGCGGCACCGGATGGCGGCAATTCGTTCAAGCTGAAGTCGGGCAACAAGAACACGTCGCGCTGGGGCTTGCGCGGCGTCGAGGATCTCGGCGGCGGGTTGAAGGCCGTGTTTCGCCTCGAAAGCGGCATCGATCTCGCGAATGGCGCGTCCGACGACGGCCCCGACTCGATCTTCGCGCGCCGTGCGACGGTGGGCCTGAAAGGCAAATGGGGCGAGCTGACGCTTGGCCGCAACTTCACCGTCACGTACGACTACATGATGCCGTTCGACCCGATGGGTTACTCGCAAAACTATTCGTGGGCGTCGTCGTCGATGGCGACCGGCGGGCGCAAGGACGGCATGTTCACGCGCTCGTCGAATGCGGTGCGTTACGACGGTGAATTCAGCGGCTTCAAGTTCGGCGCGCTGTATGGCTTCGGCAACGTGCCGGGCAGCGTGAAGACCAGTTCGAAATACGACTTCGCGCTCGGCTACGAGACCGGCCCGTTCGCGGCGGTGCTCACGTTCGACCGGCAGAACGGCGCGGCCGACAGCGTCACGCCGGCCGATACCGTCAACTACATCCAGGGGATTCACGCGGGCCTGAGCTACGACTTCGGCAACCTGAAGACAATGGCCGGCTATCGCAACTACAAGCGCACGTTTCGCACCGCGGCGGCGAACCAGCTGAGCGATATGTACTGGCTCGGCGGGTCGTACCAGTTCACGCCGACGTTCTCGCTGATCGCGGCCGTCTATCACCAGAACATCAAGGGCGGCACGGATGCCGACCCGACGCTGGTATCGGTTCGGGCGCAATATGCGCTGTCGAAGCGCACGGTGCTGTATGCGGCCGGCGCGTTCGCGATCGCGAAGCACGACCAGAAGGTCGGCGTGTCGCGCGATTTCGCCGGGTATGGCACCACGCAGGTCGGCGTGACGGCGGGGATTCAGCAGCGGTTCTGAGTGTGACGACGCGGGCGGCGGGTGACTTTCATGTCGCGCCGCCCGTTGTCGGTACGCACCACCGCCCGTCTTCGCACTGCACGTTCGCATTCGTCGAACGGCTCAACGCGACGGTGGACGCCCGGCTGCCGATGGTGCGCGCACCGATCGCGTCACGTCCACGGCCTGCGGACGGTCAATCGCCGCGCATCGTGAATACCGGGCGCACCCGACTGTTCGCGTCGCCCCAGTGTTCGCCGACCGCCGACAGCGGCACCGTACGCGTTTCGAGCGTCAGCCCCGCCGGGCCCGCCGCGTCGAATACGCCGCGCACCGAAGCCAGCAACCCCGGCAGCGACACGCTGCCAATACCGCTGCCCAGCAATTCGATCGCGGTGGCACGCAATACGGCGCCCGGCAGCAGCACGTCCGCGCCGCCGATCGAGCCGATCTGCACGAAGCGCAACCGACGGCCGTCGGGCGTCGCCTTCGCGGCGGAAATCAGCAGTGCGAGCGCGCTCGCCCCCCAAAGATAGTCGAGCACGACGTCCACACCCGCGCGGAAATGCGGTTCGAGCGCGCGGGCCAGATGCGCGTCGTCCTGCTGCAGCGACACGACGGCGTCCGCGCCGGCGTTCAGCAACGCGTCCAGCGCGGCCACGTTGCGGCCCGTCGCGATCACCTTCGCGGCGCCCAGATGCTTCGCGATCCGCACCGCGAGCCCGCCCGAGGCGCCCGTCGCGCCGTTGACAAGCACCGTTTCGCCCGCGACCAGCCGCGCACGCTCGGTCAGCGCGGCCCAGGACGACATGCCGGGAATCGCGATCGCGGCGGCCGCCACGTCGTCGAGGTCGTCCGGCAGCGGCACGCACTGCGCGTCGGGCACGATCGTGCATTCGGCCATCGCACCGAACGGCGCGGGCGCGCCGAAGAAATAGACGCGCCGGCCGTCGTCGCCGCGCCCCACGCCGTCGACGCCGACGACGAACGGATAGCCGCCGCCGGACGAATAGTGCGTGCCCGCCGCGCGCGCCTGCGCAAGACGGCTCAACGCGGACGCCGTCACGTCGATCAGACGGTGGCCGGGTATCGCATGCGGCGCTTCGAACTCCATATGAACGGGGCGCTCGCCGGCGCCCGTCACGACTGCTGCTTTCATGCCGACTCCTTGATTGATGGATCTCGATCGACGGTTCCGTCGTGTATCAGCGTGCGTCGAGCCACGCGCGCAGTGCTGGATCGCGCACTTCCAGCACGTCGAACAGGCCGAGCGCACGCAGCGCGGGCAATGCGTCGAGCGCGTCGGCTTCGGCACGGGCGCGCTCGGCGGGCGCCGCATCCGGATCGGTCAGCACGCGCGCATTGACCAGGAACGCGCCGACGGTGCCCTTGCGGATCGTCGTTCCGCCGGCCTTGATCCGGTCGGCATGGTCGGGAAGCATCTGTTCGGCTCGCATCGCGTCGTACTCCGGTTGTCATCGATGGACGCAGTTTAGGCGTGCGCAGCCGGCCGATCTCCGGTATAACAGTCATTCGATACTGAAATCCGGCCATGACCGATCCACTCCTGCCCGCCCGATTCGTCACGTCCGACGACGGCCCGTTCGTCGTCGCCGCCGTGCTGTCGCAGCGCGACCCGCGCATCACGCCGCCGCATGCGCACGCGCGCGGCCAGCTCGTCGGCGCACTGAGCGGCGTGGTGTCGATCGGCCTCGACGACCAGGACTGGGTCGTACCGGCGATTCATGCGATCTGGATTCCGCCGCATTGCCGGCATTCGCTGCGCTCGTTCGGGCCGATTTCCGGCTGGTCGGCGTTCGTCGCCGAAGCGCGCTGCGCGGGGTTGCCTGACGCGCCGCGCGCGATCCGCACCACGCCGCTGCTGCGCGAAGCAGTGCAGCGCGCGGCAAGCTGGGGCGATGCGGAACTCGATGCCGCGCAGGCGCGCATTGCCGACGTGATCCTCGACGAGATCGCGTCGTCACAGGTAGAGGCACTGGGGCTGGTACGGCCGCAGGACCCGCGGCTCATGAAGATCACCGATGCGCTCGCCACGAACCTCGCGAACAACCGGCGACTGGAGGAATGGGCAGCATGGGCCGGCATCGGTGCCCGGACGATGAGCCGCCGCTTCGTCGCCGAGACAGGGCTGACGTTCGCGCAGTGGCGTCAGCAGGCACGGCTGCTGCGGGCGCTGGAGAAAATCGCCGACGGCGTGCCGGTCACGACGATCGCGCTCGATCTCGGATACGACAACGTGAGCGCGTTCATCGACATGTTCCGGCGGGCGACGGGGACGACGCCGGGAAGGTATATGGAAGCGGGACGATAAGGTCGGCGCGATGCGCGGCGATGACGCAAACCGATTTCTCGTATTCCGTGCGATTCAAATCATCGCCCGATCCAACCGGGCAGCTGTCCGGTCGAGTTGCGCAGCGGCCGGGGCTGCCCGGTTGCGCAGCAGATTCCTTATCCCGTCCGCTTCGCTCAATACGTCCCATCCCCCTTCTTCACCACCTCCCCATCGCTCCCCTTGAACAGCGCCGCCAACCGCTCCGCACTCCGCGCCAGCAGCGTCGTATCGACCCCCACCGCAACGAACAACGCCCCCGCTTCCAGATACCGCCGCGCCGCCGCCTCATCCGCGCTGAGAATGCCCGGCGCCTTGCCTGCCGCCTTGATCGCCCGGATCGCGCCGTCGATCGCCGCCTGCACGTCCGGATGCCCCGGATTGCCGAGGTGCCCGAGATCGGCCGCCAGATCGGCCGGCCCGATGAACACGCCATCGACGCCCTCCACCCGCGCAATCGCATCGATCGCGTCGAGCCCGGCACGCGTCTCGACCTGCACGAGCACGGCCATTTCGTCGTTCGCGCGATGCAGATAGTCGCCGACGCGGTTCCACCGAGACGCGCGCGCGAGCGCACTGCCGACGCCGCGAATCCCGTGCGGCGGATAACGCGTCGCGGCCACCGCCGCGCGCGCTTCGTCGGCGCTCTGCACCATCGGCACGAGCAGCGTCTGCGCGCCGAGATCGAGCACCTGCTTGACGATCACCGGATCGTTCCACGGCACGCGCACGACCGGATGCGACGGATACGGCGCGATCGCCTGCAACTGCGCGAGGATCGTCGGCACCGTGTTCGGCGCATGTTCGCCGTCGATCAGCAGCCAGTCGAAACCGGCGCCCGCGACGACTTCGGCGCTGTACGGATTCGCGAGGCCGAGCCACAACCCGACCTGCGCGTCGCCACGCTCGAGCGCGGCCTTGAAGACATTCGACGGAATCTGCATCGCTCGCTCACCTCACGCGAAATAGCACTGGATCGTCCCGAGCGGGCCGTAGTCGACGCTGAACGTGTCGCCCGAGCGCGCCGCGCACGGCCGCGTGAACGAGCCGCCGAGCACGACCTGCCCCGGCTCCAGCGCGACGTCGAAGCGCGACAGCCGATTCGCCAGCCAAGCGACGCCATTGGCCGGATGGTTCAGCACGCCGGCCGCGACGCCCGTTTCCTCGACCACGCCGTTGCGCGACATGATCGCCGCGACCCAGCGCAGGTCGACGTCCTGCGGCCGCACCGGCCGCCCGCCGATCACGACGCCCGCGTTCGCCGCGTTGTCGGCGATCGTGTCGAACACCTTGCGCGGCCGCTTCGTATCGGGGTCGATCGACTGGCTGCGCGCGTCGATGATCTCGAGCGCGGGCACCACGTAATCGACCGCGTCGTACACGTCGAAGATCGTGCAGTTCGGGCCGGTGAGCCGCTTGCCGAGCACGAACGCGAGTTCGACCTCGACGCGCGGCACGATGAAGCGCCCGGCCGGGATCGTGCCGCCGTCGTCGAAGAACATGTCGTCGAGCAGCGCGCCGTAATCGGGCTCGTCGATCTGCGACGTGTTCTGCATCGCCTTCGACGTGAGGCCGATCTTGTGCCCCTTGAGCGTGCGGCCTTCCGCGAGCTTGAGGGCGACCCACGCGCGCTGGATCGCATACGCGTCGTCGATCGTGATGTCGGGATGGTCGAGCGAGATCTGGCGGATCTGCTTGCGTTCGCGCTCGGCGTCGTGCAGACGCTGCGCGAGCTGGTCGATGATGGCGGGTTCGAGCATGGTCGGATCGGGAATGGGGTTCAGCCGGCCCGCTTGTAGCGGGCGTGAATGTTGTTGTGCTTGTACGAGCCACTTTCGCTGAACTCGGTCAGCTCCATCGACAGCGCGAGATAGCGCTTCGCATACAGCTCCGAGAAATGCGCCTTGATCGCATCGAACAGCGCGTCGCACGCGGCCTGCTTGGTCTCGTCGCTGCGGCCCGAGCCGATCTTCAGCGTCACGTGGACGAACGCGTCGTCCTCCGTGCCGTCGGCGACGCAGTAATCCTGCAGCTCGATCGCGCGCGAGCGGATGCCGCCGGTCGGAAACACGCCGCCCTGCGCGATCAGCGTCGCGTTGATCATGCGCAGCAGCGCGGGAATGCGCGCGTCGTCGCGGATGTTCGCGGTGTATTCGACGACGATGTGTGGCATGGCAACGCTCCGGATAAGTGATGTGGCGCTCAGGCGAGCGGGAAGATCGCGTTGATCTGCCCGGTGCCCGAGCTCGCGAAATAGTCGGTGACGATCTCGACGGGCTTGTCGTAACGATCCCAGCCGAGCAGGCCGAGCAGCATCGCCGTGTCGTGCATGCCGCCTTCGCCGTGACAATGCGTGTTGTACTCGGGCAGCATCGCGCAGAAGGTCTTGAAATCGCCCTGCTTCCACAGCTCGACCACGCGCAGGTCGACCTGCCGGAAGAACTCGCGGCTGATCTCGTGAATCGATTCCTCCGGACTGCCGTTGTCGTTGAAGCGATGCGACAGCGAGCCGCTCGCGAGGAACGCGACGTTCGAATCGCTCTTCTCGATCGCCTCGAGCAGCGCCTCGCCGAAGCGCCGGCTTTCGTCGAGCGTATGCCACATGCACCAGCCCGCGATCGACACGACCTTGAAGTGCTGGTCGGCGTTCATGTAGCGCATCGGCACGAGCGTGCCGTATTCGAGTTCGAGGCTGTCGATCTCGTGTGCGCGCGTCGCGATGCCGCGTGCGCTGGCCGTCTCCGCGATCAGGCGGCCGAGTGCCGGGTTGCCCGGATACGCGTACTGCATGTCGCGGATGAAGTGCGGCAGCTCGTTGCTGGTATACGTACCCGCGAACCGCGCATTGCAGTTCACGTGATAGCCGGCGTTGACGAGCCAGTGCACGTCCGACACGACGATCGTATCGACGCCGAGCGCGCGGCAGCGCTCGCCGATCAGCTGGTGGCCGCGGATCGCCGCTTCGCGGCAGCCGTGATGCCTGCCGGGCAACTCCGACAGGTACATCGACGGCACGTGCGTGATCTTCGCGGCGAGGGACAGTTTGCCCATCGTTCAAGTCTCCGTATCGTTCGTTCTTGCTGGCGGCGCCACGACCCGCGCCCGTCACACGCCCCAGCGGGGAATGTGATGCGAACCCATCGAGATGCACACGTTCTTGATCTCCGCGAACACCTCGAAGCTGTACTCGCCGCCTTCGCGCCCGGTGCCCGACTCCTTCACGCCGCCGAACGGCTGGCGCAGGTCGCGCACGTTCTGGCTGTTCACGAACACCATCCCGGCCTCGATGCCGCGCGCGAGGCGATGCACCTTGCCGACGTCCTGCGTCCAGATGTACGACGCGAGCCCGTAGGACGTGTCGTTCGCAAGCCGCAGCCCTTCCTCCTCGTTCTCGAACGGAATCAGGCACGCGACCGGCCCGAAGATCTCTTCCTGCGCGATGCGCATCCGGTTGTCGACGTCGGCGAACACGGTCGGGCGCACGAAATTGCCGTTGCGCAGATGGTCGGCGAGGCCGGCCGGCTTGTCCGCGCCGCCTGCCACCACGCGCGCGCCTTCCTGCTCGCCGATCCGGATATAGCCGGTCACCTTCTCCCAGTGCTGGCGCGTGATCATCGCGCCGAGCTGCGTCGCCTGATCGGACGGATCGCCGACCACCAGGTTGTTCGCACGGCGCGCGAATTCCTGCACGAAGCGGTCGTAGATCGTGCGCTGCACGAAGATCCGCGAGCCCGCGGTACAGCGCTCGCCGTTGATCGAGAAGATCGTGAACAGCGACGCGTCGAGCGCGCGGTCGAAATCGGCATCGTCGAAAATCAGCACGGGCGACTTGCCGCCGAGCTCCATCGAGTATTTCTTCAGGCCCGCGCGCTCCATGATCCGCTTGCCCGTGACCGTGCCGCCCGTGAACGACACCGCGCGCACGTCCGGATGGCGCACCAGCGCGTCGCCGGCCGTCGCGCCGTATCCCTGCACGACGTTCAGCACGCCTGGCGGAATGCCGGCTTCGAGCGCGAGCCGGCCGAGCTGGTCGGCCGTCAGCGGCGACAGCTCCGACATCTTCAGCACGGCCGTGTTGCCGAGCGCGAGACACGGCGCCGTCTTCCACGTCGCGGTCATGAACGGCACGTTCCACGGCGACACCAGCGCGCACACGCCGACCGGCTGGTACAGCGTGTAGTTCAGCATCTGGTCGTCGACCGGATACGTGCGGCCGTTCATCTGCACGCACACTTCCGCGAAGAAGTTGAAGTTCTCGGACGCGCGCGGAATCAACTGCTTGCTCGTCTGCGCGATCGGCAGGCCGGTGTCCTGCGTCTCGAGCGCGGCGAGCATCGGCACGTTCTTCTCGATCAGCTCGCCGAGCTTGCGCATCAGCTTCGCGCGCTCCTTCGCGGGCGTGTTCGCCCACTTCGGGAATGCGTCCTTCGCCGCGCGCACGGCCGCGTCGACTTCGGCCTCGCCGGCCGACGCGACGTCGGTGATCGCGTCGCCCGTCGCGGGATTCAGCGTCGTGAAGGTCTCGCGGCTCTCGACCTCACGGCCGCCGATCCAGTGCTTGATGGTCATGTGCTCTCCTTGGGCGACGGGCTCAGCCGGCGCGATAGTAGTCTGCTTCGCCGACGATCGTGTTCACGAGCCGGCCGATTCCTTCGATTTCGGTCACGACCTCGTCGCCCGGCTTCGTGTCGGCCAGCCCTTCCGGCGTGCCGGTCAGGATCAGGTCGCCCGGCGAGAGCGTCATGAAGCTGCTGATGTGCTCGATCAGCGCGGGCACGTCGAAGATCATGTCGCGCGTGCTGCCGCGCTGCGTCTCCCGGCCGTTCACCGTCGTGCGCAGCGTCAGGTCGCCCGCGTCGCCGATCTCGTCGCGGCTGACGAACCACGGCCCGAGCGGTGTGCAGGTGTCGCGGTTCTTCACGCGCAGGTTCGGGCGGTAGTAGTTTTCGAGGTAATCGCGGATCGCGTAGTCGTTCGCGACCGTGTAGCCCGCGACGTGGTCGAGCGCCTGCGCGCGGCTCACGTTGCGCGCCGGGCGGCCGATCACGACGGCCAGTTCGCACTCGTAGTGCATGTGCGTCGCGTCCGCCGGGCGCACGGTGCGCGAGCGGTGGCCGATGAACGTGTTCGGCCCCTTCAGGAAGATCAGCGGCTCGCTCGGCGCCTTGAACGCGAGTTCCTTCGCGTGGTCCGCGTAGTTGAGGCCGAGCGCGAACGTCGTGCGCGGCGCGACGGGCGGCAGCCACGTCACCACGTCCTCGGTGACCACGCGGCCCGTGTCGAGGCGGATCGCGCCGTCGCCGGCCGGTTCGGCCGCATGCAGTGCGCCGTTGTAGATCACGCGCGCCGTCTTCATCGTGCTTCCTCCGCAATCAGCGTATGCCGCAACGTGCCGATGCCGGCGGCGGTAATCCCGATCGTGCTGCCCGCGCGGGCACGCGGTGCGCGACCCGCGACGCCGAGCAGCAGCACGTCGCCCGCGTCGAACGACATGAACGCCGTCACGTCGGCGATCAGTTCCCGCACCGGGCGGATCAGCGTGGCGGTCGACCCGGACACCACGGCGTCGCCGTCGATCCGCACGGTCAGGCCGATCGCGTCGACATCGCCGAGCGCGGCCGCCGGCACGATCGCCGGGCCCAGCGGGCAGAAGCCGTCGCGACACTTGAAGCGCACGGCCGGACGGTAGTAATCGGGATGCGGGACCGACACGTCGCTCGCGAGCGTGAAGCCGTGCACGTAGTCGAGCGCCTGCGCGGCCGGCACGCGCGTCGCGCGCCGCGAGAACACGACGGCCAGCGACGCGCCGATCTCCAGCGCATCGACGCCCGCGGGCACCACGACGGCCGCGCCATCGGCCGCGTGCGTGTTGGCCGGTTTGATGTAAAGGATCGGCGCCTGCGGCGGACGACCGTAAGGCGGTGCGTGCACGGCATCGCCGAGCGCGTCGAGTGCGGCGCGCTCGTTGAGCAGCGCACCGTAGACGGTACCGATGGCGACCGGCAGCGGCGGCGCCGCGGCGGTCCTGCAAGACAGCTCCATGCGTCATTCCCCTGCCGCGCGTCGCGGCGCATCGTCAATAGTTAACATCTTAAGTAAACAATCGGACACTGGCAACCGCGATTACCCTGATACATGAAATTCAGCACCGTCGGCTGTTAAGATTGATGCGTCCCCGTCCATTCCCCACCCCCGATGAACCGTACGCTCGACCATCGCAACCTGGCCATGCTGCTGCTCGAGGCCCGCGAAACGCTGATGGGCCTGTTCCGCCCCATTCTCAAGGAATTCGCGCTGACCGAACAGCAATGGCGGATCATCCGCGTGCTCGACGGCGAGCCGGCGAATGCGCTCGAAGCGGGACAGATCGCGCGCCGCTGCTGCATCCTCAGCCCGAGCCTCACCGGCGTGCTGGAACGGATGGAGCGCGACGGCCTGATCACGCGCACACGCGCGCAGGAAGATCAGCGCCGGCTGCTGGTGAGCCTGACGCCGCAAAGCAGGAAGCTGGTGACCGAAATCGGCCCGCGCATCGACGAGCAGTATCGCCAGCTCGAAGCGCGTTTCGGCCAGGACGGCCTGGACGACATCTACCGCGCGCTCGACCGGCTGATCGAACTCGGCAACGCGTCGTAGGGCCCGCCGCGGCCGGACCGCGGCGAGCGGCGGCGGGCGAACCCGAACCCGGGAACCGGCAAGCCGCGGATCGCGCGGGCCGTCAGTGCAGCGCCCCGCGCATCAGTTCGGTCACCGCGACGCCGCGGGACGTGCGCATGCATTCCTCGACGTAATCGATGAACGGCAGCGGCTCGAAATCGATTTCGTCGCGCACGCGGCGGTTGTCGAACACGCGATCGACCGTCGCGAACTCCGCGCCACGCTGCAACGCCCGGCCGATCACGCGCTCGAGCGCCGGATCGGACCGCCCGAGCACGTCGCGCACCACGAACGGCAGGTCGGCCGGCGCACACGCGGCGTAACGCGGCGCGCCCGTCATGCCGGCCGCCTCGTCCATCGCACGCACGATCTGCGCGACCTGCGGCGCCTCGTCGCCGGCCGACACGTGGTACACGTCGTGCATCAGCGTCGGCTTCACGGCCAGCAGCATCGTCGCGCGTGCGACGTCGTCGACCGACACGATGTCGATGCGCGTCATCGGCCGTGCCGTGAAGCGGCGCGCCGCGTGCGCGACGCGGAACATCCAGAACGAGTTCGGCGCGGGCCGCGTGCCGAGCACCGTGTGACCGACGACGTGCGACGGACGCACGACGACGAGCGGCAGCCCGAGCGCGCGCAGGCGCTGCTCCGTTTCCGCCTTCGCCTGCAGGTAGCCGGCCGCGAGCACCGCGCCGTGCAGCCCGTCGCTGCCCTGCGCCGCGTCGCTCGCCGCCGCACCCGCCATCTCCTCGTAAACGATCCCGCCGCGGCCCGCATGCGCATAAGCGGTGCCGACGTACACGAAACGCTGCAGTTGCGGTGCGTGCGCGAACCGCTCGGCAAAGCGCAGCGAATCGGCGAGGTCAGCCCGCAGATGCCTGCCGTCGGCCGGCGACGCGTGGCCCGCGCAGTGAATCACGTGCGTCGCGCCGGCGAGACGCGGCGCGTCGGCGCCCTGCCACACGTCGCCGAGTGTACCGACGACCACGTTCGCGTCGCCGAGACGCGATGCCCAGTACGGCGCGAGCCCCGCGCGCAGCGCCGCTTCACGCAAACGCGCGACCGCGTGGCCGCGATTCCCGGCGCGCACGACACACACGATGCGCTCGAGCAAGCCTGCGTTGACGAGCGCCGTCAGCACGGTACTGCCGATGAAGCCGGTGGCGCCGGTGAGCACCAGCCGCCCGACGTTGGCCGCCGCGACCGGTGCGCTGGCCGGCGACACGAGGCTCGTGCGCCAGTTGAGCGACAACGCGGTTTTCCAGATCAGCACGATAGTCTCCTTCGAAGAATCGGCCGGACGGCGCGGCAGCCCCGGATCGCGGCGCTGCGCACGGCGGTCGGCCGGGCCGGGGCCGACGCTCGCCCCGGCAGTCCCGACCGGCTGCGGCCCGCGATCGCGTCGATCGCGTCTCTGACACGAGGCGGCGGCCCGCCACGGACGGACGTCCGCGGCGCAGGATCGGGAAAATCCAAGTGTGGGGCCGGATCGTCCGCAAGTCTGTCCTGAAAGTTTCGTGAAAGTGTGTGGATTTGTGCACGAATGTCGGGGTGTGTCGTGCCGGCCGGCTCGTCAAATCGGTGAAACGCCCGGTCGGGCAGCTTGCGACGGAGGTTCGCCGGCGTGCTGCGGGCCAGCGCTTCGGCGCGACACATCGACGCGCCCCGGCCTAGTCATCGCATATCCCGGGCAGACCCGGAGCGAGGCCGCGGCATGCAGATCGCGGTGTCGTCTGCGTTTGCGCGCGGGGCCGGAATCCGCGCGTATCGTCAGACGTCCTTTCATCCGAGACACCAATAGACACAATGCGGATTTATTGAGGATTATCGCTTGCGTTTCACTGCAGTCTATCTAGACTATCCAAACCAAATCGGTCGAATGTGTCATTTTCTACTTTCCAGGAGACGTTCCAATGCGCCTCACTATCCGGATTAATGGCAGCGAATCGGCAACCCGGCACTCGTACGCGGTGTTGTGGGTCGATACCGACGAGCGGCTGTGGTCGCGCGAGGCACACCAGGGCATCGATCTACCGGCCTGGGGCAAGGTTCGGGACGTGGAAGGCGCGATGGCCCTCTGCGCCGCCGACAGCGGGAATGCCGTGTGCCAGTTGAAGGGCCTGTCGTTCAGCGCGATGCAGCGCGAACAAGGTCCCGCGGTGCTCGCCGGCGAGCACCCCGACGGCGCGTGGCGCCTGCAGGCGGTCGATCGCTCCACGGCGGAGCCGGAATACCACGAATTCATTTCCGTCGCGCGATAGGTATTTTTGACGGCAATCCTCTGCGGTTTTCGGGTTTATTCCGGTTTCCGTGATATTCATTTCGATATTCAGAAATAACGGCGCCTCTCTTCGAGGCGTTTTTATTTTTCCGTCCCGAAAATAATCGGGGCCGGGTTGATTGAGTCGCATCCGCGGTCAAGACCCGCCGCGCCATTCCGATTCGGCGGCGACATCGGGCAATGCCCGCGCCGCCGTTCCTGCCTTCGTTCCTGCCTTCGTTCCTGCCTTCGTTCCTGCCTTCGTTCCTGCCTTCGTTCCTGCCTTCGTTCCCGCCTTCATCCCGCCTTTTCCGCCCGAAGCCCGGCCGCCGACGCGCATCTTTTACGGGGCCGAAGCACAGTTTCCCCACACGACGTTTACTCATTTATTACAATCACATTATTCCGATTGACTTGCCGCCCGTCCGGCGGCCCGACCCGGCCCTTGCATGCGCGTGAAAAAGAAGACCCACCCCGCCGATCCGTACGCCGCCGCGACCAAGCACCCGATGCTCGCGTCGCGCTTGCCGATGTGGCGCTCGAAGCTGGTCGTGATCATGGTGTCCCTCGGTTTCGCCGCGCTGATCGGACGCGCGTTCTGGGTGCAGGTCGCGAACCAGGATTTCTATGTCGGGGAAGGCCAGAAGCGGTACCAGCGCACGATCGAGCTCGACGCGATGCGCGGGCGCATCGTCGACCGCAACGGCGCGATGCTCGCGGTCAGCCTGTCGACCTATGAAATCTGGGCGAACCCGAAACAGGTCGCCGAAATCGACTATCCGCAGATCGCGAAGCTGCTCGACATGCCGCTCGCGGAGGTGAAGCGCCGCCTGCGCAACGACCGTACGTTCGTGCTGCTCAAGCGGCAGATCGACGCCGAGACCGCAAGCCGGCTCGGCAAGCTCGAAATCGACGGCATCACGCAGATCGCCGATTCGAAGCGCTTCTATCCGGAGGGCGAATCGGCCGCGCACGTGGTCGGCTTCACCAACGTCGAGGACAAGGGCCAGGAAGGCGTCGAGCTCGCGGCGAACGGGCGGCTGTCGGGTACGTCCGGGCAGCGCGAGGTGATCCGCGACCGGCTCGGCCGCATCGTGTCCGACACGCGCCCGCTCGTGCCCGCGCAGCACGGCGCGACGATCGAACTGACGATCGACCGGCGGATCCAGCAACTCGCGTTCAGCCAGCTCAAGGCCGCGGTGCTCGAGAACAACGCGGTGGCCGGCAGCGTCGTCGTGCTCGATGCGCAGAACGGCGAAATCCTCGCGCTCGCGAACTATCCGACCTTCGACCCGAACGACCGTGCACGCCTCACGGGCCAGCAGCTGCGCAACCGCGCGGTGATCGACACGTTCGAGCCGGGCTCGACGATCAAGCCGCTCGTCGTCGCGCTGTCGATCGACGAGCGCAAGGTCACGCCGAACACGATCATCAACACGTCGCCGGGCACCTACAAGATCGGCCCGGCCGTGATCCACGACACGTCGAACCACGGCTCGCTGACCGTCTCGCAGGCACTGCAGAAGTCGAGCAACGTCGCGCTCGCGAAGCTTGCGCTGAACCTGCCCGCCGAAACGATCTGGAACAAGTACCAGGAATACGGGATCGGCCGCGCGCCGGAACTGACGTTCCCGGGCGTCGCGTCGGGCCGCCTGCGCGGCTACAAGCGCTGGCGGCCGATCGAGCAGGCGACGATGGCGTACGGCTACGGGCTGTCGATGTCGCTGCTGCAGATCGCGCAGACCTACACCGCCTATGCGGGCGACGGCACGCTGCACCCTGTGTCGCTGCTGAGGAACGGTTCCGACCCGCAGACGATCGAGGCCCATCGCGGCCATCGCGTGACGTCGCCGCAGACCGCGGCGGCGATCCGTTCGATGCTCGAGTCGGCCGTCGGCGAAGGCGGCACGGGGCGCCGCGCGCGCGTCGACGGCTACCGGATCGGCGGCAAGACGGGCACGGCGCGCAAGCAGGTCGGCGCAACCTATGCGAAGGGCAAGTACCGCGCACTGTTCGCGGGGATGGCGCCGATGAGCAACCCCCGCCTGATCGTCGCGGTGATGATCGACGAGCCGCGCGGCAAGGGTTATTACGGCGGCACGGTGGCCGGCCCGGTGTTCTCGTCGGTCACGAGCGGCTCGCTGCAGCTGCTCGGCGTGCCGCCGGACGCGCCGGTCGAGCCGACACCGAATGCGCCGCTCAAGGCTGCCGCGCCGCAAAAGACGGTCGTGGCGCCGAAGGCCGCCGTGCAACCAAAGACGGCAGCCGGGCAACAGGCGTCGGCACCTGTGAAAACGGCCGCGCAATCCGGCACGGCCGTACAGACGAAGGCGGCGGGCTGAAGCCGCCTGGGCGTTGGTGAAGTCGCCGGGGCGTGGCGCGGCGGCGAACAGGTCGGCTGACCGATCGAGATCGGCTATTCGCTACGTAGAACCCGCCGCACGCGCCGTTCCGAGAGGCCGGCGCAATCCTGTAATCCCGGCGATCCGCGCAGTCGCAGCGATCCTGTCGATCCGAGCGATCCCGGCCGCTAACCATCAATGCGCGGCCGCCACCGGCTTCGCCATCCTGCCGAGCACGTGCTCGGTCATCCCGCGCGCGAGTTCGCTCTCCCCCATGAACACGATGCCGATGCCCTCGCTCGACAGCAGGTCGGCCTCGTCGCTGCTGTTCGTGCACAGCACGACCTCCAGCGCCGGATTGAGCGTGCGCGAGATCTCGACGATCTGCCGCACGTCGAATACGTCCGGCAGCGTGACGACCAGCATCCCGGCGCGCGCGATATGCGCCTGCACGAGCACGATCGGCTCGATCGCGTCGCCCGACACGGCCGCGACGCCGTCCGCGCGCAGCTTCTCGACGAGCTCGCGATTCTGCTCGACGACGACATAGGCGATCCCGCGCTCGTCCAGCGCATGCGCGATCCGCGTGCCGACCTTGCCGTAGCCGACGATCACGACCTGGCCGGTCAGGTGCGTCTGCGGCGTCGACATCGGCAGCGCGGCGAGCGGATCGTCGCGTGCCTCGAGCTTGCGCGCGAACGCCGAATGCTTGCGGATCCATACGAGCGCCGGATCGATCATCGCGAACAGCAGCGTGTTCATCGCGATCGAGATCAGCGCGACCGCGAGAATCAGGCTTTGCCCCTCGGCCGACAACAGCCCGAGCGCACGGCCGAGCCCCGCGAGGATGAACGAGAACTCGCCGATCTGGGCGAGGCCGGCGCCGACCGTCAGCGCGGTGTTCAGCGGATAGCGGAACGCGATCACGAGCGCGACCGCCGCGAGCGTCTTGCCGATCAGCACGATCGCCGCGACCTCGATCACATGCAGCGGCTCGGCGAGCAGCACCTTCGGGTCGAACAGCATCCCGACCGAAATGAAGAACAACACCGAGAACGCGTCGCGCAGCGGCAGCGTCTCGTCGGCGGCACGCCGGCTGAACTCCGACTCGCGCATCATCATCCCGGCGAAGAACGCGCCGAGCGCGAACGACACGTCGAACAGCTTTGCCGCGCCGAACGCGATGCCGACCGCCGCGGCGATCATGCACAGCGTGAACAGTTCGCGCGAACCGGTACGGGCGACGAGCCACAGGATGCGCGGGAACACGCGCTTGCCGACCACGAGCATCAGCGCGATGAACGCGGCGACCTTCAGCATCGTGACGCCGAGCGTGCCCCACACGCTGCCGCCGGCCGCGTGCGCATCGCCGGGCGGCGTGCCGCCGAGCAGCCCCGCGACGGGCGGCAGCAGCACGAGCACGAGCACCATCACGAGATCCTCGACGACGAGCCAGCCGACCGCGATGCGTCCGTTGACCGTCTCGACGAGCCCGCGCCCCTCGAGCGCCCGCAACAGCACGACCGTGCTCGCGACCGACAGCGCGAGCCCGAACACGAGCGCCGCGCCGAGGCTCCAGCCCCAGGTGAGCGCGAGCCCGCCGCCAAGCAGCGTCGCGACGATAATCTGGACGACGGCCCCCGGCAGCGCGATCTTCCTCACCGCGAGCAGGTCGCCGAGCGAAAAATGGAGGCCGACGCCGAACATCAGCAGCATCACGCCGACTTCCGCGAGCTGCTGCGCGAGCGACAGGTCGCCGACGAAACCGGGCGTGCCGGGGCCGATCACGATCCCGGCGAGCAGATAGCCGACGAGCGGCGGCATTTTCAGCAGCGACGCGAGGTAACCGAAGATCATCGCGAGACCGAAACCGGCCGCGAGCAACGCAATCAGGCTGATGTCATGAGGCATCCCCCCTCCCGAGTTCTTGTAACGATTTAGTAAGGTTCAAGAATGGAAGGATAAGGGATGAGGCGAAAAATTGGCGCGCCACGGCGAAAAATTCACGCGTCGGCACGCCAGTGCGGGGTACAACCCCGGGCGGGCGGAACACGCCCCGCGGGCCGGTGGGCGCCGCGAGGCGGATCGATCGGGCGGGGCCGGATACCCCGCCGCGTGCGTCAGCGCGACGCCTGCGGGAACCGCGCGCCCGGCGGCGGCTCGGGCCGCGTCGACGGCGTGCCCTTGCGCACCTTCGCGACCTGCGCGGCCGTGATCGGCGCGCCCGTATTGCCCCAGCTCGTGCGCACGAAGTTCGACACGTCCGCGACTTCCTGGTCCGACAGGCGCCAGCCGAACGGCGGCATCGTGAAGGTCGACGGCGCCGTATGGGTGCCCTGCAGCGCGCTGCCTTCCAGCACGACGTGGATCAGCGACGTCGGATCGTCGCCCTGCACGACCGGGTTGCCGGCGAGCGCCGGGAACACGCGCGTGTAGCCGTGGCCGTCGCTGCGGTGGCACGCCATGCAGTTGTCGCGATAGACGGCGGCGCCCGGCTTGCTCGCGTCGCCGGTCTGCAGCGCCTTCGCCGCGGCCGCGTCGTACACGTGCGGCTGCTCGCCCTGCACGCGCGGCGGCAGCGTCTTCAGGTAGCGCGCGATCGCGGTCAGGTCGCCGTCGCTCATGTGCTGCATGCTGTGGCCGACCACGTCCGTCATCCCGCCGAACGCGGCCGTGCGCAGCGTGCGGCCGGTCTTCAGGAACTGCACGATCTCCGTTTCGTTCCACGTGCCGAGCCCGGTGCGCGGCTCGCCGCGCAGGCTCGTCGGCACCCAGCCGTCGATCGCCGCGCCGCCGGCCAGGAAGTCGAGGCCGCCCGCGTCGGTCAGCGCGCGTTCCTGCATCGTCGCCGCGCGCGGCGTGTGGCACGCGCCGCAATGGCCGAGCCCCTGCACGAGATACGCGCCGCGCGCGACCACCGGATCGCTGTACGGCGCCGCATCGAACGGCTTCGGCGCCGGCGCGAACATCTTGCGCCAGAACGTCAGCGGCCAGCGCATCGACAGCGGCCACACGATGTCGACCGCGCGGTTCGCGTGCTCGACCGGCGCGACGCCGTGCATGAAGTACGCGTACAGCGCCTTCATGTCGTCGTCGGTCAGGCGCGCATAGGACGGGTACGGCATCGCCGGGTACATCGTGTCGCCGTTCTTGCGCACGCCCTCGCGCACCGCGCGGGTGAAGTCCTCATACGTCCAGCCGCCGAGGCCCGTCTTCGGGTCCGGCGTGATGTTCGTCGAGTAGATGCCGCCGATCGGCGTGTCGAACTTCAGCCCGCCCGCGAACGGCTTGCCGCCGCTCGCGGTGTGGCACGCGATGCAGTCGCCCGCGCGGGCCAGATATTCGCCGCGCTTGACGAGGTTGGCGTCGGCAGACTGCGCGACCGGTGCGGCGGCCGGGCCCGAAGCCGCGGCGGGCGCGGATACCGGCTGCGCGAACGCGGCGCCGCCCGCGAGACCGAACGCCGCCCATGCCGTGCCGATCGCCAGTGCGCGCCGCAGCGGGGAAATCCGGCGCGCGGCGTTGTGGTGGTTCACTGTCCTCTTCATACGGTCACCAGCGGGGCGGGATTTTTCAGGTATTGCTCGCGGATCGCACGTGCCGACCAGTAGGCCAGCGCCGCGATGATCCCGGTCGGGTTGTAGCCGATGCCCTGCGGCAGCGCCGACGCGCCCATCACGAACACGTTGTGCACGTCCCAGCACTGCAGGTAGCGGTTCAGCACGCTCGTCTTCGGGTCGGTGCCCATGATCGCGCCGCCGACCAGGTGGGTCGTCTGGTATGCGCGCGAATCGAAGTGCTTGCCGAACTCGCGCGTCGACACGCCGATCGCCTTCGGCCCCATCGCCTCCGCGATCTTCTTCATCTGTCCGGTCACGTACTGCGCCATCCTGATGTCGTTGTCCTTCCAGTCGAACGTCATCCGCAGCAGCGGCTGGCCGTACGAATCGCGATAGGTCGGATCGAGGTCGAGGTACACGTCGCGGTACGACATGTTCGTGCCGTGCGCGTCCATCGAGATCGTGTGCGCGTAGTTGTCCTTCACGGCCTTCTTCCACGCGGCGCCCCACTGCGGCGTGCCGGGCGGCGTCGCGATGCCGCTGATCGGCTTCACGCCGGCCTGGTTCACCCACAGCGGCGAGCCGCCGACGAAACCGAGCGGGCCGTGGTCGAAGTTGTCCGCGTTGAAGTCGTCCACCGCGACGCCGTTGCCGCCCGCGCCGATGAACGGGTTCGTGTAGGTGTCCTTGTCGAAGAACGCCTTGATCGTCGACAGGTTCTGGTACGCGAAATTGCGGCCCACCACGCCTTCGCCCGAGATCGGGTCGTACGGCTTGCCGATGCCCGACAGCAGCAGCAGGTGCACGTTGTGATACTGGAACGCGGCGACGATCACGAGATCGGCCGGCTGGTGCACTTCACGGCCGGCCGGGTCGACGTAGGTGACGCCCGTCGCGCGCTTCTTCGTGTCGTCGAGGTCCACGCGCAGCACGTGGCACTTCGAGCGCAGCTCGAAGTTCGGCACCTGCTTCAGCGCCGGGAGGATGTTCAGGTTCGGCGATGCCTTCGAGTACATGTAGCACGCGTAGCCGCTGCAGTAGCCGCAGAAGTTGCACGGCCCCATCTGCACGCCGTACGGGTTCGTGTACGGACCCGACGTGTTCGCCGACGGCAGCCGGTACGGATGCAGCCCGAGCGACTTCGCGGCGTCGGAGAAGCGCTGCGCCGAATACGTATTGAGCTGCGCGGGCAGCGGGAAGTTGTCGCTGCGGTTCGCCTCGAACACGTTGCCGTCGCCGACCACCTTGCCGCCGACCTTGTACGCCTGCCCCGACGTGCCGAACACCTTCTCGGCGAAGTCGAAATACGGCTCGAGTTCGTCGTAGGTGACGCCCGTGTCCTGGATCGTCATCCCCTCGGGGATGAACTTCTTGCCGTAGCGCTCCTCGTAGTGGCTGCGCAGGCGCAGTTCCTCCGGCGTGATCCGGAAATGCACGCCCGACCAGTGCAGCCCCGCGCCGCCGACGCCCTCGCCCGGCAGGAACGCGGCGAGCTGCCGGTACGGCAGCGCGGTGTCCTGCACGCCGTGGCGGATCGACACGGTCGTCTTCGACAGGTCGAGGAACAGCTTCTTGCGGACGTTGTAGGTCAGCTCGTCGATCGTGTTCGGATACGCGCCGTCCGGATAGGTGTCGCGATACTCGCCCCGCTCGAGCGCGACGACGTTCAGGCCCGCTTCGGTCAGTTCCTTCGCGAGAATCGCGCCGGTCCAGCCGAAGCCGACGATCACCGCATCGACGTGCGGCTTCTTTTCTGCGGCCATCAGGTGCGCTCCCCGTTGATCGAGACGGGGCCGTACGGATAGGGCTTGCCGTTCTGATTGACGAAATCCATGAAGTCGGCGCGCGCGCCCGGAAAACCGATCATCTTCCACGCGGCCATGTCGTGATTGCCGCCGTGCACCGGATCGCAGAAGTAGCCTTCGCGCGTGTTCTGCAGCAACAGGCCGAAGAACACCGCGGACGGCACGTCGTCGATCTGCGCGCCGCCTTTTTCCAGTTCGCCGAGCACGGTGTCGCGGGTCGGCGAGTCGAGGTCGGCGAACGCCTTGCCGTGGGCCTTTTCGCAATAGCGGTTGACCGCCGCGATGCCGAGCCGGTAGATGTCGCGCGGCACGAGCTTGAGCTGGTAGCCGAGCTCGGGCACGCCCTGCTGGAACGGCCCCTGCATGTACCACGTCGCGCCGTGCGCGTACGGGGTTTCCATCTGGCGGTCGATGAATTCGGGCACGCCCGATTCGAGCGCGCCCGGGCCTTCGGCATCGGCCGGGATCAGCCGGTCGACGGCGGCCTGGACGAACGCCCACTCCTTCGCATCGAAGAAGGTCGGCTTGTACGGCGCGCGTTCGGCGCCGGCCGACGCAGTGGAGGCATTGCCGGCCGCGGTCGAGGACGACGACGAGCGCAGGTCGCAACCGGCGACCGACGCGATCGGCACGAGCGCGACCGACGTGCGCAGGAAGCGGCGACGCGAGTTGGGTTTGTCGGGTGGCGTGGACATGGTCGGATGTTGATCGTTGGGGAGCGTGATTCGGGAACCGCATTCCGGATGCGGCATGCCCGACACGGCAGCCATGCCGCGCGCGGCCGGCCGTCCTTTCTTGCGATGTTGCGAGCAAGCTCGATGCAGGCGCCGGCCGCGCACTGCGCGGTGGCGCCCGTCATGCAGCCGCGCGGCGCGCCGGTTCCGGCAGCCGCGCGGGGTCGACCTCTTCGCGGGTCTTATCGTCGGACAAATACGGGCTTGCCGCCCGCATCTGCCCCTCATCGCCATGGCCTATTCAACTTAGACACCGCGCCGGCCGACGGCAAGCGCAACGTGCACGACCCTCAATTCGGGCCCGGCGACAAATGCCGCGAATTATAGATGGAACCGGTTCCATTTCCAAAGGGTTCGGTGCAATTCATTACATCGAAAATCGCAATAATGAGGAAATCGTTTTCCGGAATACGCAAGAGCCGTGGCGCGGCCGCGGCGTCGATCGCAGGGCCGGACGCACGCGCGGGCGTCGCCCGACCGGCGCCCGTCGTTTTTCAGGGTTGCCGTGCCCGCGCCGCCCGGTGCTTTCCGATGCGGCGCCCGCGACGCGCGTTACCGCTTGGCTCGCAGCAAAACGGCCGTCCCGCTCGCCGCAGTGCTCACCACGGCCACAGCATCGACGCGATCGACAACGAAAGTGCCAAACACAGCGGCGAGTAACAGAGGCTGTCCATGCGCGCGAAACGCGACCCGCGAACCCGCTTGAAGAAGCCGACGTAGCGGAAATCGCCGACGGCGCGCACCGCGAAGATCAGTGCGAGCGCAACGATCGCGAACGTGATCGCGCCGGGATACAGGTTCTGCCACAGCCAGCCCGCGCGCGACGCCACCGCGCTTGCGCCGGCCAGCAACGCCGCCGCGACGGCGAGCGTGCCGGGCACGGTCGGCCGCAGCAGCGGTACGCCGTCCTGTTCCGGAATGGCCGCACGCTTGCCGAGCTGTCCGCCGAACGCCCAATAGACGTGAAGGAGTGCGATCGCACAAAGCGTCGGCACGCTGAAATACGCGCCCGTCATGTCGGTAAGCTTCCTTGTCTCATCGTGTCGTCGTGTCGTGATCCAGCCGGAAGGAATCCGGCGCGCGGCCCCGCTCCGCGCCACACGAGACGATACCCAAACCGCGTGCCGCATGCAGTGCGACGTCCGGTCGCAATACGCCATGCCGCGTGTTGCGGTGCAGTGCACGCGCCGTCGCATCGGGCCGCCGCTTGACTTCCCTCCGGGCACCGCTACCCTCTTATTCCAGTACGGCACGCGAACCGTGCATGCGCAACCGTCGCACACGTGCCGTTCGCCGGCACGCACGATCGGACGATCGCGGCGCGCCCGGGCACGACAACCATGACAAATACCCATGGAGACAACTCATGCTGATCGGTGTGCCGAAGGAGATCAAGAATCACGAATACCGCGTCGGCCTCACGCCGGCCGGCGCACGTGAGCTCACGCGACACGGCCATCGCGTGCTCGTGCAGCGCGGCGCGGGCACGGCAATCGGTCTGCTCGACGACGACTACACGGCCGCCGGCGCCGCACTGTGCGACGACGCGCGCGACCTCTTCGCGCGCGCCGACATGATCATCAAGGTCAAGGAGCCGCAGGCGGCCGAGTGCGCGATGCTGCGGCGCGGACAGATTCTTTATACGTATCTGCATCTCGCCCCCGATCCCGAGCAGGCGGCCGCGCTCGTGAAGTCCGGCGCGGTCTGCATCGCGTACGAAACCGTGACGGGCCCGGGCGGCGGACTGCCGCTGCTCGCGCCGATGAGCGAGGTCGCGGGCCGCATGTCGATCCAGGTCGCGGCGACGCACCTCGAAAGCCCGCGCGGCGGCCGCGGGGTGCTGATGGCCGGCGTGCCCGGCGTGCCGGCCGCGCACGTCGTGGTGCTCGGCGCGGGCGTGGTGGGCACCGGTGCGCTGCAGATGGCGGTCGGCCTCGGCGCGCGCGTCACCGTGCTCGACACGAACGTGGGCCGGTTGCGCCAGCTCGATCTGGTCTTCGCGAACCGGATCGCGACCGTCTGCTCGAACGCGCATACGATCGACGAAGCCGTGCGCGACGCCGACGTCGTGATCGGCGCGGTGCTCGTGCCGGGCGCGTCGGCGCCGCGGCTCGTCACGCGCGACATGATCGCGACGATGCGCACGGGCGCCGTCGTCGTCGACGTCGCGATCGACCAGGGCGGCTGCTTCGAGACCTCGCATGCAACGACGCATGCGCAGCCGACCTTCGTCGTCGACGGCGTCGTGCATTACTGCGTCGCGAACATGCCTGGCGCGGTCGCGCGCACATCGACGTTCGCGTTGAACAACGCGACGCTCGGCCATGCGCTCGCGCTCGCCGACAAGGGCTGGAAACGCGCGATGGCCGACGACCCGCATCTGCGCGCGGGCCTGAACGTGTGCGACGGCCACATCACGTACGAGGCCGTCGCGCTGGCGCTCGGGCTGCCGTACGTACCGGCGGAAGACGTGCTGGCCTGACTTCGGCATGCGTGACGGCGCGCACGTGCGCCGTCACGCGCGCGTCGGGCGGCCGCGCTTCGACGCGATGCTTGTGCCGGTTGTGCCACTCGCACCACTAGCACCCATCGTGCGCGCCAGCAGCGGCCGCAGTTGCGCGAGCGTGCGCGTGTTGAGCACGTCCTGTCGCGTGAGCCACCCGCGCCGCGCCTGGCCGATACCGTATCCAAGATTGTCCAGATCGTCCGCGCACCGCGCGTCCGAGCCGATCGCCACCGCGACGCCGGCCTTGGCGGCCTCGCGGCACCAGACGTCCGGCAGATCGAGCCGCCGCGGGTCGCCGTCGAGTTCGACGAAGCAGTGGCGCGCGGCGGCCGCGGCGAGCACGCTCGGCACGTCGAGTTCGCATGCGTCGCGTTCGCCGAGCAGCCGGCCGGTCGGATGCGCGAGGATCGTGAAATACGGGTGATCGATCGCGCGCAGCATCCGCTCGGTCTGCGCGTCGCCCGGCAGGTCGAAGCGGTCACGTACCGCGCCGACCACGAGATCGAGCCGGCCGAGCACGTCGTCGGCCACATCGAGGCTGCCGTCCTCGCGAATGCCCGCCTCGACGCCCTTCAGCAGCACGAAGTCGTCGAATGACGCATTGAGGCGGTCGATCTCGTCGATCTGCCGTACGAGCCAGTCGGCATCGGTACGGCCGCCGCCGGACTCCGGCGTGCGATCGGTGACGGCCAGATACGCGAGCCCGCGCGCACGCGCCGCGTCCGCCATCGCGCGCAGGCTGTCGCGCCCTGCCGATGCGTCGGTATGCGCATGCAGATCGCCATGAACGTGCTTGCGTTCGACCAGCGCCGGCAGCGCGCCGACGCGCGACGCGTCGATCTCGCCGCGGCCCTCGCGCAACTCGGGCGGCACCCAGTGAAGGCCGATCGCCTCGTAGACGGATGCCTCCGTCGCGCCCGCGATCCGCTCGTCGCCGCGGAATACGCCGTATTCGTTGATCTTCAGCCCGCCGGCCTGCGCGATCCGGCGCAGCGCGATGTTGTGCGCTTTCGATCCCGTGAAGTAGACGAGCGCCGCGCCGAACGCGTCGGCGTCGACGACGCGCAGGTCGACCTGCAGCCCGTTGCCGAGCACGACGCTCGAACGCGTCTTGCCGTTCGCGAGCACGCGTGCGACCTCGCCATAGCCGACGAACGCATCGGCCACGGCGGCCGGATCGCGTGCGGTCACGAGGATGTCGAGATCACCGACCGTCTCGCGGCAGCGGCGAAAGCTGCCGGCCGGCACCGCTTCGCCGACGCCGCCCACCTTGCGCAAGCGCTCGAGCAACGGCATCAGCGATTGCGCGGCATCCGGCAGCAGAAAGCGCTGCGGCTCGCGCTTCAGGCGCTCGTCGAGCGCGTCGAGCAGGTGCGCTTCGGTCTTCGCGCCGAAACCCGGCAGCGCGCGCACGTGCCCGCTCTTCGCTTCGACGCGCAGTTGCTCGAGCGAGTCGACGTGCAGTGCGTCATGCAGCGCCTTGACGCGTTTCGCGCCGAGCCCCGGCACGTCGAGCAGTTCGACGATCGCGCCCGGCAACGCATGGCGCAGCGTTTGCTGCAGTTCGCAGGTACCGGTCGCGGCGATCTCGCGCAGCTTCGCCGCGAGATCGGCACCGATCGATGGAATCCGGCCGAGATCGCTGCCGCTCTCGATCATCGCCGGAATGTCGCGCCCGTAGTCGGCGATCGTACGGGCCGCGTTGCGGTAGGCACGCACCCGGAACGGGTTGGCGCCCTGGATCTCGAGCATGTCGGCGATTTCGGTGAAGACGGCCGCGCACTCGGCATTGTGGATCGGCATGATCGGCGTGGCTCCCTTCCACGTGGATGGCGCCGTGCGCCGGCGTGCCGGCGTCGGCCCGCCCGGCGCCGCATGTCGACGGCGGCGGGTGCCCGTTGGTCATCCTGCGCCGATTGCCCGTGTCGTTCCGCGCGGGGCTCGCTGCTTGCGTGGCCCCTGCACCGACGTCACAGCGATGCGCGCGGTGTCGTCGCGTAGCGCCGCTCGTATATCGACTGGCAATGCGTGCAACGCTCGGCGGTCGGGCGCGCGAGCAGTCGCTCGTAGCCGACCGGTGCATCGCAATCGATGCACTCGCCGTAGCTGCCGTCGCGCATGCGCTGCTGCGCGCGCCCGATCGCGCGCAACTCGGCCAGCTTCATCCCGATCAGCGCGTGATCCATGTCGACGAACAGATCGGCATTGGCCTCGTCGCCCTCGTCCGGCGCCGCGCCGGCAAGCTCCGCATAGGACTCCGACGCGCGCTGGTCCTCGCTCGTCCGGATCTCCGCACGCAACGCCAGCTCGCTCTCGGTCAGCCGTCGCTGCAGCGTCTGCCGTTGTTCTCGATCGAGCGCCATCGCCGTCCCTCCTTTTCCGGGTTCCGCGCAATGAGGCATGCGGCGCGCGGTTGTCGCGCCGGTGCACGGCGGCCCGGGATGCCCGGCTCGTCGTGCCCGGATGCGCGTCCGGCCACATGAAGTGCGGGACGCATTCGACGCAGCATAAACCCAATGCACACGCATGTGTTGACCGGCGTCAGCGCCCGCATCGCGCATCAGAAACCGGGGACCGATGCGAAAACCCCGCGAGGCAGCATTCGTCTGACGCAGCCGCCGTTGAGGTCGATCAATCCCCTGTAAAAAGTTGCGTCGTAGATTGAGAGCATGCGCGGCGAATCCGCGGCTTTCCGGGAGAACGTCATGTTGTTCGGCGTCGTCATCTGGGTGGCCCTTGCGGCCCTGTTCCCGACGATGGTCGTGCCGACGATCCAGCACGCCATCCAGCCGTCGAGCGCGCAAGCCGCGCCCGACGCCAGCCCCGCCGTCTCGCCCGCTGCGTTGCCGGCAGCCGCTCAGCCGCCGGCGCACAGCTGAAGCGCGGTTGCGGGACGCGTCGTATCGAGGCCGGAAGCACGAGTCGACGCTCGATACTTCGTAATCCTCTTCATCAAAATGCGTTGCGCCCGACGAAGCCGCGCACGACCGTCATCAGGATGATCTTCATGTCGAACCAGAAGCTCCAGTTCTGCATGTAGAACAGGTCGAACTTCACGCGCGCGGCCATCGCCTCGACCTTGCGCGTCTCGCCGCGATAGCCGTTCACCTGCGCCCATCCCGTGATTCCCGGCCGGACGCGATAGCGATACATGTAGCAGTCGATCAGTTGCCGGTAGAAGTCGTCGTGTTCGATCGCGTGCGGACGCGGGCCGACCACCGACATCTGGCCGAACAGCACGTTGAAGAACTGCGGCAACTCGTCGAGCGACGTGCGTCGCAGGAACGCGCCGACCGGCGTGATGCGCGCATCGTTGCGCGAGGCCTGTCGCACGATACCGGGCTGTACGCGATGCACGCGCATCGTCCTGAACTTGAGGATATGGAACTCGCGCCCGTCGGCGCCCTTGCGGCGCTGCCTGAACAAGACGGGCCCCGGCGACGACAGCTTCACCGCGATCGCCAGCGCCGCGAGCAGCGGCAGCAGCGGAATCAGCACGGCGCCGGCGAACAGCCGGTCGAACGCGAACTTCGCCCACAGTTCCGGCGCGGAACGCGGCGTGGTCGCGAGGTTGATGGCCGGCATGCCGAGCACATCGGTCGCGGATCGCTCGACGACCGCCATCTGCCGCACGTCCGGCAACAGCCGCAGCTCGACGAACTCGTCGCGCAGTTCGCGCACGATGCGCTGGATGCGTGACTCGTGCGACATCGGCAGCGTGAGCCACACTTCGTCGATCTCGCCGCCGCGGATCATGCGCCGCAACGCGCCCCAGTCGTCGATCACCGGCACGCCGCCGATCCCGTCAGTCGTGGCCGCGGCCGGTGCATCGTCGTCGAACACGCAGGCAGCCGCGAACGGCCCGGCCGGTTCGAGCTGCATGCGCTCGATCGCCACCCGTCCGTAAGCGGTCGCCCCGACGACCGCAACCCGCCGCTGCCGCGTGCGCGGATCGCCACGCTTCATCGCCAGCGCGCAGAGTGCCAGCCTGCCGAGCAGCAGTGCCGCGTCGCCGGACAGCACCGTCCGCGCGATCCAGCGCGTCGTGACCGTGCCGCCGCGGTTCATGATCCACATCGTGCCGGCCACCGTCAGCGTGCCCACGCACACGACGGCCACCACCGTGCGCGTCAGCACGGCACCGCCGTCGTGCGGCGACGCCGCGCCGCGCGTCACGCGCACGCTGCGCGGCAACAGCGCGACGGTCAGCACGCACAGCAATGCGACCGTGCCGCGCTGCGCGTCCGACAGATCGTGCCACGCGAGCCCCATCGCAGCCTGCGCGGCGAGCGCCCCTGCCAGCACCAGCGCAACATCGACCGCGGCGATCGCGGCGCGTCGCATCGCATTCGTTCCACCCGCCATCGCATGCATCGTCACACACCGTGCGCGGGGAAACCGCCGTGCAGGTCCTGCATGCGCGGCCGCACCGGCAACGCACGCGCGCCGGCCCGCGTGCCGAGCAGCCGGCGATAGTCCGCGCGAATCAGCTCGTAGCACTCGCATGCCTGGCGCTCGAGACCGTCGCGATCGAGCACGGTGATGCGGCCGCGACGCTGACGGATCAGCCCGGCTTCCTGCAGGTTGCCGGCCGCTTCCGTCACGCCTTCGCGACGCACGCCGAGCATGTTCGCGATCGTCTGCTGCGTGACGGCCAGTTCGTCGCCGTCGATCCGGTCATGCGCGAGCAGCAGCCAGCGGCTCAACTGCTCGCTGACCGAGTGATGCCGGTTGCACAACGCGCTGCGCGAAATCTGCGCCATCGTCGCCTGGCAATAGTTCAGCAGCAGCCGATACGTCGCCGGCGAACGTTCGAATTCCGAGCGCATCACGCAGGTCGGCACGCGGTAGGCCATCCCGCCGATACGGACTTCGACGCGATTCGATACCGCGGTGCCGCCGACGAGCGTCGCGAGGCCGACCACACCTTCGCGGCCGACCACGGCGACCTCGACCATCGCTCCGTCCTCCATCAGGTGCTGCACCGACATCATGGCGGTGGTCGGGAAATGCAGGTGGCGCATCGGTTCCCCGACACGGTCGAGCATGCCGGCCTTGATCCGGACCAGTTCGAGGTGCGGTGCGATGGCACGGATGCTGTCCTCCGGAAGGGCATCGAGGATGGCATTCGCCGAGTAGCTCGAGTGAAGATGAAGCATGTCTGTATCCCTTTTATCGTCCGCGCCGCATGCAGCCGCGTCAGCGGAATTCGTTATCGCGATGCGCGCCCGGACGGCGACGCGGGTTGCGGCCCACAACCCTCGATCCAATCGACCCACAGCGTCTCGCCGCTGGATCGAATCGGCAGTCCCGTTTCGACACGCCCGTTTCGATAAGCGATTTACGTGCCAATACCCGCTCCATCCTTAATATATAAATGACTTGCGATTTAGCGCCCCCGAATAGCCGGTCGAAAACCGCAAAAAACGTCTCATTTCCGGACACCCGCTTGCGTCGCGGACGCAGCCGGCAATTCGACTGATCATTGAGCGCGGGGCCGGCAGTGGAACCGGCAGCGGCGCGGGAGTCTTATCGTTCAATAACTTACACCCGGTTTTCAATTGTTTCCATGATGTCTCAACCGGGCCAGAGTCGCGTGCCGCACGCTCGAATGGTCGTTTGAAACTGTCTCAAATATGAATCGCCGGATTAATTTACAACACTGTAATCAAACGCACATATCTCACGCAACACCATGATTCAATTAATAAATCATACCCGCGAATCTAAATTGTCAAATAATGTTCAATGCATTCTAGATATTTTTCTTGTACGATGCACTTCGTTGCCGGATTGATTCTCGATCAGCACCGAATTCGCGATTCACCCTCCAGTGCAATTAATTCATACGAAGACGATCTTCAAATACCTATAACCTTTTCATTTACCCCAAATCGTCAAACATTGTGAAGTGACGTAATGCGCAATTTATCGAATTGAATTGCGTGCTAGCCTTTTCCGCCATCGGCATTCGAATTTCTATGAACACGAATCCGCACGTGCGTGCTAAATCCCCGTGGATGGCGTCGCGCGATGTGCGATCGCTCCCTACGAGGATCCGCCGTGACCCACCAGGCCAATGACGCCGTCGCCCATGCGAGCGGCATGATCGAGCTTTCCCACAGCTTCGACGCCAACCGGTTCCTCGCGGCCCTCGACCGCGACGAACGCGCGACGCTGATTGCCAACCTCCAACTCGTTCACCTGAAATCGGGCCAGGTGCTGTGCGAACCGGGTGAAATGCTCACCGCGGTCTACCTGCCCGTCACGACGGCGATTTCGCTGCAGTACGTGTCGTCCGGCGGCATGACGCTGGAAGTGGCCGAGATCGGCAGCGAGAGCGTCGTCTGCGACGACGTGATCGGCGGCAGCGGCCGGATGCCGTGCCGTGCCGTCGCATGCCGCGACGGCTTCGTCTACCGGCTCGACCGGCGCATCTTCGCCGCCGCGTTCGACGCGTCGCCGGTGATTCGCCATCTGGTGTTCGTCTGCGTGCGGCTGCTGATGGCCCAGGTCTCGCAGATCACGTTCTGCAGCCGACATCACGTGCTCAAACATCAGTTATGCAGATGGTTCCTTCTCGCGTACGACCGGTCGCGCAGCATCGAGATCCAGATCACCCACAGCATGCTCGCGCAGATGCTCGGCGTGCGGCGCGAGACGGTCACGGATGCGGCCGGGGAGATCCAGAAACTCGGCCTGATCCGTCAGTACCGGAGCTCGATCGAGCTTGCCGACCTTGCGGGCCTCGAGAAAATGTCGTGCGGCTGCCGCGCGATCGTGCGCGACGAGATGAAGCGCATCCTGTCGGCCGACTCGGGCGTGAGCGCCGCGGCACGCGCGTGATGCGCACGGCGTGTCGTCGCACGCGTGCGACGCGAGTCAGCCGATTGTAGGGTGGCGAACAGAACGCCGGGCGTGCGAATGGTCTACTGATGCCGGACTGCCGGGGGGATGTCAGCGCGCTGCGCGCGTCCGCCCTTGCGGACGACACCTCACACGCCGGAGCAGCACGTGAAAAACGAAATCAGAACCATCCTCAAGCACGTCGCCCACCTCGAAGCCGCGATCGACTCGATCGGTGACGGGGATGACCTCTACGAAGCGGGCCTCTCCTCGCTCGATACGATCCAGCTGATGCTCGCGATCGAGAAGCAGTTCAACATCGAGATTCCCGACGAGATGCTGAACCGCAATCTGTTCCGCAGCGTCGACGCGCTCGCGGACACCATCGCGACCCTGCAACGCGCCGAGCATTCCGCATGAGCGCGCTGCTTCCCGAACTCGCGGCCGACGACGAACCACGCCGGCTCGACGAGGCCGCGCACGCCGTCGCGCAAATCGCCGCCCAGCACGCGGATGCGGTCGACCGGGACGCGCGCTGCCCTGTCGAGGCGATCGAGGCCATGCGTGCGCGCCGCCTGCTGAGCGCAATGGTCCCGACCCGGCTCGGCGGCGCCGGCGCGTCGCTGGCCGACGTCGCATCGGCATGCTCGATCCTCGGCCAGGCCTGCGCGTCGTCGGCGATGGTGTTCGCGATGCACCAGATCCAGGTGGCCTGCATCGTCAATCACGCGGCCGACCAGGGCTGGCACAAGCTGTTCCTGCAACAGCTCGTGCGCCATCAGTGGCTGCTCGCGTCGGCGACGTCGGAGGACGGCGTCGGCGGCAACCTGCGCGCGAGCCAGTGCGCGCTCGAGACCAACGGCGGCGAATTCCGGCTGCAGAAATCCGCGCCGACGATCTCGTACGGCGACTACGCGGACGGCATCCTCGCGACCGCGCGGCGCGACGCCGACGCGCCGGCATCCGAGCAGGTGCTCGTCACGGTGCTGCGCGACGGCTATACGCTCACGCGCCGCGGCGAATGGGACACGCTCGGCATGCGCGGCACGTGCAGCAACGGCTTCGTGCTCGATGCACAGGGCACGACCGTGCAATGCCTGCCCGTGCCGTTCGCGCAGATCGCCGAACAGACGATGGTGCCGGTTTCGCACATCCTGTGGGCGGCGGTGTGGATCGGCGTGGCCGGCGACGCGTTCCATCGCGCGCACCAGTTCTTCCGCACGCAGGCGCGCCAGACCGACGGTGCGCCGTCGCCCGCGTCGCGGCGCATCGCCGAATCGCTTGCGCTGATGCAGGCGATGCAGGCCCGCGTCGACAGCGTGCTGCGCCTCTATGCCAGCGCGTCGCCCCGCTCGTGGTCGGCCGGCATGGCCTGGGCCGCCGAGATCAACACGCTGAAGACCTATGTGTCGTCGACCGCGCTCGAAGTCGCCCAGCAGGCGATGATGATCTGCGGGATGGCCGGCTACAAGCACGGCACGCCGTTCAGCATCGGCCGCCACCTGCGCGACCTGCACGCGGCGCCGCTGATGATCAGCAACGACCGCATTGCCGCCAATACCTCGAGCCTGCTGCTCGCACTGCGTCCCGCGACGCTGGAGAAACATTCGTGAACGATCGCCTCTCCGTGCCTTCCGCCGCCACCCCGTCCGACGCGCCGCTCGACCGCGCGGGCGTCAATCCGCTGCGCGACGAGCTGATCGATGCGGGACTGCTCGTGTCGACCGGCATCCAGGGCCTGTTCGGCCGCAGCGAGCGGTTCGAGCGCGTCGTCGAAGCGCTCGACGCCTTCGTCACGCGCCTCGGCGCCGACCAGCAAGCCGAAGTGCTGCGCTTCCCGCCGGCGATGAGCCGCACCGAATTCGAGCGCAGCGAATACATGAAGAGCTTCCCGCAACTCGCGGGCAGCGTGCATGCGTTCTGCGGCGACGAACAGCGGCACCAGCGCTTGCTGCAGTGTCTCGACCGCGGCGAGGACTGGACCGAAAGCCAGAAGCCGACCTACGTCGTGATGACGCCGGCCGCCTGCTATCCGGTCTATCCGGTCGTCGCGCGCGCCGGTGCGCTGCCCGACGACGGCCGCATCGTCGACGTGTTCTCGTATTGCTTCCGCCACGAGCCGTCGCTCGACCCGACCCGCATGCAGCTGTTCCGGATGCGCGAATACATACGCATCGGCACGCCCGAGCAGATCGTCGCGTTCCGCGCGACGTGGATGGAGCGCGGCACACGGATGATCGAGGCGCTGCAACTGCCGAACGCGATCGATCTCGCGAACGATCCGTTCTTCGGGCGCGGCGGCAAGATCGTCGCGAACAGCCAGCGCGAGCAGAACCTGAAGTTCGAGCTGCTGATCCCGATCGAGCACGACGACCGCCAGACCGCGTGCCTGAGCTTCAACTACCACATGGATCACTTCGGGCTGCTGTGGGACATCCGCACCGCGACGGGCGACGTCGCGCATACGGGCTGCGTCGGCTTCGGCCTCGAGCGGCTGACGCTCGCGCTGTTCCGTCATCACGGTTTCGACCTCGACGCATGGCCGGCCGACGTTCGCGACGTGCTGTGGGGTACGCGATGAAATTCGTGTCCCGCGACGGCGAGGACGCGTCGTTCGAGGACGTGCGCCACCGCGCACGCCACTATCGGCCGCACCCGCTGCACAGTCAGGAGATGGTCTGGAAACAGACCAACTGCTATGTCGACATGTGGCTCGAGGTGCTCCGCTGGTGGGGCCTCAACCCGTACGCGGCGCTGCCGTTTACGATCGCGCTCGACTTCGAGGGCGACCAGTTCACGTTCTTCAAGTTTCCGCACGACGAACTGGAGCGGCTGTACGGCATCGTCGTGCAGGAACACTCGATCTACGAGCCGCTCGACCAGCACATCGAGACGCAGGTCGCGCGCGGTCACCTGATGATCGTCGAGGTCGACGCGTGGTTCCTGCCGGACACGCGCGGCAGCAGCTACCGTACGCAGCATACGAAGACGACGATCGGCATCGACTCGATCGATCGCACGCGCCGCCAGATCGGCTACTTCCACAACAGCGGCTATTACGTGGCCGAGGACTTCGACTACAACGGGCTCGTCGGCGGCTGTTCGCCGATGCCGCTGCCGCCGTACGTCGAGTGCGCGAAGCGGCGTTTCGCACCGCTCGACGAGCGCGCGCTGTGCGAGGTCTCGCTCGCGTCGCTGCAGCGGCATCTGCGCCGGCTGCCGGTCGTCAATCCGGTCACGGCGTTCCGGCGCCAGCTGCAGCTCGATGCGAAATCGCTCGCCGATTCCCCGCTCGAACGCTTCCACGCGTACTCGTTCAATTCGGTGCGGCAACTCGGCGCGAACTTCGAACTGTTCGGCCATTACGCGCGCTGGCTGCAGGCGAGCGGCTGCGTCGGGCCGTTCGCCGAGATTCGTACCGCCTGCGACCGCATCGCATCCGAGGCGATGGTGCTGGAGTTCCGGCTGGCGCGGGCGTGTGCGCGCGGCAAGGAAGAGCGCGGCGACGCGACGCTCGAAGCGATCGAAGCGGCTTACGCCGACCTGATCGACTGCGCGCGGCAGATCGCCCCGCCGCTGCAGCACGCGGCGCCCGTGCGCGTCGACGCGGCCGCCGTGCCGTTGGTGCGGTGACGCGCGCGCATGCCGCGCTCGCGTGGTCGCTGCTCGCCACGCCCGCGGGTACCGCGCGCGGGCCGCTCGATCTTCCGGCCGACGGCTGGATCGCCGCCCCCGTCCCCGGCACGGTCGCGCAGGCGCTCGCGCTGGCCGGCCGGGCCGACGACACCGCGTCGCTCGACGAGCGCGACCACTGGTATCGCGTCGAACTGCACGGCCACGGGCCGCGCGTGCTGCGCTTTCACGGCCTCGCGACGCTCGCCGAAGCATGGCTCGACGACACGCCGATCCTGCGCTCGGACAGCATGTTCGTCGCGCACGACGTGCCCGTGTCGCTCGACGGCACGCACCGGTTGACCGTCTGCTTCCGCGCCCTCGCGCCGCACCTGCGCGATGTGCGCGCACCGCGCCGCGCACGCTGGCGCACGCGGCTCGCCGAGCCGGCGACGTTGCGCACCGTTCGCACGGCGCTGCTCGGGCACATGCCCGGCTGGTTTCCGCGCTGCGTGCCGACCGGTCCGTGGCGGCCCGTCGACGTGCTGGACCCTGCCGACGGTCCCGTTCTCGTTCATTGCGACCTGCACGCCCGCATCGACGGCGATACCGGCTGGCTCGATGCGGCACTCACATTCGCCGGGCCGCTGCCCGAGGCGTTTGCGGCCCGGCTGTCGTGCGGCGAGCACCACGCGACGCTCGAACGCCGCGGCGCCGACCGGCTCGATGCGACCGTCGCAGTGCCGAACGTGCGCCGCTGGTGGCCGCACACGCATGGCGAACCGGTGCTTTACGACGTCGCATTGCACATCGGTGCCGAACGGCGGCCGCTCGGCGCGACGGGCTTTCGCAGGATCGAACCGGACGCGGGCGACGACGGCAAGGGGTTCGGGTTGCGCGTCAACGGCGTGCGCGTGTTCGCGCGCGGCGCATGCTGGAGCAGCGCCGCACCGCTCGCGCTGCACGCGGACGACGCGACCTATGGCCGGCTGCTCGGATACGCGCGCGACGCCGGCTTCAACATGATCCGCGTCGGCGGCACGATGACCTACGAGGCCGACGCATTCCATGCGTGGTGCGACCGGCTCGGACTGCTCGTCTGGCAGGACTTCATGTTCGCGAACTTCGACTATGCGCTCGACGATCGCGCCTTCGCGGACGCCGTCGGTCGCGAAGCCGAGCAGTTCCTCACGCGCGTACGCGCGTCGCCGTCGCTCGCGGTGCTGTGCGGCGGCAGCGAGATTGCGCAGCAGGGCGCGATGTCGGGTCTCGGGCCGAAGCAGCGCTTCCTCGAACTGACCGCCGAGCGCCTCGCCGACCACGCGGCGGCACGGCGGCCCGACGCGCTGTACGTCCCCGACTCGCCCGACGGCGGCGTGCTGCCGTTCATGCCGCGCGAGCGCGTGTCGCACTATTACGGTGTCGGCGCGTACCTTCGCCCGCTCGACGACGCGCGTCGCGCCGACGTGCGCTTCGCGAGCGAATGCCTCGCGTTCGCGAACGTGCCGTGCGATGCGATGCTCGCCAGCCTCGGCTGGCCGGGCGTGCACGAGCCGCGGTGGAAAGCGGCCGTGCCGCGCGACCCCGGCACGTCGTGGGATTTCGACGATATTCGCGATCATTATCTGCAGACGTTGTACGACGTGGCGCCCGACCGCCTGCGGCGCGAGGATCCGTCGCGCTACTTCGAGCTGTCGCGCGCGGTGATCGCGGAACTGATGCGGGACACGTTCTCGGAGTGGCGGCGCACCGGCTCACGCTGCGCGGGTGCGCTCGTCTGGCAGTTCCAGGATGTGATGGCGGGCGCCGGATGGGGCTTGCTCGATGCGGCGCATCGGCCGAAATCGGCGTGGTATGCGCTGCGCCAGGTACTTCAGCCCGTGCAGGTCCTGCTCGTCGACGAAGGGCTGAACGGGCTCGACGTGCACGTGATCAACGAGCGGCCGGCGCCGCTGTCGGCGGCCGTCGAGCTGGTCGCGCTGCGCGACGGCCGCACGCCGCTCGCGCGTGCCGGCGCTCCGGTCCGGATCGCCGCGCACGACACGGTGCGGCTCGATTCGGCCGAATTGCTCGGCCGCTTCTTCGACTGGACCTACGCGTATCGCTTCGGCCCGTGCGAGCACGATACCGTCGTCGCGACACTGCGCGCCGACGACGGCACACTGCTGTCGCAGGCGTTCTACTTCCCGTCCCGCACGCACCCGGCCGTGTTCGCCCGTCGCGAACCCGGCATCGAGGCATGCGTGTCGCGCACCGGCGACACGTGGCACGTCGACATCGGCACGCGCCACGTCGCACGTCACGTGCAGATCGATGCACCGGGCTTCGTGCCGCGCGACGACTGGTTCGATCTCGCGCCCGGCACGCCGGCGCGTGTCGCGCTCGTGCCGCTCGCGAACACCGGCGGCCATGCTGCCGCCGGCGCGCCACCGACCGTCGAAATCCGCGCGGTCAACGCCGCGCGAACCGTGCGGGCGGCGTTGACCGGCTGACGCGAGCGGGCGCGGGACCCGGATCACGCACGCGCACACGCTCGCGCGGCCGCACCGCGCGCGTCAGTCCGACGACCCCGTGCTGCGCGGCCGCTCGATGCCGTACGCTTCCATCCAGCGATAGAGCGTTGCACGCGACACGCCGAGCTCGCGCGCGGATGCGGCGACGCGTCCGCGCGTGCGCAGCAGCGCGGTTTCGATCGCTTCGCGCTCGATCGACTTGCGGATGTCGGCCACCGACGGCGACGCCGCGTCGAGACAGTATTCGAGCTCGAGGTCCTGCGCGGTGATCAGGCGCCCTTCCGTCATCACGACCGCGCGCCGCACGCGGTTGATCAGTTCGCGCACGTTGCCCGGCCAGTCATGCTTGTAGAGCGCCGTGATCGCATCCGTCGAAAAGCCGCGCACGCGATGGCGCGCGTCGCCGCGAAAGCGTTCGAGCATGTGATGCGCGAGCAGCTCGATGTCCTTGCCGCGCGCGCGCAGCGGCGGCTGGTCGATGCGCATCACGCAAAGGCGGTGGAACAGGTCCGCGCGGAAACGCCCTTCTTCCATCGCTTCGCGCAGGTCAACGTGCGTCGCGGAGACGATCCGCACGTCGACCGGCACCGGGTCGCTGCCGCCGAGGCGATGGATCGCGCGCTCCTGCAGGAAGCGCAGCAGGCTCGCCTGGCTCTCGTGCGGCAGGTCGCCGATTTCGTCGAGCAGCAGCGTGCCGCCGTTTGCGGCTTCGACGTAGCCGATCTTGCGCGCGTTCGCGCCGGTAAACGCGCCGCGCTCATAACCGAACAGTTCCGATTGCAGCAGGTGGGGCGGGATCGCTCCGCAGTTGACCGCGACGAACGGGCCGTTGCGCCGTTCCGAATGACGATGGATCGCGACGGCCGTCAGTTCCTTGCCGGTTCCCGTCTCGCCGAACACGAACACGGGCGCGTCGGTGCGCGCGAAGCGCCGCACCGTATCGAACAGCCGCAGCATCGCGCTGCAGGTGCCGACGATGCCGTTCTCCTGCGATTCGAGGCGTTCCCGATCGCGCGCGAACAGGCATTCCATTCCGTACGCATGGCCGACCGTATCGGCAATGCGTTGGTGCGACGCGGGCAACGTGATGTAGTCGAAGCAATAGTCGCGCAACAGCGCGCGCACGTTCGGCGAGGCGGTCTGGCCGGTCTCGACGAGCGCGACCCACACGACGTCGCGCATCGACGCGCAGGTCGACGCGATGCTGCCGATCGCGTCGGCGTGACCGCCGCTCAGGTCGAGGATGCCGCAGGTGATTTCGCCGGAGGTATCGCGCAATTCGCTGGCGTGCGCGACGAGCGTCACTTTCCAGTCGCGTCGCGCGAGTTCCTTGCGCAGCATGACGGACGGCGACTGGGTCCAGTAAATCAGAGGACGCTGCCCGGTAATCCTCTCCCCGCCGGCGCTCTTATCGCGCGTTATTGGCATATTCATAGCGAACCATCACTTTCTCCACTCCGCGAACCGTTCGCGTGCGCTGCGGCCGGCGGCGCATGGCCACCTGTCCGCGCTGGGTTTCCGCAGCTTTGGCGAAGATCGAAACTGCACACGGCGAGAGCCCCCGGAGGTCGAGCCGAATGTCATCCGGCCTCGTTGTCATCGAACTCGAAGGGAACGCGCGGCCGCGGGAGCCGCGGCGTTCCGGCTTTCATACGACGCGCCGTCAGGCGGAGCGCGTCGGCAAACGGGATTTCCGTCCGCATTTGCGTCGCGTCGTACACGACAGCCGCGCCCGATGCTGAACCGGATGGCCGCCAACCCGCTTTCGGAATGGTGGCCTCATTTCATCCGTTCCTGAATCTACACCCCGTATCGAGATGGCCTTGTTACCAAAAGATAAAATCGATTCAGCCGATTACGCTGCCGCCCCGGCGCGCGCGGCGCGCGTTTAGCGCCTCAGATTTGATTATCCACGACCATTCCCGTCAATCAGTGCCAAATACCACTTTTCCGCAAGATCGGCGCCTTCCATTGCCCCCGATTCTCGCTTGAATCGCGCAAATAATCCGGGAAGCGTTTTGCATCCGTGGATAATCGCGCGCCCCCTGCGACGCCGCCATCACGCATCGAACGCGGGCGAACCGCGCGTGTTCGTTACAACATCGTAACGAAGCAGCCGGTCGTGCCGTCCGTCTCCTGACGCGATGCAGCATGGCGTCCATGCGTGTCGTGCCACCCATGATCGCTGCCGACAGGCCGGCGCGACGGGCACTGTGCTGGTGCAGGGCCGCATGCAGCGCGAAAGCATCGGGCAGCGCACCGTCGCAAGTATGCGCGTGTTGGCCGGCGCGTCGAAACGATTGCGTCCCGATGAAGGATGCGCGCATCGCGACGACATCGACGATGCGGCGGATGCCGGCCTGCGAGCAGCCGGTCGCGATGCGCGGCCGACCCGCCGTGAACGATCGCAATCTCAAGTACAGCCCCCGATTCTTCAATCGCGTTCGATGCGGACTGCCCGCTGCGCTGTTCGCAGCGGACAATCGCGACGAATCAATTATGGGAAAGCCGGCATGCGGCCACTGTGTGATACCGCACAGTGCCCCGCTCACGTCACGGCCCGTTTCGCGCTGCCGGCATCGCCCGCACGAAACGCGCATAACGAGAGTGTGAGTATGCTTTCGAACAGACCGGCGCGCCCCGCATCCGCATCATGGACATCGGCGAGCCGCACCGGACAAACGCGTTCATGCGGCTCGGCGTGCTGAAGGCTTCACACGAGGACCGCATCATGGAATGGCATTGTTGTGAATTCGAACATCTGAGCGCCGTCGATCTCTATGCAATCCTGCGCTCGCGCAACGCAGTGCTGGTGGTCGAGGATGCGCATACGTATCTCGACATCGACGGCAAGGATGCGCATGCGCTGCACGTGTTCGCGTGCATGCACAAGGGCGACACGACGGAAGTCGTCGCCTACGCGCGCGTGCTGCCCGGCGACGACGCCGATCCGGACGTCGTGATCGACAAGGTGCTGACGAGCGAGGCATGTCGCGACGACCGCACCCTCGAGCAACTCATGCAGCGTGCGCTCACGGCCGCGCAGGCCGCATGGCCCGACGTGGCGGTGCGCACGCACGTTCCCGCGCAACGCCAGTCCTTCTACAAACGTTTCGGATTCCGCAAGGCCTACGGTCCCTATCTCGAACAGGGCGCGCCGTTCGTCGGTCTCGTCCGGCCCGCCGACCGCGCCGCCGGCGCGCTGCGTCAGTTGCTGTCTCGGACCGTCTCGGCGCCGCGATCGCGCAACGAGGACACGCGCGTCGACGGCCGCGTACACAACCGGCTGCCCGCCGATACCGGAGCTAATCGATGAACGCCAACCTTCGCCCGGTTCCCGATCCCGAGTTGCCCTGCGTCCTGCCCGTCATACTCGCCGGTGGTTCCGGCACGCGCCTCTGGCCGCTGTCGCGCGAGCAGTATCCGAAACAGCTGATCGAGCTGACCTCGAACGAATCGCCGCTGTCGGCGACCGCGCGCCGCCTGAACGGCATCGCGAACGCGGCGCTCGGCGACACGCTGCTGCTGGTGTGCGGCGAACAGCATCGCATCATGAGCGCCGCGCAGGTGCTCGGGCGCGCGGCCCCCGCCCGCATCCTGCTCGAACCGGCCGCGCGCAATACGGCGCCCGCGCTGACGCTCGCGGCGCTCGACGCCAGCGTGCTCGCGGACGATCCCATCCTCGCGGTCATGCCGGCCGATCACGTGATCGGCGACGTCGCCGCATTCCAGGAAGCGGTCGGCCGCGCGGCGCGCTACGCGCAGGAAGGCGCGGTCGTCACGCTCGGCGTGCTGCCGCGCCGCGCGGAAACCGGCTACGGCTACATCCAGGTCGGCGAACCGCGCGCCGGCCGCCTCGGTGGACAAGGCGGCTATGCGATCGGGCGCTTCGTCGAGAAGCCGAACGCGGCGCTCGCCGAGCGCTACCTGCATTCGGGCGATTACTGGTGGAACAGCGGGATTTTCGTCACGCGCGCATCGACCTGGCTGAAGGCGATCCGCGCGCTCGCACCCGACATCCATGCGGCCTGCGACGCGGCATGGCGCGCGGGCACCGCCGAGCATCCGTTCTTCCGGATCGACGCGGCGGCCTTCGACGCGTGCCCGTCCGACTCGATCGACTACGCGGTCATGGAACGCCTCGCGGAGCACCCCGAACTCGGCATCGAAGGGATCGTGGTACCGCTGTCCGCAGGCTGGTCGGACGTCGGGACCTGGGATGCGATCTGGGAAATCATGCCGAAGGACGATCAGGGCAACGTCGCGCGCGGCCCGATCGTGTTCGAGGACACGCAGGACAGTCTCGTGCGCTCGGAGGGCCGGCTGATTGCGTGCGTCGGGATGAAGGACGTCGTCGTGATCGAGACGCCCGATGCGGTGCTGGTCGCGAACAAGCACGACGTGCAGCGCGTGAAGAACATCGTCGCGCGCCTGAAGACCGAGCAGCGCCCGCAGGCGAGCGAACACCGCAAGGTGCAGCGGCCGTGGGGCCACTACGATTCGATCGATCTCGGCGAGCGGTTCCAGGTGAAGCGGATCGTCGTCGAACCCGGCAAGCGGCTGTCGCTGCAGATGCATTATCACCGCGCCGAGCACTGGATCGTCGTGCGCGGCACCGCGAAGGTCACGCGCGGCAACGAGACCTTCCTGCTCAGCGAAAACGAATCGACCTATATCGCTGTCGGCGAGGTCCACCGCCTCGAGAATCCCGGCCGGATTCCGCTCGAGATCATCGAGGTGCAGTCGGGTGATTATCTCGGCGAAGACGATATCGTGCGGTTTGATGATCAGTATGGAAGGCCGGTCGTCGAGAGCGTGCGGCAGCGCCCGTCGATCGCCTCGCGCGAACCGGACGAGGAAGCCTCGGAACGCAACGTCATCCGGTAAGCGCATGCGGATCGAGGCGGCGTGCGCGATGGCGATGCGCGCCGCCGCGCGAACAAGGGGTGGCCGCCTATTCGCCGCCTGTTCGCCGCATGGCGTCGCCGAACCGCGGCCCACCCGACGCACGATCAGTCGATGCCGCCTTGCGACCAGCGCGCTTGCCTGACCGATTCGCGCACGCGCGGCAACAACGACGAATCCGCGCCGATCGCGTCACCTGCCGCCGACAACGGCTGACGCGCAGCCGCACACGGCGCGCCC
The DNA here is from genome assembly GCF_003853755.1 of Burkholderia sp. Bp8984. Lineage (NCBI taxonomy): Bacteria > Pseudomonadati > Pseudomonadota > Betaproteobacteria > Burkholderiales > Burkholderiaceae > Burkholderia > Burkholderia sp. Bp8984. The sequence goes on from NZ_QTQN01000001.1 coordinate 349,297, forward strand.
CTCGCCTGCCCTCCCGACGCCCCCGCCGGTCGGCCGGTCGCGCAATCGTGCGCGGGGTCGACCCGGACCGGCATTCCGCCGATCCCCGACAGTTGATTGTCCGCGAGCCGCACACCCGACACGTTTCCCCACAGGCGAATGCCGTCGAATCGCGCATGCGACACGCGGTTGCCGATCACGGTCACGCGCGACACCGAACCCGACCACGTGCTGACCTCGATCGCCGCCTGCTGCGTGACCGGACGAGGATCGGCCCGGCCCGTCGCTGTCTGGATATCCGCGATCGAGTTGCCCTCGATGCGGATGTCGGACGAGCCGGCAGTTCGATTGCTGTCTTCCTGCGCGACGAGAATGCCCGAGCTCACCTGTACGTTGCGCACGATATTGTTCGAGATGGTGACGTTCGCACCGCCGACCACCGTGATGCCCCGGCCCCACGGGTTGCCCTCCAGCGAGTTGCCGGTAATCAGCACGTTGCGCGTCAGCACGCCTTCCGCCTGGTAACTCACCACGGCGATCATGTCGTCGCCGGTCCCGCGCACGACGTTGCCCTGCACGAGCACGTTGTGCGAGCCGTGCGTCATGTGAATGCCGTCGGCCAGCGTCGACAGCACCTCGTTGCCGACGATCGCGACGTCAGCGCCGCCGAACACGAAGATCCCGCCGCCCGCGCCACCGTCGATGACGTTGTCGAGCACCTGCACGCCGCGCCCCGTCACCTCGACCTTCGAAGACTCCGGCGTCGTGAGGCGTGCCGTGCCGGTTCCGGTGAGCCGAAAACCGACGAGCGTCGTACCCTCGCCGCGCATATCGACCGTCTGGTCGCCGGGGGTTGTCGCGATCAGCGTCGCGCCGTAGCCCGACAACACCACATTCCGCTGACGCACGACCAGCGACCGGCCGACCACATACCGCCCCGGCGCGAACACCAGTCGCTGGCCAGGCTGCAACGCGTCCAGCGCATGTTGCAGCATGTCGGCCTGATCGGCCGCGTCCCCAGCGGGACGAACGTACGCATCCGGTACAGCCGAATGAAACGCACCAGGCGCAGGCGTGCCGGATGCCGCCGCGGCACTGCCCGGCCAAGCCAGCCCGCCTGCCACGCACATCGCGGCAAGCGCCACACGCGCAAGAATCGGGCCGTGTGATCTATGCATGTCGAGTCGACTCCCTGGAATGACTTCGCGCGCGTCCGCCGGCGCGCCCGAATCGCTGCATGCCGGCCGAGTTGTCGGCCCGCGATACCGCCGAAACAGGCGGTGTACTACGTTCGATTGGATCATTCGAACCCGCCGCGTTTCAGTGCGTCAACAGACCAATACATCCCGCCTGCGCGGCGGATCCGACATGCCGTTGACGATTCATCGCGCTTCCAATGAAGCGAATCGCGGAACGGTAGGCTCGCGAACCGAGTGCCGGTCTGCGACACGTATCATGGCCACCATGCGACGCGACCGTGCGCCGGGATCGCCCGACAGCACCGGTCGCACCCGATCCCGCGTCGCGGTCTCGGCGTGCCGTGCGCCGGGGCACCGAACCCTGCCCGCCGGGCCCCCGGATCGTCCGCACTTCGCTCGTCCAGAATCCGTTCATGACCGACCTGACCATCGCAATCTGCAACTACAACCACGGCGCATACCTGCGCGACGCGATCGATTCGGCGCTCGCGCAGGGCGCGCACGGTGTACGCGTGCTGGTCGTCGACGACGGTTCGACCGACGATTCGCGCGACATCATTCGCTCGTACGGCGAGCGCGTGACGGCGGTGTTCCAGGAGAATCGCGGTCAGGTCGCCGCATACAACCGCGCGCTCGAACATGTCACGACGCGCTACGTGATCCTGCTCGACGCTGACGACCTGCTCTATGCCGACGCCGCGGCCCGCGTGCTCGCCGCGTTCGCGTCCGGCGACTTCGTGAAGGTGCATTTCCGGCTCGACGTGATCGCGCAGGACGGTGCAATGACCGGGGCGAGCGTGCCGCAGTCGGCCGTCGACACCGATTGCGGCCGCCTGTTGCGCGCGGGCTGGCTGTACCCGTCGCCGCCCGCATCGGGCAACGCGTATCGGGTCGATGCACTCAAGCGCATCTTTCCGGTACCCGTCACCCCGGACAACCTGCATGGCGCGGATTTCTATGCGATCTACGGTATCGCGTTGCTCGGCGCCGTACACATGATCGATGCAACGCTCGGCGGCTATCGCGTCCATCAGCAGCCGGGGACGCGCCCGTCCGCCGACACGCCGGCCCTCGCCCTCACCAATTCGGAAGACGCCGCGACAGGCGCGCTGAAAGCCGAACGCCGATGGGCGACGCTGCGCATGCTTGCCGGCACACGGCTGCACGAAGCATTGCCGATCGCGCCGCTCGACTTCGCGATCGAGAAGGCCCGCTTCGCAAGCACGCTCTATCACGCCCCACTCGTGCGGCGCTGGCGCTGGTTCCTGTGCGAATCCGGGCGCTACTGGCAAACCGTGCTGCGCAACCCGTTCTGGGGGCCCGCCAAGAAAACGGCCGTGGCCGGGCTGTCACTCGCATGCTTGCTGCCGTCGGCAACGCTCAGCAACCGTGCGATTCGCTATATCTCCAATCCGCTCGCGCGCGTGCGGAAGTCATCCGGCCATCACGCCGACGCTCGATAGCGTCGCCGAGTCGCGCCTTCGGTAAGCCATCGCACCCAGCGGGTCGCGCATGCGCTGCACAATGATCCGGACCAGTGGATTCACGCGCACTGACCGGATTTCGTCGTTGTCTCGTCTCCAGTCGTCGTAGTCGAACGCCGGTATCCGATGTTCGGAGGAATCGAGCCGATACGTAGAACGCGGCATTGGTTCGTCACGCTGCGTCGTGTTCGGCACGCTCCGGCAACGTCGACCCGATATTCCATCGGCGGAAACCATCCGGCTGCCTCGTCAGCTCGAACAAGCGACTGCGACAGCAGGATCCAATGGCCACGGCAGCCATGCATTTATCAATCAGGAATGCATAGTTTAACGAACTCGACACCGAGACAACACGATTCGCGGGCGGCTCATCGTCACAACGGGCGATGAATGTGCGATCGGATCGCTAGACCGAAAGATGACCCAAGAAAAGATCGTTCATATCGCCGAAGCGTTTGGTGGCGGCGTGCTTTCGATGCTGACCCATCTCGCCAACCATGCCGCGGCGACCGGCGTCGACGTGACGGTTCTGCATTCGATCCGACCGGAAACCCCGACCGATTTTTCAACGCTGTTCCTGCCTGACGTGAAGCTCGTGTACGTCGACATGGCGCGCGAGGTGAGCGTCAAACAGGATCTGCGGAGCTTGCGTGCGCTGGTCCGGAACCTGCGCGACAGCAAGCCGACCGCGATTCATCTGCACTCGTCGAAGGCCGGCGTGCTGGGGCGAATCGCCGCCCGGATCGCCGCCCCGAATGCGAAGGTCCTCTACTCGCCGCACGGACTCTCGTTCCTGCGCCGCGACGTGTCGCGCATGAAGCAGTATGCCTACCTGAGCTTCGAGCGCATCGCGGCGCACATCGGCGGAACCATCGTCGCGTGCTCCGGCAGCGAACTCGCCGAGATCCGGGGAAAGGTCCGGGCGAAGTCGGCAGTCCTGGTGGAAAACGGCGTCAATGCGGCTGAGATCCCACCGCGTCGAACGCGCGACGATCGCAAAGTCGTCATCGGGATGAGCGGCCGGGCGTCGTTCCAGAAAAATCATGAAGCATTCGTGCGCCTTGCCGACACGCTGCACGGCGTGGACGTCGAGTTTCTCTGGATCGGCGGCGATGCCGCCGAGATTCCGGACCCCGGCCAGCGCCGGGCAGTCGTCTGCAGCGGCTGGGTCACCCGCGCACGCGCGCTCGCGCTGACGTCGGAACTGGATATCTACGTCCAGACCTCCCGATGGGAAGGCATGCCGGTCGCGTTGATCGAAGCGCAGGTCGCCGGCATACCGGCCGTGGTGACGGATGTCGTGGGCAATCGCGACGTGGTGATTCACGGCGTGACCGGCTATGTCGCGTCGAACGCCGACGAGATGGCCGCATATCTGACCCTGCTGCGCGACGACCGGCAGCTTCGCGAGGAAATGGGCGCAGCTGCCCGGCAACGGGCGATTCAGCGATTTTCGATGAACGCGATCTTCCGTCAGTGGCACGCCCTTTACGGACTCGACACCGACGGGGCGCGAGTCGACACGCACGACTTCAAGCCGGTTGTTCCCGATCACGTCAAAGCCTGATTCCGATTTCGACATCCCCTTATCGACATGATCGCTTTCAAGAAACCGAAGCAACTCGTATACAACGGCCGATTCACCACGCAGAAGACGACCGGCGTGCAGCGCGTCGCGCGCGAGCTGATCGCCGCACTGATCAAGTTTCAGCCTCAGGATCCGGTGACCGTGCTGGTGCCTCCGCAGCCCGGCGTCGAGGTAAGCGGTGCGAGGACGGTCAAGGTCGGTTTTTACAAGGGCGTGGTCTGGGAGCAGCTGGTGCTCCCGCTGTTCGCTCGCCGCGGACGCATCGTCAATCTCAGCAATTCGGCATCCATTTTCATCGGCAACCAGATCATCTACATGCACGATGCGGCGGTGTTCGACACGCCCGCGCATTTCTCCCGGCCATTTCGCGTGTGGTACCGGATCATGTTCTGGATCCTGGCGCGAACCTCCGTTTGCGTGCTGACCAACTCCTATTTCTCGCGGGATCGCCTCGCGCATCACTGCGGCGTCTCCGCGGAGAAGATCAGCGTCGTGCCGCTCGGTGCGGATCATCTCGATGCCCTGGAAGCGGACGCGAGCGTGCTCGCCAAGCATGCGCTGACGCCCGGCCGCTTCGTGCTCGCGGTCAGCAGCATGAATCCGACCAAGAACTTCGGGCGGCTGATCGCGGCATTCCGGCAGATCGACGATCCGTCGGTCGATCTCGTCATCGTCGGCATGCAGAACGCCACCGTGTTCGGCAAGCAGGATCATCTCTCGGCATCCGAGCCGAACATCAAGTACGTGGGCTACGTCAGCGACGAGCAATTGAAGGCGCTGTATCAGAACGCAGCGTGCTTCCTTTATCCGTCGATCTACGAAGGCTTCGGCATACCGCCTCTCGAGGCGATGCGCTACGGCTGTCCGGCGGTTGTCGGCAAATCGGCCGCACTGCCGGAAGTCTGTGCCGATGCGGCGCTGTACTGCGATCCGTTTTCGCAGGACGACATCGCGCAGAAATTGCGGAGCCTGCTCGATTCCGCCGAGCTCAGGGCCGAGCTCAAACGCAAGGGAAGCCTGCACGCGGAGAAATATCGCTGGAGCCGAAGCGCCGAGATGATGACGGAGATCTTCAAGGGGCTGTAAAAGCGACTCCCGCACGCCGGCGCCACAACGACGCCGGCGTGCTGCGCGAACTGCTCCGTTTACCCGACGTTGACCGGGTTGCCGGTGGCGGCCCGATGATTTCCGAACATGCGCTTGCCCAGATACGACCTGATCGGTTCTTCAACAAATTTCGCCAGGATGGCGGCGGACACGATCGAAAGAGACGCGGCGATCATCGCGGTTCGGACAACGTGGATGTCGGCCTGTGGCGCATACGCGAACACCAGCCTTCCGATCGGATAGTGCACGCAATAAAGCGGATACGAGATCCAGCCGAGGAACGCGCTGAGCCTTGCAATCGTCTTGCCGCTCGGCGCGAGCATGGCCCCCCGGTAAACCAGCGCAGGTGCGACGAACAGCAGGATAGCCACTGAATACATCCCCTTGATCGACGACGGAAACGCGACGACCAGCAGGAAAACGACAAACAGCATGTAGTCGTTCTTTATGAGCCTGGCGACGAACCAATGCGGCTTCGCCGGAAGATCCGATTCGTACATCTTTCCAATCGCGATGCCCAACAAGAACCCGTAGCCCACCCTGAAGAAGCCGCCGACGAAGTTATCCGCCGCCCAGCCCTGGTTCATCATGATCGCCAGCTTGGCGTTATCGAGACTGGCAAGGAACCCATATACGAGGAATGCGACGAGACAGGCGTAGGCCCATCTCGACAGATTCCGCGCGGTCATCTTGATTGCCGCGATCAGGATGACGCTCGCGAACAACTCGAAGAACAGCGACCAGGCAGGTGGATTCAGCGGGAATACGCCAGGATCATTGACGGACGGCAAGCTGTGATTCGCCGCGCCGACGAAACCCGACACCGAAAAGCGACCGAGGTATGGAACGAGAAAAAAATTCTGGCCGGTGGCGGCCGCCAGGTTGCCCAATGAGAACCGGGCGGACGAATTGGCCTGCATGACGATCAGGCTCGCGAAGCCGATCGCGAACCCGATGAAAATCATCGGGTACAGGCGTATTAACCTGCGCTTCAGATACTCGCCACGCCATGCGTCCTGGCGTAATCTTTCACCATAGGAATACGAAAGAATGAAGCCGCTCAGCATGAAAAACATGTCGACGGAAAGATAGGCACCCTGCAGGATCGTGCTCGATAGTTCCTGCAGGAAATGCATGAACATCACGCTTATCGCAGCGATGCCTCGCAAGCCGTCCAGGATTTCGAACTTCTGCTTGTGACTGGCCATGAAAGTGAGTGGCTCCGGGAAATATCGATCTTGCAGGTTCGGCGCGCGTCGGCGCACACTTCACGTTTCCGGCGACCCGGCACCCTACGATCGCCGTGCCGCCGCCGCGGGTCAGAAAGTCTTGTAGACGATGTCCGGCGCGGGCGAATCGGAAATGACCAGCACCAGCACGGTCACGACCGCCAATACCGTGCACCACGAGGTACGGGCGTAACGCGACAGGAACAGTCCGGCCATGCCGCCTTGCGTCACACGCTCGTATACAGCGTTGAGCAAGGCAAGCGTCACCGTCGCGCCCACGAATACCAGCAGCCATACGAACGCGACGAGCGCCGGGCCGAGCGTCGTCGCGATGGTCTGGATTTCGCTCCAGGTCGACCAGAACCACAACAGGCTGAATGCGAAAAACGTGAACGTCAGCCCGCGCGCGCAATGGGCGTAGAGCGGCGTGTTGCACAGCGCGACGTACCGTTTCTTGCCAAGCCATTTGGTCATGCGGATCTGATACAGCTTGTTGACGCTGACGCCCCCGCCCTGCAGGACACCGAAGAACAGAAACATCGACGTCTGGCCGTGCCAGGCGCCGACCAGGAAGAACGTCACGAAGAACGCGACGACACCCAGATACGGCTCCAGTGAGCGCGACGGAAAGCGACGCATGAGTGTCATCAGCAGCGGGTTGTATACGTAGGTCTTGAGCCAGCCGGAAAGCGTGATGTGCCAGCGACTCCAGAATCCGATGAAGTTGGTCGACGAGAACGGCCGGTCGAAATTCTCCGGCAGTGAGATCCCGAAGAAGCGCGCTACACCGACGACCGCATCCGTGTAGCCGGAGAAGTTGAAATACAGATAGACCGGGTAGATCGCGGCGATCGCCAGCCCGGTCAGCATGCGCTCGCCGAGCGGTTGCATCGGCGACAGTTGCGCAAGCGCCTGATGATGGAGGTGCGACAGTGCCGCCGACACGATCGCCACCTTGAAGAATCCCACGATGATGCGCTCGAGCGCGACGCCGTAGTCGATTGCATCCGGTCCCGGCCGCTCGCTCGTCTGCGTCACGCTGTAATCCTGAAAGCGTTGAATCGGCCCCGACACGAGCGACGTGAAGTTGAGCACGTAATTCAGATACACCACCGGCGTCACGCGAACCGACAGGCCCGGACTGCGAGCGTCGATGATGAGATGGAGCATCCGGAAAAAGATGTAGGACACGCCGATCGTCGCGTAAGGGTGCGACAGCAGCAACGCGGACGGCACGAACGTATAGCGTTTGAGCCAGAAGAACAGCGCGATCACGATCGCAACGATCGGCGCGAACGCAGCCAGCCACTGCTTCGTTTGCATGCCCCGGACGCTCAGATAACCGACGAGCAGGAATGCGGCGAACGGAATCCACGCGACCGGATCGCGGGAAAACGTCGCCAGGAACAGCAGATTGACGACGAGAAATACCGCGTTTTGCCAGGTCAGCGAGCGAGACAGGTTGAAGATCAGCGCGGCGACGGCTGCAAAGGCGAAGAACTGGAAGGATGGAATATTCATCGGGCGGCCTGAAAACGGTTCGAAACGATGGCGGCGTCATGCGCCGCCAGGTTCAATGTGACCCGCATGCCGACAACGCGGGTGCCCCGCCGGCGGTAAGCGCCGTCACCATGCTTCGCGCGACAACGCGCGCGCCGGCGGCGTTCAGATGGTTGTCGACCGGATAGTAGTAATCGGCCGGGTTCGCCGACTGCTTCAGGCTCGAGGCCAGATCGATGTAGCGCATGCCGTGCTTCGCGGCGATTTCGGCCATCGCGTGATCGAGCGCCAATGGATCGATGCCCGTGGGCAGCGATTTCGCGGCCAGGAGCCCGGCCTGCGTCCGTTGCGGAATCAGCATCAGCGCCACCGGCACGCCCGTCGCGCGAAACCTGTCCGCGACCGTTGCGGCCACTTTGTCGAACGTCTCGAGCCGCTCGCGCCAGGCGGTCGAAAATGGCGGCCGAAGGAAATCGGCCTTGTCGCCGTATTTCAGATACATCGGCACCTGAATGTCCGGATTTTCGAACATGTAGTGCTGTGCGACGGCGACGGCACGGCTGCCGCTCAGCCAGCCCTTGGCACGCGCCATCAGGTCGCTGCGCGGTTCCGGCGCGACGGTAGCCGCGGGCGCATCCGCGACGTCCGGCAGATTGATCTTTTCCAGATCGAACGGCGCAACCGTGAGTACCGCTGCATCCGGCTGCAAGGCCAGCGCCGGCCCGATCCGGTTCAGCACCTTGCGGAACGGCAGCTCGTAGACACCGAGATTCTGGACCTCCACCGGTGCGCCACACATCCTGCTCAGGTCATGTTCCGCCAGCGCCGCGAACGATTGGTCGTACGGGAGGCTCGTGCCTTCGGCAAACGACGTGCCGAGCAACGCAACGCGTCGCGTACCGGCCGGCTTCGGTCCGCAACCCTCGGTCGAGCGGAAACCGCAAGCGTTGTAGTGGTAAGTGATCCACGGCGTTTCCGGAGTCTTGACCGTCATCGTGCAGTTCGGGACGTTGCGCATGCCCTCCCTGGCATCGGCCACATGGCATTCGCCCCCGCGCGTACCCGCGCTCCAGATCGCCCTCGTCGCGAATTCGGCGGCAACGAAAAGGCAGACCACCGTCGCCACGACGATCAACGGCAGCAATACATAGTCACGGCGCGGCAGCTTGCGAGAAGCCGCAACGTCATCCGTCTCGCGCAACGACGTGAGTGATACGGTGTTTTTCATGATTCAGGCGGCAGCAATCGTATCGAAACCCGCCCGCGTCACGGCGAAATGACCCGGCGCGATCTCGCGGTCGCTGGCCATTTCCCAGACCGTCGTGCCGTCCGGCTCTTCGCTCACGGCTTCGAAACCGAGCTTCGCATAATGATCCTTGACCAGCGCATTGCGGTCGGTCGGGATGTAACGCCCGATCACGCGCGTGACATCGCGCTGGCGCGCATGCTGCAGCACTTCGCGCAACACCATCTGCTCGACCTGGCGCCCCAGCACGCGGCAGCTCATCAGCCACGAATCGATCTGCCAGGTACTCGGCGCACGTTCGTCGGGCCGGCAAATCACGACCGAGATCATGCCGTTGTCGCCGAACGTATCCGTCAGGCGAACCTGCAGCGTGAAAACCCGCCCGTCACCTTCGAGCGCGTGGATCTCCGCGTCGGTATAGCGGCGCGTCGTCAAATTGAACTGGTTCGACTTGTTGATCAACTGAACAATGCGTGCCCGTCCGGTATCGTCGAACGGTGCGAAATCGATCTTCATGTCGAGCGAACGCAGGTACGCATCCATGTCGCCGGCCTGACTGCGCAGCGCCACGCGGCGCGCATTGTCCTGGTACATGTCGGCGCGCTTCTGATCTTCCGGCAAGAACGCGAGGGACTCGAAATAGCCCGCGGCGGCAAGGGTCCGCGCGTACAGCGAAGGATCATCGGGCAACTCGGGAACGGCGACTTCGGGCAACGTCGTACGGACCAGATTCCGCTCGACCGGATTGTCGTCGAGGAACACCATCGAATCGATACCGAGCGACAGCTCGTCGGCAATCGCGCGAATATTGGTAGCCTTGTCGTTCCAGTTGGCCTGGAACACCGCAAAGTGTTGCTCACGCAACAGCATTTCAGGGTGCTTTTGAAACGGCAGACGCGCCGTATCGTCGTTGTTCTTCGACGACACCGCGAGCACGATGCCGCGCGCCCTCAGCGAAAGCGCGAGCTGCTGTACAGCGAGATGGGCTTCACCGACCGCATCGCCCTGCGCCACCTTGATGCCTTCGAGCAAGTCGTCGCCGATCACCCCGCCCCAAAGGGTGTTGTCGAGATCGAGTACCAGCACACGCCGGCTCTTGCCGCGCGCCGCGCCCAGCAGCCGGCCCACGTGATCCGCATAGAGCGGCACGTAGTCGCCGGCAAACGGATACTTGGCCAGATTCCATTGGGCGGGCGAATGCCAGTTCGCCAGTCCGACCGTCCCCGCGACATGCGCAACGTCGAACAGGATGTCATTCGATTCCGCCACACGCTGCGCGAGCGCTCGATTGAAACGTTCGACGAGATTGAGCGGCGTGCCGGCAATCAGCGCATCCCGATTGCCGAACAGCGTGTCGGACGGCGGCGCGAGCGTCTGGACGATCGACGGCGCATTGCCGTGCTGCCTGAAGCCGGCCCGCAGTGCATCGATCTGATCCAGTGCCGCAGCCACGCTGTGCTGCGCCGCTTCCTCGTCGCCCGGTTGCGCGTTGAGCGGCAGCCCACGGTAGTCCAGGGCCACCAGCACGGCATCGACTTGCGCGCGATTGATCGTCGAATCCGGCGCAAGGGCTTCCTGCATGACCTGCCCGTAGTGCCCCGACACGATCTCCAGCGCGACGCCATGACGCGCGGCGCTGGCGACGAGCGGCAACACGAGATGATCGAGCGTGCCGTTGCCGACCAGCCCGAGCCGGAACGGCGTGAGCGGCGCGAGCGTGCGCCCCGCGCCCTGCAAGGCAACGATCGCGCGCCCCAGCTTGATCAACTGATTTTCGCCGAGCGCGCAGTTGGCCAGTTGGCGTAAGCGGCGGCCCAATCCGGCACCCGGATCATCGTCGATCGATTCGACGAGCGTGCGGCATCGCGCGGAGAAATCGTCAGGCGGGCGCGGCAACCAGGCCAGCGCAGTGTACAAATCATCTTTCATCGAAGGGCGCTCTCGGCAAAGCGGGTTCTGGACGGGACATGCGGGCCGACCTGCATCATGCGGCGTGGCGCTTGCTGATCAGATCTGCAAATTCACCGACGTTCTTGAGGCCGGAAATATCGGCTGCGGCAAGCTTGATTCCGAACGCGCGCTCGACGCTCAGAACCAGGCGGATGTGCGACAGGCTGTCCCAGCCGTCGACGTCAGCGGCGGTCAGTTGAGGCGTTGCCACCAGCTCGTCGTCGTCGAATACGTCACGCAACACGTCGGTCAACTTGGCATAGACGGCAGATTGGCTCACGGCGAAGGCATCCTTTGACGTAGGGAAAAATGAACGATGCGATGTGCTCGGTCGAGGTTGTTCGCGTGCAGGTCATCGCATTGCATCGGTCAGCGGTCCGTGGTCCGCAGCGGCACGACAACCTCGACCATCGTGCAAATGCTAGCCCGGCGATCGAATCATTAACGTGCGAAAAGCTACTTTTCCGGGAGGTGACCTGGCTGGAACGCAGGTTTCGACTCGCGAACGCGATGTCGAACGGGCACGCGGCTGCCCGCCGTTTCGCGCACGACAGGCACCGCGACGCGAGGCCGAACGTCGACTGGTCATCGGCGGCATTCGTGCTGCGATACGCTGCGAACCAGGCCGTCGATCGACACGTCAGCGCGCCCGCGTGCGCCTCACGGTGCGGCAGGATGGGTGGCCGGCGGGACCGATGCCGGTCGCTTGACGAAATAGCGGAACACGGCGATCAGCAAGACAATCGGCACGAAATTCCGTCCGCTGAACAAATTCGGAATTCGAAGAATCTCCATGATCGAAACGTAGAGCACGGCATGCGCGCAACACCAGAACCCGGCTCCGCTCCGCCAGCCTGCGTAGCTCCGTCCGAACACCCAGCCGAGGACAACCGCATCGAGCAGCCCGAACCAGCCCCATTCGTAAAAGTGAACGAAGATCCCGGAGGGATTGTTGAATTCCGGGTCGGCGTAGCTGTTCAGGAACACGGTGATGCTGTCGGTCGAGTCGAGCCACGGCTGCAACGGTGCGCCGATGATCGGAAAATGCAGCAGCCAGTCGAAAGTGAACATCGGATGGCCGCGGTCCCAGCCGAGCACGCTCAGTATCCCCGCACCGTTGTTCAGCGCCGTCGAGTAATAGAGGCCGAGACGTTCGAGCGCGAAATCGAAAAGGTTGTCGTAGATGGTGACGTAATAGGCTTCCCACGACCGGTTGTACTCGTTCGCGATGAAGAGCCCGAACAGCAACGGAATCGCGGCGTACGGCCCGAGCGTCAGCAGTCGCGAGAACCGGCCGCCGAGCCGGAACCGCACGATCATGAGCGCGCATGGCAGCGCCACCTCGATCAACGCGAGCCGCTCGGCAAAGATGAAGCTGCGCAGCAGCGTCAGCACCGCGAGCACGCCCAGGTAAACCTTGTAGCGGTTCACCCCTTTGACCGGCGTCTTGAACACGTAGAAATACAACGCGACGTACGGCGCGGCTGCCTGCGTGAACGAGCTCAGGCCCGTGAAGTGCCCTTTCTGCTCGAGCATGACATACGCATTCGCTTCGCCGTGCAGGAACGCCAGCAACAACGCCGGACGCGCGAGAATCCCGCCCAGCAGCATGAGATTGCCGAACAGCGCGAGCACGAACACGAAATCGAGTACGCCGGCGGGCAACTCGGCTGGCGCGGCCGGCGGCCCCCGGCGCGACTGCGCCTCGGTCGTCGCCAGCCACGCCGTCACCACGACGACCAGCAGGAACAACGCGCCGACCAATGCGTAATAGCCGTCGAAGTAGAGCCGCGCGATCGATTTCTGATTGACCAGCAGACTCAGCGACAACATCCCGTACAACGGCAGGATGAAGATCAGCACGAGGCGGGCGGGATCTTCCCACCAGTAACCTGTGTAAGCACCTGCCTCGCGACGGACACGCGCCGCCCTGCGCGCCGTCGCCCCGCTCTGTCGCGGACGGAGCCTGCCGTCGCCCGCACGCCGCCGTCTCATGAAGCCCGTTCCATCTGTTGTCGCGATACCGCCATTCCCTTGGCGACCGCCGCGGCCTGATGCGTGTTCGTATCCGCATAGCCGTAGTCGTACCGTCCCGGCGCGCCCTTGTAATCGTTCAGGACCACGCCGCGCACGTCGATATGCGCCTGTTCGAGCCGTCGTGCGCTTTCGTCGAGTTCCGCCAGTGTCGTCACGCCGCTGCGCGCGACGAGGAACACGGTTCCCGCGAGGCGGCCGAGCACCAGCGCATCGGCCACCGGCAGCAACGGCGGGCCGTCGATCACGACCATGTCGTAGCGCGATGCGACCTGCTCGATCAGTTCGGCGAGCGCGGGCTGCAGCAGCAGCTCGCCCGGATCGGGCACGACGCTGCCCATCGCGATGAAATCGAGGCCCGGCACGATGCCGCGCTTGATCGCCTCGTCGAGCCGATGGGTGCCAGCCACCACGTCCGACAGGCCCGGTGCGCGGCTGTAGCGGAATCGTTCGTGCAGCGACCCCTTGCGCAGGTCGGCATCGATCAGCAGGACTCGCCGCTTCGCCGCGCCGACGAGCGACGCGATATTCGCGGCGACGAACGACTTGCCGACACCCGTCGTCGGCCCGGAAATCAACACGACGGGATTCGACGCGTCCGGCATCGACAGTTGCAGTGCCGCACGGAAATTGCGCAGGCTTTCGAGCGCCGCGTCCTGCACGGCGACCGACGGCACCTGCGCGCGCGCGCCACGCCGTCCGGCCTTCGGGCGCAGCTCCGCTTGCGCCGCGCCCGGGCTGTGCGGCACGGTCGCGAACACGGGCAGTCCCGTCGTCCATTCGATTTCCTCGGCATCGCCGATCGTGCCGACGATGCGCTGCCGGACGATCACGATTGCCGCGCCTGCCAGCAGGCCCACCATCAGCAGGGCGATCACGGCGACCCCGCGATGCGGGCCGATCGGCTGCTCGGCGACCTTCGCCGTATCGACGATCCGCACGGTGCCGGTCTTGCTGGCCCGCGCGAGGATCATCTGCTGGCGCGTGTTGAGCAGGTTCGTGTACAGCGCCGTGTCGACGGCCACGTCGCGCTGCAACTGCAGCACGCCCTGTTCGACGGTCGGCAGTTGCTGGATCTGCTTGCGTGTCGTGTCGAGCGAACGCTGCGCGTCGGAGAGCTGAGCATCGACGGCCACCACGGCCGGATGCTTCGGCATGAAGCGCGTCAGCAATTCCTCGCGCCGCTGCTGCAGCGTCTGCACGCGCGTCTCGATGTCGACCGACTGCTGGCGCAACGCCAGCGCCTCGTCGCTCGTATTGACCGTCCCGTGCGAGGCCCGGAACGCGTTGAAGCGGCTTTCCGCCTTTTCGAGCTGCGCCTTGAGCTGCGGCAACTGGGCGTCCATGAAGCGGATCAGCTTGTCGGCCGCCTCGGACTTGCGCTGCGTGTTCTGCGCCAGGTATGCGTCGCCGATCGCGTTCAGCACGCGGCTGTCGTGCACGGGATCGGTGCCGTCAAGCGTCACGCCGACCATGTTCGACTGCTTGCCGCGCTCCGAGATCAGCGCGTTCTTCTGCAGCCAGGCCGTCGCCTCCTCGTCGCTGTAGCGCGTCAGGTCGAAGCGTGCGCCGGGCTTGCCGGCCACACCGCGTACGAATATGTCGAGCGGCCCCTGCGGCGTCTCGACATGTAGCGGCTGCCCGATGCGGCCCTGCCATGCGGGCCCCTTGCGGCCGAACCAGCCCGTACCCTGCAGCGTGTAGGCGCCGTCGTCGCCGACGGTCAGCGCGAACCGCTTGCCGAGCAGGCGCTTCGGCACGTCGAAGGTCGGCACGTCGATGCGCTCGGTGCCGTACACATAGCCGCCCGGCAGCGGCGACGACAGCCCGTCGGCCGCGTTCACGAACCGCCAGCCGATCAGCGGCAGGTAATGCGGCCTGGCGTCGACGGCCAGATTGGTGCTGTCGATCGCGCGATCGAGCACCGCGCGGGATTTCAACACTTCGATCTCGGTCGACGCATCCGTCTTCAGGTCGAATACCGACGACGGATCACCGGTCGGCGACGTCGATTTCGAGTCAGTCGGGCTTTGCTCGACCTGGAACAGGATGTCGGTCCGGTAGACGGGGGCCGCACACAGCGCATACACGGCGCCAACGAGTGCGCCCGCGAGCGCCGTGCCAAGGATCAGGCGCCGGCCGCCGTACAGCATGCCCCAGTAGCGGCGCACCGGATAGGACGGCCGCAGGGCGGGCCCGCTGTGCGGGTCGGGCAGGGTCGAGGAAGTCATACGGCATCAGTCCCGTAGGCGCGACGCGCGGTCGCGATGACGAAATGGGTCATGAGGGTCACGGCGAAATCGCCTTGGCCGTCAGCGCACCCTGCGCGGACGACGGAATCAGCAGGTTGACGACGCGGCTCCAGCGCACCAGCGACGACGCATCGACGAACACGACATCGCGACGCTCGAGCGGAAACTGATCGGCCAGCGCGAACGACGCGGGCGAACTGCCGTCGAGGTGGTACACCCGCGGGCGGTTGTCCGGGCCACGACGCACGACGAACACCTGGCGCGCGTCCGACGTGTACTGGCTCGCGCCGCCCGTGTCGCCGAGTGCTTCGCCGAGGCTCATCCGGCCGTCGGTCAGCGTCAGCGTCGCGGGCCGCGACACCTCGCCGAGCACGAACACCTTCGCGTCGCTCGCCGCGCGCACGCGCACGAGATCGCCGTCGCGCAGCAGGATGTTCGACGGGTTCACGCCCGCGGCGATCAGCGCCGGCAGGCTCACGTTCACGGTCTTGTCGCCGCGCGTCACCGAGACCTGCGAGCGATCGGCCGTCGGGGTAAAGCCGCCCGCGCGGTCGATCGCCTCGGGCAACGTCATCGGCATGTCGTTGACGATCTGCAGACCCGGCGTGCGCACCTCGCCATCGAGATAGACACGCTTGCTGCGATAGGTCTGCACGCGCAGCGCGATCTGCGGCTTGCGCACATATTCGCCGAGACGCTTCGTCAGCAGCGCGCGCGCCTGCGCCTCGGTCAGCCCCGCCACGTGCACGAGGCCGGCATACGCGAACTGCACGTTGCCGTTTGCGTCGACCGTGTAGCCGGTCGCGACCGAACTGGCACCGACACCGTCGCCGCCCGCCGTCGTCTGCGTCGTCGGCAGGTTCAGTTCGGGGTGGTCCCATACGACGATGCCGAGCACGTCGCCGGGGCCGATCGTGTACGGCTTCGGCTTGCCGAACAGCTGGCGGATTTCCGCATCGACATCGGCCGGCCGGCTCGCATGCTGCTGCGCGACGAACGCCGGCGTGATTTCGATCAGCTCCTCGCTCGACACGTTCTGCACACCGTCGAGGCCGCCCGCGCCCGATGCATCGGCGCTCACGCGCGCATTCGCGTCACGGTCGGCAGGCGCCCGGTACGTCATGCCCGGCGACAACGCACATGCGCTCAATGCGCACGCGGCCGCCACGATCGCCATGCGCGACAGCCACGGTGCGCGACGGGTGCCGGCCATGCGTGCCTGCAACGCTCCGTGCGTCGATTCGGGTTGCGTGGTGATTGACATCGTGCCCTTCCAAAACTGTGCGGTAACCCGCCGAACGCGGCGAATTCCGGCATTACGCTTGCCGGCGCGGCTCGCATCACGGTGCCACGCCTCCCTCTACACCGCACGTCAAACCGTACGATTCGTCATGAACTGCTCTTCGTCGCTTTCGTTACTCGTCTGCATCGCCTCGGCCGGCATCGTCCGCGCCGTCGATGCGCAGACGTTGCCCGCCGTCCCGGCCAACGCGCCAACGTTCGCATCGGCGGCGGCGCTCCCGCCCGTACCGCTGCAGCGATCGGCGCAAGCCGCCGCGACAAGCGACGCCGTCGAACCCGCTGCAGCCGCCTCCGGAGTCGCGATGTCCGCTTCCGCGCGTCCCGTCGCCAGCACCGCCGTCCAGCCCGAAACGCGCGCTCGCGGCGCGCTGCGCCGGCCGCTCGTGCCGGGGCGGCCGCATCGCCCGCAAGCGGCCAGTGCACCCGCCGACGACGTATGGCGCAGCGACAGGTTGTATGCGTCGCCCTACGCGAAGTCGCCCTATGAGCAACCGGACGATCCGGACTGAAGCATCCCGGCCGGTCATGCCTCGGCATGACCGGCGATGCACTGATACGGAATTGGACACCACGGCGAACGGCACGTCTGTGAGGGACCCCACCGAACGCCGATCTTCATGCGTAGAGGGGATCGCACCCCGATGCGCCGCCGCGTGCGACGCGGCGCGCATCACGACCGGCCGACGGACACGCTCGTGTACGATCGCGCGGCCGCTTCCGGTGCGGCCGGATCGGCGACGCGCGCGACCGGCCGGATCGAGTCGCGACCGAGCGCCTGCATGCACCGGTCGATCACGATGTCCGTGCCCACCGCGCCGTACACCGCATGGTCGACCTGCGGCTCGAGGTACAGACGCACGTGACGCGAGCACCGGAACGCGCGCTCGATTGCACCGAAGTGACGCCGGACATCGTCGATGCCGGGATCAAGCGCGCCGTACACCAGCGTCGTCCATACGTTGCGCTGCGCAAGCTCGTGCATCACGCCGCGCGGCGTGCCGATACCCGGCTTCCAGCCGGCGCGCGCGACAAGCGCCTTCGCCGGCACGCTGACCCGCGCGATCGCATTCGCGGCCACCGCCCGCACGATCGGCCGCAGGTCGCGCCGATCCCGCACGAGGCGCTTCCATTTCTGCCAGTCGCGCACCGACAGCCAGTAACCGCGCACCGAGTTGTTCCGCTGCTTCTGCACTGCCTCGAGCGAGAGTCCGGCCGGCCACACGAAGCGGGCGAGATTGATCGCGATCACGCCGCCGAGCGACGGCGTCTTCACGGCCGCATGCAACGCCGCATAGGCGCCGGAACAAATGCCCGCCGCGGCCACCTCCGGGTGACCGAGCGCGCGCAGCCAGTCCGCGGCAGCGGCCACGTCGTCGCTCGACCGCGCCGAATACACGACGCCCGACTGGTCGTCCAGCGCGGCGGGCCCGCTATCGCCGACGCCATGCACGTCGATCCGCAGTGTCGTCACGCCGGTGCGTGCCAGCGCGCGCGCGAGGCGCACGCTGAAGCGCCCTTCGCCGCTGCGCGGGTTCGTCGACGTGTTCGCGATCACGAGCGCCGGGCCGACCGGATTCGCCGGCCGCGTGTCGGCGGGACGGCACAGCACGCCGACGAGCCGGTCCGGACCGACCGCGACGACCTGCTCGGTCATGTCGTGTAGGTCCAGCGCGACGGCCGACTCGCCATTCCACGCCGAATCCGTTTGCATCGGGGTTTCGGCGCCAGCCGACATACGCGGCGCGCGTTCGGCGATCCAGTTCGCGAGCGTGTCGATCGCCGCGAGCGGCAAGCGCGAGCGCGTGCCGTCCAGCATCGTCGTCGGCCATTCGCGGAATTCATCGCTCGCCACGTCCACACCGCGCTCGAACAGCGCTTCGCGCAATGCCGGCCCGTCGCCCTGATCGGGCTGGATAAGCAGCATCGCGCCAGGCAATGTCGGCGCATCGCGCACGACGTCGCACAGATCGACCGCCTTCAGCGCATCGACGAAGTCGTCGGGAAACCGGTGTCCGAGCACGTTCATGCACGGTTCGTCGCGATGCGCGGCGCGGATCGCGGGCGACGTGATATCGAGCCACTGGCGATGCACGAACGACAGCTCGCGCAGGTAGGCGCGACCGCGCACGACCGGCGCCAGCGCCACCAGGGCGTCGACGCGCGGCGCCGGGCGCGGGCCCACGCCCGCGGCGGCCAGCATCGCGAACAACGCTCCCGCACGGATCCCGACGAGCGTCAGCGTGGTTACGCCAACCTGATCGCGCAACAGGTCGATCGCGTCGTGAATGCTGGCGATGCTCGCGACATACCGACCGGCGTCGCGATCGTCGCCCGCCGAGTCGCCGGTGCACGGGTAGTTGAATCGCAATACCGTGACACCCTCGCGGGCCAGCCGCTCCGCGATCGCCCGCATGAGCTTGTGCGTCCACGATGCCTCGTGACCCAGCGATTCGCACAGGATCACGCCTTGTGTCGTATGTCCTTCGTGCAGCCACCCCACGCAGCTGCCGAACGTTATCGGCTTCAATCGGTACTCCTCGGCTCGGTATTTGTTATCGGATGCGGACACGCGTCCGGCGGCACACCGGAATCGGCCACTCCACGGTCGTGTGACCGCTCTACGGCGCACGGCCTTCACGCAACGGACCTCCGCCGCGCCCCTGCGCAACCCGTCCCTTCGCGATGCGTTGCCCTGCCCCGTTGCCTGGCGGCGGCAGGTTGCCGGCCCGAGTCGTCGTCAAGCCATGTCTGCCGCGCACGCAAACAGTCGTTCGATTAGAGCACTCGGCCCGAGCGCCCTTCGGTGCGCCAGCTTACAAATGCATTCATTACCGTGGCGATACAACGAGGCGCCCGCTGTCGGGATTCGCGCCGCGCGTGTGCGCCGAATCCGCGAAAGGTAGGCTCGCGAACACAGTCGTCCCGCTAGCCCCGTATCATGACCGCCATGCGATGTGGCCGTGTCCGGCATCGCCGGACGAAACCGGCGCCAGCCGGAACGGGCCGCGAACCCACGCAGCCGGATCAGCGCCGACCGGCCGCGCGAGCGCACGGCGGCCCGCACCTCGCCACCCTGCGACACCCACGGCGCCGACCAAGCGAATGTCAAACCTCAAGAAGAATTTCCTGCTGCTGCTGACGCTGCAGATTTCGATGTATGCGGTGCCGCTGCTGATCGCACCGTTGCTCACGCACGCGCTGGGCCCGGAAGGCTACGGGCAGCTCGCGTTCTCGCTCGCGGTCATCGCGTACCTCACCAACTGCACGAGCTACAGCTTCGACCTGACCGCCACGCCGCGCATCGCGCTCGCGCGCGACGACCGCGCCGAACGCTCCCGCATCTTCTGGGCGACGCTGTATGCGCAGATCGGCATCGCGGTGATCTGTTTCATCGTGCTGGTCGGGCTGATCGTGCTGGTCGGCCGCTTCGGCGAAGACCGCGACCTGCTGCTGATCGGCTTCGGGATGGTGGCCGGCGTGGCGTTCACGCCGGGCTGGTATTTCCAGGGCATGGAGAAGTTGCGCGCGCTGAGCGTGATCCTGTTCGTCGGCCGCATCCTGAGCCTGCCCGCGATGTTCGCGCTCGTGCACAGCCCGGCGGACATCGACCGCGCGATGATCGTCAACGCGGCCGTCCCGACGCTGTCCGCGCTCGTACTGGCCGTCTATCTGTATGCCCAGCGCGAAATCGACTTCGTTCGCGTAGGTTTCGCCGACATCGCCGAATCGCTGAAAGGCGGCTGGCAGGTGTTCCTCGCATCGACGTCGATCGCGTTCTATGCGTCGACCAACACCGTGCTGCTCGGCTTCGTGTCGGGCAACGTCGCAGCCGGCTACTTCGCCGCCGGCGACAAGCTGATCCGCGCGGCGCTCAGCATGCTCCAGCCGCTGAAGGCCGCCACCTATCCCCGCATCAGCTATCTGATGCGGCATGCGCGAAACGACGCGTTCTCGTTCTTGCGCAAGCTGTTCGTGGTGCAGGTCGCGATGGTGCTCGGCATCTCGCTCGCGATCTTCTTCGGCGCGCCGCTCGCCGTGCGCATCCTGTACGGCCCTTCGTACGAACCGACGGTCCAGGTGCTGCGCTGGATGGCCTTCATTCCATTCATGGCCGGGATGACCGACCTCTTTGGTGTGCAGACGATGCTGCCGCTCGGAATGAAGTCCGAATTCACGCGTGTCCTGATGTCATCGGGCATTCTGAACATCGTGCTCGTGCCGGTGCTCGCGAAGTACTTCGCCGAACTGGGCGCCGCCGCCGCCGTGCTGACGGCCGAGGCTGCGGTCGCAGCGGCGCTCGCGACCGTCGTCTATCGCGCCGGGATTCCGCTGCCGGGCAGTCCCGTCGCTCGGCGCGGTTAGCTGGCGCAGCGTCCGTGCTGCCGGTTTTCCCCGAGGCGACCGGAATTCGACGGGGTTCCATTCGATGCACACGCAACGACTCCCCCACACGCCCCCGTCGCCGCCCCCAATCCGCCTCCCTCGAAACGACCGCCCCCGGGTACTTCTTACCCTGCTGCACACGCACAATCAGGAACGCTTACCGACTTTTCCCCACATCGCACACCCGCATCGAAAAAAGATCATACGTATCAGTAGAAACACCGATGCTGTAGTCAAACTACATTCGTACGATTGGCCACTGCAGAGAATCGCTACATCCGATTCGGCCGTGTCGGACGGTCCGCGTCGCCGTCCGCGTTGTCCGATCGGGCCCAACCGGCCGTAACGATTCCCCGCCTGGCCTGGCATGCCGACGCGCAACCACCCTGCATCGCCAGCCGAATGCGTCCGGTGCGAATCCACCGGACGTGCGCAGCTCCAGACATCATCCGAACAACCGGCAATACGATCATGGAGAGCAACATGCGGGACAAACACTGGCCGGCCGTCGTGCTGGCAGCGACCCTCTGCACCACCGCCTACGCAGGCAATGCCGATTTCAATTCACAGGGCGACGCCGCCGACGCATTCGCGTCGTCCGCCGCGCAGCGGCGCGCCGACGTCCTCGTGCGCAAGATGACGCTCGACGAGAAACTGCAGTTCATCCATTCGCAATACGAAATGTCGAAGGTGCCGAACGGCGGTGCCGGCTACATCCAGGGCGTGCCGCGGCTCGGCATTCCCGATCTCAACATGGTCGACTCCGCGACCGGCTCCGGCAGCACGTCGCTCGCGAGCACGACCTTCCCCGCCACGATCGCCGTCGCCGCGAGCTGGGATCGCCGCCTGTCGTACGACTACGGCAAGCAGGTTGCGATCCAGTTGCGCGCGCAAGGGTTCGGCATGGGTCTCGGCGGCGGCACCAATCTCGCGCGCGAGCCGCGCGGCGGCCGGCTGTTCGAGTATCTCGGCGAGGATCCGTTGCTCGCAGGCGACCTGCTCGCGGAGCGCACGCTCGCCACGCAGCGGCAGAAGGTCATCGCGACCATCAAGCACTATGCCGGCAACGAACAGGAGCATGGCCGGATGGGCGGCAACACGCAGATCGACGAACGCACGCTGCGCGAGCTCTACCTGCTGCCGTTCGAGATCGCCGCGAAGCGCGGGCAGCCCGGCAGCGTGATGTGCAGCTACAACCGCCTGAACGGCGCATACGCGTGCGAGAACACGCATCTGCTGAACGACGTGCTGAAGAACGAATGGGGCTTCCAGGGCCAGGTGCAATCCGACTGGGGCGCGACGCACAGCACGGCCGCCGCGATCAACGCCGGGCTCGACGAGGAAGAAGACGTCGGCCCGTCGGTCTACCTGACGCCGGCGGCCGTCAAGCAGGCGATCGCGAACGGCTCGGTATCGACCGCGCGCCTCGACGACATGGTGCGCCGCAAGCTCGCGGTGATGATCCGCGTCGGCGTGATGGACGATCCGGCCAAGGGCGGCGGCACGATCGATTTCGCGGCCGCGAACCGGTTCGCGCAGAGCGTCGCCGAGCAGTCGATCGTACTGCTGAAGAACGACGGCAACCAGTTGCCCTTGGCGGCGGCGGCCTTGTCGCGCATCGCGGTGATCGGCGGCCACGCCGACGCGGCCGTGCTGTCGGGCGGCGGCTCGGGCAACACGCGCGATCCGGTCACCGGTTCGTTCGCGGGCTGCGGCGGCCTGACGTTCGGGGCGTCGACCGGCTGCAGCTGGTGGCGCAATCCGTGGCTCAAGGTCGACGTGCCGATCGTCGCGGCGATCCGCGCGCTCGCGCCGGCGGCACAAGTCACGTTCGCGGGCAACAGCGACCAGCAGTCGCCGTTCCGCGCGTACACGCAGCAGGAAATCGACCAGGCCGCGGCGCTCGCGGGCCGCTCGGACGTCGCGATCGTCGTGGTCGCGCAGCCGGCCGGCGAGGATTTCGGCGATCTGCAAAGCCTGAGCCTCGCGAATCCGTCGAATCAGGATGCGCTCGTCGAAGCGGTCGCGCGGGCGAACCCGCACACGATCGTCGTCGTCCAGAGCGGCAACCCGGTGCTGATGCCGTGGAAGGACAACGTGTCGGCAATCGTCGAGGCGTGGTATCCGGGCGAAGGCGGCGGCAAGGCCATCGCGAACGTGCTGTTCGGCGCGGTCAACCCGTCCGGCAAGCTGCCCGTCACGTTCCCGGCGCGCGACCAGGACACGCCGACGTGGGGGCAAGGCGGCGCATTCGACAACGACCCCGTCTACGCGGAGAAGCTGAACATGGGCTACCGCTGGTACGACGCTCGCAACATCAAGCCGATGTTCGAATTCGGCCACGGGCTGTCGTACACGCACTTCGCGTATTCCGGGTTGTCGGTGTCGCGGCAACGGGACGGCTCGCTGAGCGTCGCGTTTACCGTGCGCAACGACGGGCGTGTCGCCGGCGCGGAAACGCCGCAGGTCTATCTCGGCGTGCCTTACAAGGACGAGCCGCCGAAGCGGCTGGTCGGCTGGGAAAAGATCCTGCTGAACCCGGGCGAGGCACGGCATGTCCGCGTGACCGTGTCGCCGCGGATGCAGAGCGTGTGGGATACGTCGCGCAATGGCTGGAAGGTCGTGCCGGGCGGGACGGTGTATGTCGGCGCGTCGTCGCGCGATATCCGGCTGCAGGGTAGCTAGGCAGCCGGCCTGACGATGCCGGTGTCGGGTGGAACGCCGCCCGGCACCCGCGCACAACGCGTCGATTCGTACGATTAAAGAGGCGCCACCGGCCGGCAAACGATGCACAATCGCCGCGTTTCGTTCACATTGTCGACCAGGTGTCGGCAATGCGTGCGCGATGCGCACATGAATGAAAACCGGGAATGCCATCCATGCCCGGATTGACTTGCTCGTGCGCCCCGTTCGGCTAGGATGTGAACGTGCGATTTACCGGACTTCGTGCCGGCCGCCCACCGCACGAATGTGATAGCGTAGTGAAGCCGCAACACGGTCTCGTCGCCGATGGTCGGAGTAGAACATGTCGGCAGGTCCGCGGGCGCGCTTCGTCGTCAGTCGTCATTGCAAAGGAGTTCTCCCATGTGGACCAAACCTGCCTACACTGATCTGCGACTCGGTTTCGAAGTCACGATGTACGTGTCGAATCGCTGATTCGGGCACGCCATCCGGAAAGGAAAGCCTCGGTCTGCCGAGGCTTTTTCTTTGCTTCGCACCCCGGCCCCTCGTCGCACCGTCATGCTCATACACATCCTCGGATCCGCCGCGGGCGGCGGCTTTCCGCAATGGAACTGCAACTGTGCGAACTGCGCGGGTTTTCGCGCGGGCACGATCGACGCGCAGGCCCGCACCCAGTCGTCGATCGCGCTGTCCGACGACGGCGCGAACTGGGTGTTGTGCAACGCGTCCCCCGACATTCGCGCGCAGCTGCAAGCCTTCCCGCCGTTGCAGCCGGGCCGCGCGCTGCGCGACACCGGCATCGCCGCCGTCGTGCTGATGGACAGCCAGATCGACCATACCGCCGGCCTGCTGAGCCTGCGCGAAGGCTGTCCGCTGCAGCTGTGGTGTACCGACATGGTCCACCATGACCTCATCAGCGGCTTTCCGCTGTTCAACATGCTCGCGCACTGGAACGGCGGGCTGGTCTGGAACCGCATCGTGCTCGGCGACAGCTTCACCGTGCCGGCCTGCCCGAACCTGCGCTTCACGCCGCTGCCGCTGAGCAGTGCGGCGCCACCCTATTCGCCGCATCGCTTCGATCCGCATCCCGGCGACAACATCGGCCTGCTCGTCGAGGATCGCCGCACCGGCGGCACGTTGTTCCATGCACCCGGGCTCGGCACGGTGGACGACGCGCTGCTGCAACGGATGAACGACGCGGACTGCGTGCTCGTGGACGGCACGCTGTGGGACGACGATGAGATGCTGCGACGCGGCGTCGGTGTACGCACCGGCCGCGAAATGGGTCATCTCGCACTGAACGGTCCGGGCGGCATGCTCGACGTGCTGGCCCGGGTGCCGGGCCCGCGCAAGGTATTGATTCACGTCAATAACACCAATCCGATCCTCGACGAAGGTTCTCCCGAACGCGCGGAATTGCGGCAGCGCGGGATCGAGGTCGCCTTTGACGGGATGGACATCGTGCTATAAAAAACGCATGGTCCCGCTTCCGCGACGCACATCGTGACGCATACGACGTCGATTGCGGTACGACGCACGCCCTTCCAGTGTCCCCAACGTCATGGAACCGTCGATGAGCCAACCCGCTCTCACTCCCGCCCAGTTCGAGCAGGCGCTGCGTGCCAAGGGCGCCTTCTATCACATCCACCACCCGTACCACGTCGCGATGTTCGAAGGCCGCGCGACCCGGGAGCAGATCCAGGGCTGGGTCGCGAACCGCTTCTACTATCAGGTCAGCATTCCGCTGAAGGACGCGGCGATCCTCGCGAATTGCCCCGACCGCGAGGTTCGCCGCCAGTGGGTCCAGCGCCTGATCGATCACGACGGAACCGCCGGCGACGAAGGCGGTATCGAGGCGTGGCTGAGGCTCGGTGAAGCGGTCGGGTTGGACCGCGCGCAGTTGCGCTCGCAGGAACGCGTGCTGCCCGGCGTGCGTTTCGCCGTGGACGCCTACGTGAATTTCGCGCGCCGCGCGAACTGGCAGGAAGCTGCGAGCAGCTCGCTCACGGAACTGTTTGCGCCGCAGATCCACCAGTCGCGCCTCGACACCTGGCCGCGCCACTACCCGTGGATCGATCCGGACGGCTACGCGTATTTCCGCACGCGCCTCGGTCAGGCGCGCCGCGACGTCGAGCACGGGCTCGACATCACGCTGCGGCATTACACGACCTACGAGAGCCAGCAGCGGATGCTGGATATCCTGCAGTTCAAGCTCGACGTGCTGTGGACGATGCTTGACGCGATGTCGATGGCCTACGAACTGCACCGGCCGCCTTATCACACCGTCACCGACCAGCCGGTCTGGCACAAGGGAATCGCACCATGAATTTCGACAGGAATCGCGTGCCGCGCTGGCGGCCGGGTTTTCGCTTCCAGTTCGAGCCGGCCCAGCATGCGCACGTGCTGCTGTACCCCGAAGGCATGGTCAGATTCAACGAAAGCGCGAGTGCGATCGGCGGGCTGATCGATGGCACGCGCACCGTCGCGGACATCGTTGCGCATCTCGAACGGCAATTCCCCGACGTGCCCGAACTCGGTACCGACGTCGAGGATTTCATGGAGACCGCCCGTGCCCAACACTGGATCGAACTCGCGTGAGCCGGTGACGCCCGACGCCGCGCGGGCGGCAACCGGATTGCCGCTGTGGCTGCTGGCCGAACTGACGTACCGGTGCCCGCTGCAGTGCCCATACTGCTCGAATCCGCTCGATTTCTCGCGCCAGGGCGCGGAGCTCGACACGGCACAGTGGTTCAGGGTCATGGCCGAAGCGCGCGAGATGGGCGCCGTGCAGATCGGCTTCTCGGGCGGCGAACCGCTCGTCCGTCCGGATCTTGCCACACTGATCGGCGAGGCGCGCCGCCTCGGTTACTACACGAACCTGATCACGTCGGGTATCGGCCTGACCGAACAGAAGATCGATGCGTTTCGCCAAGCCGGCCTCGATCACATCCAGATCAGCTTCCAGGCGAGCGACGCGACGGTCAACGACATGCTGGCCGGATCGGAAAAGGCATTCGCCCACAAGCTCGCGATGGCCCGCGCGGTCAAGGCGCACGGCTATCCGATGGTGCTGAACTTCGTCACGCACCGCCACAACATCGACGACATCGACCGCATCATCGAGCTGTGCATCGCGCTCGACGCGGACTACGTCGAGCTCGCGACGTGCCAGTATTACGGATGGGCCTACCTGAACCGTCAGGCGCTGCTCCCCACCCGCGCACAGCTCGAGCGCGCGGAGCGCATCACGAACGCGTATCGGGCGAAGCTCGCCGCCGCGAACAACCCATGCAGGCTGATCTTCGTCACGCCCGACTATTACGAGGAGCGGCCGAAGCCCTGCATGAGCGGCTGGGGCAGCCTGTTCCTGATCGTCACGCCGGACGGCACCGCACTGCCGTGCCACGGCGCGCGGCAACTGCCGATCGCCTTTCCGAACGTGCGCGATCACGACCTGCGACACATCTGGTACGAATCGTTCGGCTTCAACCGCTTCCGCGGCGACGACTGGATGCCCGAACCCTGCAAGTCGTGCGACGAGAAGAAGAAGGACTTCGGCGGGTGCCGATGCCAGGCGTATCTGATGACGGGCGATGCAAGCCTCACCGATCCCGTCTGCGGCAAGTCGCCTCATCACGGCCTGATCGAGAAAGCACGCGAGGCCGCGCTCGCGCCGCTGCAACCCATGACGCAACTCGTGTTTCGCAACGTACGCAATTCGCGTGAATTGACGAAGACCTGAACGGCGCCGCGCGCTCGCCGCCGATCGCCGGTGTTTCCTGATTTGGAACGCAATGTTCGCGCATCGCGTCGGGCCGGCTCACTATAATTCGTTCGATCGAAAGCGATCGTCAGACCCATTACCGGAGCAGACCATGAACGACCTTCATATCGTCGCCGTGCTGTACGCCAAGGCGGGGCAGGAGGCGCAATTGCGCGAAGACCTGATCGCCCTTGCCGGTCCGTCGCAGAATGAAGAAGGCAATCTGCGCTACGAGGTGCATGTCGACAGCGAAGATCCGCGCCGGTTCGTTTTTGTCGAACATTGGGCAGATCCCGCCCTGCGCGAAAAGCATCACACGCAAGGCGCACACATCCTGAATTTCCACGCCAACGGCGTGAAGAATGTCGAGCGCTCGGAAGTCTTCAAACTGTCTCGCCTCGCCTGACCCTCCTTTCCCGCGCTGACCACCGTTTCGTGCGCGTGCGCGCGACGCCGGACATCTCGCCGCGCGCCGCGTCGTCGCCCCGGATTCAGCGAGGAGCGACGCGGTGTCCGGCAACCCATCGAATCCGTTTTTGCAACGTTGCGCACCGACGGCCCGTCACGCGCCGGCTACCGCCCATGGCGCGGCAGCGAGGCGCTCCGCCAGATAGTCCAGGAACGCGGTCACGCGCAACGGCCGCAAGCTGCTCGGCGGCGTCACGAGATTCACGCCCACCGGATCGATCCGCCACTCGGGCAATACGTCCACCAGTTCGCCTCGCATCAACGCGTCCCTGACGACGAACTCGGGTTGCAACGCGACGCCCCGGCCAGCCAGCAGCGCGGGAACGATCACGTCGGCGCTGTTGCTGCGGATGATGCCGCGCACCGTGACCGCGAACGCGTCTCCGCACGCATGACGGAATTGCCATAGCTCGGGCGTCGCCAACCCCGTGTAGACGAGACACGCATGCCGGGCCAGGTCGCGGGGATGCGTCGGTCGCCCCCATCGTTTCAGATAGGCCGGCGAAGCCACCAGCGGGTGATTCACCGCACAGAGCCGGCGCGCCCGCAGCGACGAGTCGGCGAGTTCCGCGATGAGCACCGCCACGTCGAACCCGCCGCCGACCACATCGACGATGCGGTCGGTGACGCAAAGGTCGATCTCCACCTGCGGATAGCGTTCGAGAAAGGCGGGGATCAACGGCGCGACGTGGCGGCTCGCGAACGACATCGGCACGGCAACGCGCACCAGGCCGCGCAGTTCCGTCGCGTGCGACGACGCCTCGGTCTCCGCCGCCGCGGCTTCGCTGAGAATGCGAATCGCTCGCGATTTGGCGATTTCGCCGGCGGCCGTCAGCGAAACCTGACGCGAGTTTCGATAAAAGAGCGCCGTGCCGAGCCGGCGTTCGAGTCGGGAAATGGCTTTCGACACGGTCGGCTGCGAGAGGTCGAGCGCCTCCGCGGCCCTGACGAAAGAGCCCGTTTCGAGCACGTGCGCGAAAATCGCCCACGCCTCGAGGTCAGGAAGTATCTGCATCAGACAGCAAGCCTCCGGTTGGCCGATCCGGCCGGTTTCCTGCCGATACCGGTGCCGCGCCCTGCAGCGTTCGCGCTGCATGAGCACCGCCGCCGACACCGGCTGCGCGATGTGCACACCGCTAGAAAAGCGTATGAAGGCCGATGCGGGCAATGGCCTGGTTCGCGCCGGACGACGCGCCATCCGGATCCATCACACCGTTGATTTGCGCCCGGGCACCGCTGCTTGCCCGCTGCCACACACCGGTCGCGTACACCATCGTTCGCTTCGACAGCGTGTACTGCACCGTCGCCGTGACCTGGTGAGCGTGGTCGTTGTCGAGCGCCGCATTGCCCTTCATGTACATGTAATCCGCGCCGATCCTGACCGGACCGGAGAGTTGCCAGGTACCGCCCGACTCGGCCATCCACACCGAGCCACCGGACGCAGCGTTATGAACGGTCGTCACCAGCGCGCTCAGGTTCGCCCGTCCGATCCGGTAGTGCGCCCCTGCGCCCCAGTTACGCACACTCGTCGCGACGGAGCCCGGCTGTGCGCCATATTTCTCGTTGGTGTACGCGGCGGCGGCGCCGAACGGTCCGGCCTCGTAGTCGAGACTGGCGCTCACCGTATTGCCCGCGCCGATCGAGCCCGGCACGCCGCCGAACGCATAAAGCGCACCCGCCTTCAGCCCATGGATGACCGGGCTCACGAACTTGACGGCGTTCGCTACACGCTGACTGCCCGCCATCCGGTCCCAGTCGAACGCGCCGGTCGGGTTGCCGGGCAGCGCGAGCTTGCGAAAGGGTCCGTTGCGCAGGTTGTACAGTCCGGCGACATCGGCCGCCGCGTCAGTGCCGCTGAAGAACAGCGTATCGGCCATGAATTCATACTGGTTGCCGAACGTCAGCGTGCCCAGCCGGTCGTTCTGCACACCGACGTACGCGGTACGCGCGAACAGGCCATTGCCGATCAGCGCGCCGGTACCCGGTGAAATCTGGCTGACCAGCTGGAAAATGACCTTTGAGCCGCCGCCGACATCTTCGCTTCCGCGCAAGCCGAGCAGGCTCGGCGTAAAAATCCCGTCGTCGAATTTCGCATTGCCGTGGCCACCTTCGTTACTGACGTAACTCAGTCCCACGTCGAGCGCGCCGAACAACGTGACACTGCTCTGCGCGCACGCGATCGGCACATGCGCAATCATCAACAGGGCCGGGGCATAGAGACGCTTTCCGAACATGAACCGCCTTCTTCATTGCTTCGCAATCCGAATCACAACGACCGGACCTTTCAATCATCCCGCGCAATGCAGGTACGCACGCGCACGCCGCCGTCATGCCCGATCGCGCGACAGGCGGCACGCATCGACGGCACGAGTCTAGCGCACGGAATGACGCTTCGACGTTCGGCCCGCGAGAACACAATGTTCTGCATCTCCCGGCTACGCAACGCATCGCGGTTCGCCTACACTCGTTCGGTGCATCGGCAGATGCGCCGCGATTCGAGCCACGACCCGAGCCGCGATCCGTCGCCGACGAGAATCGATTGCGCATGCGATCGCGACACCCTCCGCCGCGCCCGATGCTTCGCGCTCAGGTCGAGCCGACCGGCGCACGCCAGGTCCCCACTTGCCAGGCCCGGAACTCCTTCCTCCGGCTTTCGTCCTCCGGAAAGTCCAGACCGCGCTTCACGTCCGATGTTTGAACCCGGGCGAAGCGCTCCATTAAGCGATCGTCACCCGGCGGTCGCGTTCGTCGCACGCGTTTTCACGCTCCGGAGCGGCCGGCGCGGCAACCGCGCCGAATCTCTCGACGCGCGCCACGGTAAAATTCCGTCGTGACCCGTTGCTCATCCCGTTCAGGCGCCCTGCCGGGCCTGCTGCGGCATGCATCGCCTGCCATCAGGAGCGCGCCGCACAGGAGCCCCTATCTCCTTGATTCCTATACATTCACCGTTTCCCGGAACATGACTTACTCGCTTGCCACCCTGTACACCCGGGAACTCGAGATCCGCAAGAGCCGCTTCATCGCGTTCGCGATCCCCGTCGAGGACCGCGATGCCGCGATGCAGGCGCTGCAGCGCCTGCGCGACGAACACCCGGCGGCCACCCACGTGTGCTGGGCCCTGCTCGCCGGCGGCCAGTCCGGCATGTCCGACGACGGCGAACCGTCGGGCACTGCCGGCCGACCGATCCTCGAAGTGCTGCGTCATCACGATCTCGACGGCGTGCTCGGCGCGGTAGTCCGCTACTACGGCGGCGTGAAGCTCGGCGCGGGCGGCCTGGTGCGCGCCTATACGGATGCGATCGCGTCGGCGCTGCTCGACGCCGAGCGCGTCGAACGCATTCGCCACACGCGGATCGCGATCGAAATCGGCTACCCGGACGAAGCGCGGGTGCGCCGCTGGATCGAGCAGGCGGGTTACGCGCTGGTGGACAGCGCGTACGGGATGACGGTGAAGCTCGTGATCAAGCTGCCGGAAACGGCCGAGGCAGCAGCGAAGACCGAACTGTTCGACCTGACGCAGGGGCGCTCGGGCTTCCCCGACCTGTGAGGATCGGGCAACCCGCCCGGCCTCGCCGCCACGGGTTTCACACAGATTCCCGTGAAAATTCAGATGCGTCCGATAGAAAACCCGCGCGCCGAAGCTTAATCTCCTCCGTGTTCCTCGCGACGCGTCCTGCAAACGCCTGGCCGGGCGTGCAGACATGCGGCACACCGCGCGTCGCCAACGATCGCCAACAATCAGAATTCAGCTACGGGGATATCGGACGCATGCAACTGCAAAAACTGCAAGCCCAGCTCGCGGAACTCGATCGACGCATCCGGGTGGCGCGCCGCCGCGAACGCCAAGCGGCACTGGTGCAGGTACGCCAGCTCGTGACGGACCATGCGCTGACCGCGCGGGAAATCTTCGGGCAGGGTTACAGCGATCGCGTAAAGCTGTTCACGATGGGCACGAAATATCGCGATCCGGCGACGGGCGCGACCTGGAGCGGCCGCGGTCGTGCGCCCGCCTGGATCGCCGGGCGCGACCGCGCCGCGTTCCTGATCCGGGATTAACGCGCGCCGCGTTGCACGGCGCGCCTCCGTGGTCGATGCAGTCGACCCGAACCGCTCAATAAACGTCCGGGACGATCATGCTGTCCGGCGTCGGACGGCGAATGTAGTCCTCGTGATGCTCGCGCTGAGGCAGATCGATCGTCGGCCGCGGCACCTCGTGATACGGCACCTGGGTCAGCAGGTGATGGATGCAGTTCAGGCGCGCGCGCTTCTTGTCGACCGCCTGCACGACCCACCACGGCGCCTCGGGGATGTGCGTGCGCAGCATCATCTCTTCCTTCGCGGCCGTATACGCTTCCCAGCGGCGGCGGCTCTCGAGATCCATCGGGCTCAGCTTCCACTGCTTCAACGGATCCTCGATCCGGCTCTGGAAGCGCAGCTCCTGCTCATGGTCGGTGATCGAGAACCAGTACTTGACGATCTGGATCCCGCTGCGCACGAGCATTTTCTCGAACTCGGGCACCGAGCGGAAAAACTCCTCGTATTCGTCGTCGGTGCAGAAATTCATCACGCGCTCGACGCCTGCGCGGTTGTACCAGCTGCGATCGAACAGCACGATCTCGCCGCCGGCGGGCAGATGCGCGACATAGCGCTGGAAATACCATTGCGTGCGTTCGCGATTGTTCGGAGCCGGCAGCGCCGCCACGCGGCACACGCGCGGATTCAGGCGCTGCGTGATGCGCTTGATCGCACCGCCCTTGCCTGCAGCGTCGCGCCCCTCGAAAATCACGACGAGCCGGTGCCCCGTGCTCACGACCCAGTCCTGCAGCTTCACGAGTTCGCCCTGCAGCCGGAACAGCTCGCGGAAATACTGCTTGCGCGCTTCGCGGCGCTCCGGCGAGAACAGCAGATCCTCGTCGTTGTCGAAGCGGCGGTCGTCGAGCTCCATTTCGAGTTCTTCGTCGTACGCGTCGACGAGGTCTTCCTCAAAACGGCGCTGGCGCGATTCGAGCGATGCCGTATCGGTGAAGTCGTCGGACTCGGTGCGGGTATCGTTATCGCCCATGGGGCCTCCTTCCTTCAATTGGCGCAGCCAAACACCACCATTATCCCAGCGTCTCGCGTCAAATTGATGAAAAAGGGGTCGATCCGCCCCTCAGAAGCGGAATCCGGGCCGCGCTCGCCGAGAGCGTACTTGAACGCGGTCTAACCGCTCCCGAGCAGAACGGGAGCGCACATGCGCCGCTGACGCGGTGACGCCCGCCCGCTGGCGATGCATCAACCGGGCGGCGGCAGCACGACCGTGTCCTCGGGCCCGAGCACGCGGCCGTCCTGCGAGCGAAGCTCCAGTTTCCTGACGGGCAAGCCGGTCTTGCGGTCGACGAGAAGCACGTGCGCCTCGTCCGGTTCGAAGAAGAAATCCTCGCCCCACTGCCGCAGCGCGACGAGCAGCGGAAACAGGCCTCGCCCCTTTTCGGTCAGTACGTATTCGTGATGTGCGCCGCCGTCCGCGGCCGGCACCATGTCCATGATTCCGTGCGCGACGAGGTTGCGCAAACGCGCGGCGAGGATGTTCTTCGCCAGGCCGAGATTTTTCTGGAATTCGCCGAAACGGCGCAGCCCGTCGAATGCATCGCGGACGATCAGCAGCGACCACCAGTCGCCAATCGCATCCAGCGGGCGGGCAACGCCGCAAGGGGAATCTTCGTGGGTGGTTCGTCTGGTCATCGATGGAAGTCGAACGGCGGATGGTGCCATGGGCAATGAAGGTTTCAATATAAAACCAACAATACTGAAAATCAATCGCCGTGCGTCCATTGTTCGAGGAGCACGAACGAAACCGGGTTCCTCATCGGAATTGGTTAGTCGGGGTTAGTCTGGTCATGCATTTCGATGCCAAAAATTGCCGAATTTTCGATTTTTCTTACCTGAAGTCATCCCGTCGTCGAGGCGTTCGACCGTGTCCTGATCATTCATTCAGTTGCAACTTGAAACCTCATGTCCTACGCTCCAAATGGTTTCAACATGAAACCACTATCCACGACCATACGAAGGAGCGCTCGATGATTTCATCCGATGCCACGTTCGACGGCACCTTTCCATTCGCTCCGCACTTCAGCGACGCGCCCGGTTTCCAGATGCACTACGTGGATGAAGGCCCGCGCGACGGCGAAACGGTTCTGTGCCTGCATGGCGAACCCACGTGGGGTTACTTGTTCCGCCACCTGATCGCGGCACTGAGCCCGACACACCGCATCGTCGTGCCCGACCACATGGGATTCGGCAAAAGCGCGACGCCGCAGGATCGCAACTACGGGTTGCAGGACCATATCGACAACCTGGAGCGCTTCGTTCTCGCGCTCGACCTCGAGCGCTTGACGCTCGTGATGCACGACTTCGGCGGCCCGGTCGGCATGGGGCTCGCCGCGCGGCACCCTGACCGGATCCGGCGCATCGTGTCGGCGAACGGGCCGACGCCGTTCGGCCAGCCCGATCTGGTCGAGCGCGTGACCGCGAACGGTCGCGACGCACCGTGGTTCCAGTGGATCGTGCGCGCGGCGGCAGACGACACACTCGAAACGGTGCTCGGGCAGCTAGGCTTCAACATCCTGAGTACGCTGAAGCTCAACGGTTTCGAGAATCATGCCGTCATCGACGATACCTGGATCGCCGCATACGGTGCGCCGTTCGCGCAACCGGCCGACTGTATCGGCGCGATCGGATGGGCGCGCGGATTTGCCGACGGCATGCACCGGTTCGAGGAGCCCGATGCTGCAGCGGTACGCGCGATACGCGACAAGCCCGCGCTCGCGATCTGGGGAGACGCCGATCGCACCCTCGGCGCCGAGCACTTCCTGCCGCTGTTCACTGCGCTGTTTCCGTCGGCGCCCGTCGAGCGGCTGGCCGGCGTCGGGCACTATTGCTTCGAGGATGCGCCCGACGCGGTGACCGACCGGATCGCCGGATTCATCCGCGCCACCGCCTGAGCGCGTTGCACCGCGCGTCCGAGCCATCCGACGCGGCTACCCGCCCGGCACCGGACTGCATGCCGGCCGCGGAACCGCGTGCGCGACCGCTTTCGCGCACGCGTCACTCACCCGCTACTCGACGTCACCGAATGATCCGCGTGACCCCGCGCCCACGCGGATCGGCCATCGCCTCCGGCGTCCTGCCGTCGATCTTGATCACCTGGATGTCGCCGCTGAAGTCCTGCCCCGTCAGCGTGTAGCCGCGGGCCTCGATCTGTTTCGCGAGTTCGCCTTCGATCGGGTGGTACGGCTCCCAGAAGATCGTGTTCGGCGGCAGCAGCTGATGGTGGAAACGCATCGCGCCGACGGCCTCCTTCAACGGCATCCTGAAGTCGTAGATGTTGTTGATCACCTGGAAGATCGACGTGAAGATCCGCGAGCCGCCCGGCGTGCCGATCACGAGCGACACCTTGCCGTCCTTCGTCATGATCGTCGGCGACATCGACGACAGCGGACGCTTCTTCGGCTCGATCGCGTTCGCGTCGCTGCCGACGACGCCGAACATGTTCGCGACACCCGGCTTCGCGGAGAAGTCGTCCATCTCGTCGTTCAGCACGATCCCGGTACCGTCGGCGACCACCCCCGAACCGAAATAGCCGTTGATCGTGTACGTGTTCGACACCGCGTTGCCCCACTTGTCGACGACCGAGAAGTGCGTCGTCTCCGCCTTCTCCGGCATCGACGTGCCGAGGCCCGGCTGCACGCTCTTCGTGTCCGACGGTTCCTTCGGATTGACCTCCGCCGCGCGCTTCGCGATATACGCGTCATCGGTCAGCTGCGCGACCGGCACCTTGTAGAAGTCGGGGTCACCGAGATACTGCGCGCGATCCGCGAACACGCGCTTCTCGATTTCCGCGACGAGGTGGATGTATTGCGGCGAGTTGAGCTTCACGCCCTCGAACTCCTGCTTGAGATCGGCCTTCATCTTCAGCAGCTGCACGAGGCCGATGCCGCCCGAGCTCGGCGGCGGCGCGGTGATCACGTCATAGCCGTTCCACTTCGCCTGCACCGGCTGGCGCCACACCGCGCGGTATTGCGCGAGATCCTCGGTGGTGATCAGCCCGTTGCCGTCGCCGGTCTTCATCGACGCGGCGATCAACTCGGCCGTCTTGCCCTTGTAGAATCCTTCCGCGCCGCCATCCGCAATGCGCGTGAGCACCGCCGCGAGATCGGGCTGCTTGAAGTTCGTGCCGGCCTTCATCGACGCGAAGTACTTGTCGAAGTTGGTCTTGCCGCCGAATTCCTTCGACGCGTCGACGCCGCGCTGCGCCAGCTGCTCGTCGACGACGAAGCCGTCGCGCGCATAGTGGATCGCCGGCGCGAGCACCTGCTTCCACTTCAGCTTGCCGAAACGCTTCTGCGCTTCCCACATGCCGGCGACCGTACCCGGCACGCCGGCCGCGCGCGGGCCGTACAGGCTCATGCCCTTGACGACGTTGCCGTCCTTGTCGAGATACATGTCCTTCGTCGCGGCGAGCGGCGCGCGCTCGCGATAGTCGATGAAATACGGCTTGCCGTCCTTGTAGATCGTCATGAAACCGCCGCCGCCGATGTTGCCGGCTTCCGGGTATGTAACCGCAAGCGTGAACGCGATCGCGACGGCCGCGTCGATCGCGTTGCCGCCTTCCTTGAAGATCCGCTCCGCGGCGTCCGCGCTGTACTTGTCGGCCACCGCAACCGCCGAGCTCGTCAGGACCGCCGGCTGCGGCCCTTTCGCGTAGGCCGGCGTGTTCGGCAGGAAGCCGATGCCGGCCATCGTCGCGAGCACGACGGCGGATGATTTGAAGCGATTCAGCATAGACATTGCATGTCCCCCATGTAGGTCTCCGGCGGGCTGGAAATAGCCCCTGATCCGCTTATAGCCGCTGGCGCACGGTCAGCCCTATGCCGGTTTCGTAGTGAATCGGGGAATGCGGCCGGAAAACTCGCGGCACACTACGAATTGCCGTGGATCGTGTACGGTCGGTCACACGGCGGAGCAAAAAATGAGCCGGCGGATCAGTCGAAATGGCATGCGGCGGATTCGCAGCGCACCCGCGCGATCGGAAATCACGGCACGCGCCGCATGCGCGGCTCCGGCACATGTAAAAAAATGCGATCGAACCGCCCGCTGAGCAGGCCGATCTGAGAAGATAGCGCCCCGCTTTCGCGCCCGATCGTTCGCGCTCGTCCGCGGCCGCTTCACGCTTCTTCGTCTCGTTTCCTATGGCATCACACAATGCGCATCACGCGTCCGGCTTCGCGGCCGGCGTCGCCGCCGCCGTCCTCGTCGCGCAAACCGGCGCGACCGGCCCCTGGCACGCGGGCCTGCTCGCCGCGTTCGCGGCCGGCGTCGCGGGCGGCACCGCGCCCGACTGGCTCGAAGTCGCGTGGTGGACCCGCAAGCGCCGCTTGTGGATCACGCACCGCACCATCACGCACTGGGGCATCGGCTGGATCGCGTTGCTCGCGCTCGGCTGGCACGGGCTCACGCATCATCCGCATCCGCTGTGGGCGGCGCCGCTGTTCGGCTTCGCGTGCGGCGGCGTGATGCACCTGCTCGCCGACTGGCCGAATCCGCTCGGCGTGCCGTGGATCTGGCGGCGCCATTCGCTGAACCTGTGGAACAGCGGACATTGCGACCTGATCGTCGTGGCCGCCGCCTGGGGCGGCACGCTGTGGCTCGCGCAATCGCTGTGGACGCGCGCGCCGTTCCTCGAACACTGGCTCGGCTGGCTGCATCGCGTGTAGTGACACGTCGTAGCGCATAGTCGCGCGCCGATACATGTCGTCACGACTCGTGCTCCGCACCCGCCCGGCGCGCGTCGAACCCGACTTCCTTCTCTCCTCGATCCAGCACCCGCGAACGAGCGGGTTCCGTTACGCACGCACGCCCGTTGAAATGCCGGCGCCGCGCCTCATCTGAATCTCCGGCGCGCGCATTCCCGCCGCGCGCGGTGCCCGGCACGCGCACGCGACGTCTGGCACACTGACGATTCGCACGCGGCCGCCCGCGCGCTCGCACCCCATTTCAACGCTCCGATGGACGTCACAGCCACCCGCCCCGCACACGCGCTCGACGTGTTCCACCCGGCCGTCGCCGCGTGGTTCCGCCGCACGTTTGCCGCGCCGACCGGCGCGCAGGCACTCGCATGGCCGCACATCAAGGCCGGCCGGTCGACGCTCGTCGCCGCGCCGACCGGCTCCGGCAAGACGCTCACCGCGTTCCTGTGCGCACTCGACGACCTCGTGCGCGATGCGCTCGCGCACGACGGCGCGCTGCCCGACGCGACGCTCGTCGTCTATGTGTCGCCGCTG
Source organism: Burkholderia sp. Bp8984 (assembly GCF_003853755.1). NCBI lineage: Bacteria > Pseudomonadati > Pseudomonadota > Betaproteobacteria > Burkholderiales > Burkholderiaceae > Burkholderia > Burkholderia sp. Bp8984. The sequence goes on from NZ_QTQN01000001.1 coordinate 387,785, forward strand.
AAGGCGCTGTCGAACGACATCCACGTGAACCTCGACGCGCCGCTCGCCGGCATCGCCGACTCGCTCGCGCAGCTCGGCCTGCCGGTGCCGGCGATCCGCACCGCCGTGCGAACCGGCGACACCACGCAGGCCGAACGCGCGGCGCTGCGCAAGCGCGCGCCGCACATCCTCGTGACGACGCCCGAATCGCTGTACGTGCTGCTGTCGTCCACGTCGGGGCGGCAAATGCTGTCGAGCGTGCGTTCGGTGATCGTCGACGAGATCCACGCGCTTGCGTCGTCCAAGCGCGGCAGCCACCTCGCGTTGTCGCTCGAACGCCTCGACGCGTTGACGGGCCGCGCGTTGCCGCGCATCGGGTTGTCGGCCACGCAGAAACCGATCGACGCGGTCGCGCGCTTCCTGGTCGGCGGCCCGGCCGATGCGCCGCGCGACTGCACGATCGTCGATACCGGTCACACCCGCGAACGCGACCTCGCGCTCGAACTGCCGAACGTGCCGCTCGAGCCGGTGATGGCGACCGACGTGTGGGAACAGGTGTACGACCGGATCGCCGCGCTTGCCGCCGCGCATCGCACGACGCTCGTGTTCGTGAACACGCGGCGCACCGCGGAACGCATGGCGCGCCATCTCGCCGACCGTCTCGGCAAGGACGCGATCGCCGCCCACCACGGCAGTCTCGCGAAGGAGCATCGCTTCGACGCCGAACAGCGGCTCAAGCGCGGCGAGCTGAAGCTGCTGGTCGCGACCGCGTCGCTCGAACTCGGCATCGACATCGGCGACGTCGATCTCGTGTGCCAGGTCGGTTCGCCGCGCGGGATCGCACCGTTCCTGCAGCGTGTCGGACGCTCGGGGCACCATGTCGGCGGCGTGCCGAAGGGCCGCCTGTTCCCGCTGTCGCGCGACGAGCTGGTCGAATGCGCGGCGCTGCTCGATTGCGTGCAACGCGGCGAGCTCGACACGTTGCGGATTCCCGAGGCACCGCTCGACGTGCTCGCGCAGCAGATCGTCGCCGAAGTCGCCTGCGCGGAATGGCAGGAGGACGCGCTGTACGCGAGCTTCACGCGCGCGGCGCCCTACGCACGCCTGTCGCGCGAACGCTTCGACGACGTGATGAAGATGCTCGCCGAAGGCTTCACTAGCCGCCGCGGCGTGCGTGGTGCGTACCTGCATCGCGACGTGGTCGGCGGCACGGTGCGCGGGCGCCGCAACGCGATGATGACCGCGACGACGTCGGGCGGCACGATTCCCGACATGGCCGACTACGCGGTGCTGCTCGAACCGCAGGGTATCCAGGTCGGCACCGTCAACGAGGATTTCGCGGTCGAGAGCCTCGCGGGCGACGTGTTCCAGCTCGGCAACCAGTCTTACCGGATCATTCGCGTGGAAACCGGCCGTGTGCGCGTCGAGGACGCGCAAGGTCAAGCGCCGGGCATTCCGTTCTGGCTCGGCGAGGGGCTCGGGCGCAGCGACGAGCTGTCGGCGGCGGTCGGCCGGCTGCGGGCGCGGCTCGACGGGCTGTTCGCCGAAGGCGATCGGCACTCCGAGGCCGGAGCACGCAAACGCGCGAGCGACGACGCAGCGGGCAAGACGGGCACGCGCGGCAAAACCGGCAAGGCGGCCGCCGAAGCCGACGCGTTGGCCGACTCGCGCAGCGATAACGGCGGCACCGCGATCGCCCCGCCCGCAAGCCGCCTCGCGCCGGCGCTGCGCTGGCTCGTCGACGATCTCCGCCTGTCGCCCGACGCGGCCCGCCAGATCGCCGACTACCTCGCGCGCACGCGCGCGGCGCTCGGCGCCCTGCCGACGCAGGACACGCTCGTGATGGAGCGCTTCTTCGACGAATCGGGCGGCACGCAGCTGGTGATCCATTCGCCGTTCGGCAGCCGTATCAACCGCGCGTGGGGGCTCGCGCTGCGCAAGCGCTTCTGCCGCACGTTCAATTTCGAGCTGCAGGCCGCCGCGACCGACGACGCGATCATTCTTTCGCTGTCGCTCGCGCACAGCTTCGCGCTCGACGAAGTGTGGCGCTACCTGCGCTCGGCGAGCGCCGAGCACGTGCTGGTGCAGGCGCTGCTCGACGCACCGATGTTCGGCGTGCGCTGGCGCTGGAACGCGACGACCTCGCTCGCGCTGCCGCGCTTCACCGGCGGCCGGCGCACCGCGCCGCAACTGCAGCGGATGAAGAGCGACGACCTGCTCGCGACCGTGTTCCCCGACCAGGTCGCGTGCGTGGAGAACGTCGTCGGCGAACGCGAGATCCCGCACCATCCGCTCGTCGACCAGACGCTCGACGATTGCCTGCACGACGCGATGGATACCGACGGCTGGCTCGCGCTGCTGCGCCGGATCGAAAGCGGCGCGATCGAACTGATCGCGCGCGACCTGCCCGCGCCGTCGCCGCTCGCGGCCGAGATCCTGAACGCGAAGCCCTATGCGTTCCTCGACGACGCGCCGCTCGAGGAGCGCCGCACGCAGGCCGTGCAGTCGCGCCGCTGGAGCGATCCCGAATCGGCCGACGATCTCGGCGCGCTCGACGCCGATGCCATCGATGCGGTGCGCGACGAAGCGTGGCCGCTCGTACGCGATGCCGACGAAATGCACGACGCCCTGCTCACGCTCGCGTGCGTCGCCGACGGCGAAGCGCACGCGCACGAAGGCTGGCCCGAACGGCTCGCGGAACTGGCCGAGCGCCGTCGTGCGACGCAACTCGTCACGCCGGACGGCGCCGTGCTGTGGGTGCCGGTCGAACGGCTGGTCTGCATGCGCGCGCTGCATCCCAATGCACGCGTCGTGCCCGCGCTGAAGGTGCCGGCCGCCTGCGCGCAACCCTGGGAAGCCGATGCCGCGCTCGTCGACGTGATCCGCGCGCGGCTCACCGGCTTCGGGCCATCGACGCTCGACGCCATCGCGCAGCCGCTCGGCCTGCCGTCCGCGGCGATCGCGACCGCGCTCGCCGCACTGGAGCGCGAAGGCTACGTGATGCATGGCCGCTTCACGCCGGGCGCCACGACCGACGAATGGTGCGAACGCCACCTGCTCGCGCGCATTCATCGCTACACGGTCAAGCGGCTGCGCCGCGAGATCGAGCCGGTCGAGCGCGCCGATTTCATGCGCTTCCTGTTCCACTGGCAGCACCTGACGCCCGACACGCGCGGCACGGGCCGCGACGCGCTCGCGGCCGTCGTCGAGCAGCTCGAAGGCTACGAAGCCGCGGCGAGCGCATGGGAAGACGCGCTGCTGCCCGCGCGCCTGACCGACTACACGGCCGGCGGCCTCGACGAGCTGTGCCGCTCGGGCAAACTCGTGTGGACCCGCATCGGCGCGCCGGCGCGCGCGGCCGGCACGCCCGTGAAAACGACGCCGATCGTGCTGCTGCCGCGCCGCCACCTCGGCGCATGGCAGGCGCTGCGCGACCCGGACGCGCAGCCGGCGCTATCCGCGCGTGCGACGCAGGTGCGCGATGCACTTGCCGCACACGGCGCGATGTTCTTCGACGCGCTGCTCGACGAACTGCACATGCTGCCGGTCGAACTCGAGCAGGCGCTCGGCGAACTCGTGTCGGCCGGCCTCGTGAATGCAGACAGCTTCGCCGGGTTGCGCGCGCTGTTGAAGCCCGCGGTCAAGCGCAGCGCGACCTATGCGCCGCGCACGCGGCGCGGTGGCGCGCTGATCGGCGGGATGGACGACGCCGGCCGCTGGGCGCTCGTGCAACGCATGTCGGCGCCGGACGATGCGCCAACCCCGGCACCGAAGCGCGGTGCGCCCGCGATCGATCCCGATGCGCTCGAACACATCGCGTGGACGCTGCTGCGCCGCTATGGCGTGGTGTTCTGGCGGCTGCTCGAACGCGAAGCCGACTGGCTGCCGAGCTGGCGCGAACTCGTGCGGGTGCTGCAACGCCTCGAAGCGCGCGGCGAGATTCGCGGCGGCCGCTTCGTCGCGGGGCTCGCGGGCGAGCAGTTCGCGCTGCCGGAAGCGATCCCGGTCCTGCGCGAGCTGCGTCGCCAACCGGGCGACGGCCAGTACGTGTGCGTGACGGGCGCCGATCCGCTGAACCTTGCCGGCACGCTGTTGCCCGGCGACAAGGTGCCCGCGCTGGCCGGCAATCGCGTGCTGTTCCGCGACGGCGTGCCGGTCGCGTCGCTCGTGGCGGGCACGTTCCATTACGCGCCCGAGCTGCCGCCTGCCGCGCGCGAGGATGCGCGCCTGCGGCTCGCACGCCGCCACTGACTCCTGACATCGGCTGACACACGGCACATCGCGGACTACTAAACGCCGCGCGGCAGCACCGCGTACGTTCGGGTAGCATCGAACGATTCATTGCGCGCCCGAGCGTGCCCATAACGAGCCTTCAGGAGACTGCCTTTCATGCCCTCGCATGCCGATTCGCCCGCCGTTCATCACGCGGGCTCGCTGACGATTTTCCAGGGCGCCGCGCTGTATATCGGCGCGGTGCTCGGCACCGGCGTCATTGCGTTGCCCGCGCTCGCGGCCGAGGTTGCAGGCCCTGCATCGCTGCTGGCGTGGGCCGCGCTCGTCGTGCTGTCGGGGCCGCTTGCCGCCACCTTCGCCGCACTCGGCGCGCGCTATCCGGACGCGGGCGGCGTATCGACCTACGCGCGACGCGCATTCGGGCCGAAGGCCGCGGCAATCGTCGGCTGGTGTTTCTATTTCGCGGTGCCGGCCGGTGCGCCGGCCGCCGCGATGTTCGGCGGCGCGTACGTCGCCGCCGTCACGGGCGGCGGACACGTCACGGTGATCGTCACGGCTGCCGCGCTGATCGCTACGGTGTCGGCCGCGAATGCGTTCGGCGTCACGGTGTCGGGCCGCATGCAGCTCGTGCTGTCGGCGCTGCTCGTCACGCTGCTGCTGGCCGCCGTGCTCGCGTCCGCGCCGCATGCAAGCACGGTGAACCTGCATCCGTTCGCGCCGCATGGCTGGCTCGCGGTCGGCCAGGCTGCCGCACTGCTCGTGTGGAGCTTCGCGGGCTGGGAAGCGATCACGCACCTCGCGGCAGAGTTCCGACGGCCCGCGCACGACATGCCGCGCTCGGCCGGGATCGCGGTCGTGGTCGTCGGCTTTCTGTATCTGTCGGTCGCGGCCGCGAGCGTCACGGTGCTCGGGCCGTCGGCCGGCGCGTCGGGTGCGCCGCTCGCGGAACTGATCGCGGGCGGCATCGGCGGTCACGCGCAGGTGCTGGCGGCAGCGGCCGCGCTGCTGCTCACGCTCGGCACGATGAATGCGTATTTCGCGGGCGCGGCGAAGCTCGGCGCAGCGCTCGGGCGCGACGGCGCACTGCCTGCGTGGCTCGCACAAGGCAGCCAGGTCGGCGGCGTGCCGCGCCGAAGTCTTGGCGTGATCGCGGTGCTGGCCGTCGTCGCGCTGGCCGCGACGACGCTCTCGGACGTCGGGCCGAAGCCGCTCGTGCTCGTCACGTCCGGATGCTTCGTGATGGTGTACGGGCTCGGCGCGGCGGCCGCGCTGAAACTGCTGCCGCGCGGCGGCATCGCATATCGCTGCGCGTGGATTTCGCTGGTCGCCGTCGCCGGGCTGTTCCTGACGACGGGGTGGTTCATCTTGTGCCCGCTGCTGCTTGCGGGCGGTGCGCTGCTTTATCTGCGGATGGCCGGGCGACGCACGTGATCGCGTGCCGGCGCCCGTGTGCGGACGAGCAAACGGGCGCTCGCCGCGCTGCGCCGGCACACCGCGAACCGGCCGCGCACCGCTGCGCCGCGGGCGTCAGGCCGGCACCAGTTCGAAGCTGAGCCGCTTGCCGAGTGCGGTGGCCGCGCTCGCGAGCGTCGCGAGCGTGAGGCTCGTGTCGGTTTCGTCGAGCAGCCGGTTGAGCGCGGCGCGGCTGGTCTTCATCCGCGCGGCCATCGCGGTCTTCGTGATGTGCTGCGCCTTCATTTCCTGGCCGATCTGCCACGCGATCACGCGCTTGATCGCGGTGGCGGTGGCCGCTTCGAGATGGCCTTCGTCCTCGAGGAAGCTGTCGAAATCGCTGCCGATATGCGGGTTGTTCGTGGTCGTCATGGGTACTCCAGTGCATGGCGTGGCCGGCCGGCACATCGCCGATCGCATGTGCCGGCGCAGCCGGAGGAATTCAGATGGCGCGCGTCAGCGCTTTCAGCCGCGCGACGGTCACGTCGAGATCGTCGGACGGCGTGGCCTGCGACTGCTTGAAGAACGCGTGCAGCAGCACCATCGTGTCGCCGACGACCGTGAACAGCGCGCGCGCTTCGCTGCGGCAACATCACGCGGATTTCCCACAGATCCTGCGACATCTTCCGGACCAGCGGCATGCCGAGCGGCCAGCCGAGTTGAACGGTCTTGATCTCTTCGCCGATCACCCTGCGCTCGACCTGCCCGAGCGCCGTGAGCCATTCGCGCACCGGCTCGTTGCCACGCGCGGTGCGGGAGAACCGCACGTCGAGCGTGATCTGAATCTGCTGTCTCGCCATCGTCGTGTCATCGAGTGTATCAAAAAAGGTACGATACGCCAAGCACGACGACACCCGCTACTGACCGGATGGCTAACGAATGACGGTGAGTGAGCGGCAGCCGGACGTCATCCATCCACGCCCTGCCCGGCGTCTCGACGCTGGCGGCGAGCCGGCTTGCGCGCGCTACGGGGGGCGCGATGGGTGTGCGCATCGGCGAACCGCGCCTGCGCGATGTCGCGCACGGCGTCGATCAGCGTCCGGGCGACGGGAGACGGTTGCGCATCGGTGCGCAGCACGAGCCCGACCGGCTCGTCGGTGCCCGCGGAAGGCAGCGGCAGCCGCGCGAGCGCGCCGGCCGACAAGTCGTATTCGGCCGCATAGAGCGGCACGAACCAGACCGCGTCGTTCTCGAGCGTGAGCGCACGCGCGACCGACACCGACAGCACCTCGATGAACGAATCAAGCGGCGGCGCGCCGCACGCGCCGAGCAGTTGCTCGGCCGACTGGCGGATCAGCGTGCCGAACGGCGGCAGCACGACCGGATAGCGCGCGAGCTCGGCGGCCGGCGCGGCACTCGCCAGCAGCGGATGGCCGGCGCGCACGACCGCGACGAGCGGTTCGTTGTACAGCTGCTCGAACGCGAGCCCGATCATCCGTTCCGGCTCCGACAGGCGCCCGATCGCGCATTCGATCGCCCCTGCCTTCAGACGCTCCAGCAGCTCGGTATTGGCAGCCGTCGCGATCCGCACCACGATGCGCGGCCAGCGTGCGGTCAGCGCCTTCATCAGCGCGGGCGCGAGCGATGCCGCGACCGTCGGCAGCATGCCGATTTCGAGCGTCGCCGCGGCCGCGCCGCCTTCGCGCGCGAGCAGCCCGACACCCTGCCGCAGCGCCAGCACGCACGCGTTCGCGTGCGGGATGAACAGTTGGGCTTCGCGGGTCGGCTGCGCGCCGTGCCGCCCGCGTTCGAACAACTTCACGCCGAGGATCGACTCCAGTTCGGCGATCGTCTTCGACACGGCCGGCTGCGTGATCGACAGGCTTTCGGCCGCCTTCTGCACGCCGCCCAACTGCGCGACCGCGAGAAAACACTGCAGGTGCCGGAATTTGACGCGGCCGTCGGCGATACGGTTATTCATAACGGGCGGTTATGCGAATGGTGATATCACGCCATTTTGCATAACTTTCCGGAAACGCCCAAGCATTCGGCGCGGCGTCACGCATGACGCCGCCGCGCATGGACTCCGGTCGCCGGGCAGCAACGCGATCACGCCGCTGTCCGGCGGATTTCCATGGGCGCCGCCGAACATAACGAACGGTTATGCGATTCGCGAAAAAAGGTCATTTTGCATAACTTTCCGGATTGGCTAAAGTCTTGCCATCCACTTCGCGAAATACCTGACAGGAGACGCCCGATGGATTCCCCCACGATCCTCACGCCGCGCGACTGGCCGTCGCATCCCGCGTATATCCACCCCGAGTACCGTTCGTCGGTCAAGCGCGGCCCGACCCGCCCGCTGATCCCGTTGAAGGAAAAGCTGCGCGACCAGTACGTGCCCGTCTACGGCACCGACGATCTCGGCGCGCTCGACCACGACCTGACGAAGAACGCCGTGAAGAACGGCGAACCGCTCGGCGAGCGCATCGTCGTCACCGGCCGCGTGCTCGACGAAGGCGGCAAGCCCGTGCGCAACACGCTCGTCGAGGTATGGCAGGCGAACGCGGCCGGCCGCTACGTGCACAAGGTCGACCAGCACGACGCGCCGCTCGACCCGAACTTCCTCGGCGCAGGCCGCTGCATGACCGACGCCGAAGGCCGCTACCGCTTCCTGACGATCAAGCCCGGCGCGTATCCGTGGGGCAACCATCCGAACGCATGGCGCCCGAATCACATCCACTTCTCGCTGTTCGGCGACTACTTCGGCTCGCGCCTCGTCACGCAGATGTACTTCCCCGGCGATCCGCTGCTCGCGTACGACCCGATCTTCCAGGGCACGCCGGAAGCGGCGCGTGACCGCCTGATCTCGCGCTTCTCGATGGACATCACCGAAGAAGGCTATGCGCTCGGCTACGAATTCGACATCGTGCTGCGCGGCCGCGACGCCACCCCGATGGAGCGCTGAACCATGACGACGCTGAAGCAAACCCCTTCGCAGACGGTCGGCCCGTACTTCGCGTACGGCCTGTGCCCGCAGCAATACGACTACGACCTGAAGAGCCTGTTCACGCCGGTGATCGCCACGCCCGACGCCGAAGGCGAGCACGTGCTGCTGGTCGGACAGGTGTTCGACGGCGACGGCAACGTCGTCAGCGACGCGGTGCTCGAATTCACGCAGGTGGACGGCGCGGGCCGCTATCCCGCGTCGCGCGACGACATCGCGAAGTCCGGCTTCACGGGCTTCGCACGCGTCGGCACGGGCACCGATGCGCAGCACCGCTTCGTTATCCAGACGGTCAAGCCGGGCCGCGCCGCCGCCGACGAAGCGCCGCACATCAACGTGACCGTGATGATGCGCGGGATCCTGACCCACGCGTTCACCCGCGTGTATTTCGACGACGAAGCCGCGGCGAACGCGGCCGATCCGGTGCTGAACCTCGTGCCGGCCGAACGCCGCGCGACGCTCGTCGCGAAGCGCGACGCGCCACCGGGCCGGCCCGTCGTGTACCGCTTCGATATCCGCATGCAGGGGCCGGACGAGACCGTGTTCTTCGACGTGTGACGCGTGAGCCGGCGCACGCCGGCTGCCCGCACCGAACCGCCGTGTGGCGCGATACCGACAGGCATCGCGTCGTGCGGCGGTTTTCGCTTTCGGGCCCCCACATTCGATGCCGTGCCGCAGCACGCCCGATCGGGACGGCCGACGCCCTTGGTTGACTGCTCCCGCCTCCGGCATCAAACGCGCGATTGAAACGCATGCTGCGACAGCACATGAATCGTCGGGCCCGCACGATATCGTTTGCGCGTTACACGGCGTATGCTTTGCTATCCGCCCGACACCGACGGGATTGAATCGGAACAGGCAACAATTTCACCCGCAATGCGCGAACACTGCCCCGCTGCCTGAGCGCGGATTTTTCTGACCGAGTGCCTTCAAGCGCGTCTGACCGAAACCTGGCAGACGCGTTTTTTTCGTCCGCGACCGGAGCACGCCGCCGCACTCGCCGCCGCCTCCGCTCCGGCTAGCGGCGAACCTCCAGATACCGGCTCGGCGTTTCGCCGAGGATGCGGCGAAACGCCGACGTAAAGGCGCTCGCGCTCGCATAGCCCAGATCGAACGCGACCCGCGTCACCGGCTGACCGTCGCTCAGGCGGGTAATCGCCGCCAGCATGCAGACCTGCTGACGCCAGGCGGCGAAACTCACGCCGGTCTGCGCGCGGAACAGCCGCGTAAACGTGCGCCGGCTCACGCCCGCGTCGGTCGCCACCTGGTCGAGATCGGCCGCGATCGACGGCGACGCGAACAGATGCCGGCAGATCTTCGCGAGGCGCGCGTCGGCCGGCAGCGGCGCGTGCAGCGACAGCCGCGGCATCGTCGCGATTTCCGCGACCAGCAGCGCCATCAGCTTGCCCGCCCGGCCGTCGACGTCATACATCGCCGGCAGGTCGATCGCATCGTCGATCAGTTGCCGCAGGAGCGGCGACACGCCGTACACGCCGCACTGGTCCGGCAGCCCCGCGGCCTCGGCCGTGTCGTCCGACACGAACGTGTTGAGCATCGTGACCGGCCCGGTCATCGTCATTTCGTGCCGCACGCCGGCCGGCACCCAGCACGCGCGCTGCGGCGGCACCAGCCAGCGGCCGTGCGGCGTCGACACGCTGATCGTGCCGCGCGACGCGAACGCGAACTGCCCGCGCCGGTGCGCGTGCTCCGGAAACGTCGTGCCCGCCGCGTAGTCGTTGGCGGTCACCACGACGCTACGGGGAATGTCTTCGTAGGGATCCAGCAGCGTATTTCTCAAGGCCCGAATTCCATCATGAATGACCCGATATCGAAGGCGGGTCACCTTCGATCGGTCTACGATCCGCTCCACGCTTGCGCGACCGGATGGCCGCAAGACCCGACGGCCGAATCGGCCGGATAGCGACTTCTTCGGAGCGGAGATGCCCAATACGTTTCATCGCGTGGGGGACGGCCCCCACCCTGTTCTCGTGCTGCACGGCTGGTTCGGCGACGCGCGTGCGTTCGAGCCCGTCGAGACGTGGCTGTCGCACGAACGCTTCACCTATGTGTTCATGGACTACCGCGGCTACGGCGGCATGCGCGGCGCGCACGGCGCGTACTCGATCGCCGAAATCGCCGCCGACACGCTCGCCCTCGCCGACGCGCTCGGCTGGCGCACGTTCAGCCTCGTCGGCCACTCGATGGGCGGCATGGCGATCGAGAAGGTCGCCGCCATGGCGCCCGACCGGGTACGCGCGCTGGTGCCGATCGCGCCGGTGCCGTGCGGCGGCCTGCCGTTCGACGCCGCGCGACGCGCGCTATTCGAACGCGCCGCCGACCAGCTCGCCGATCGCCGCACCATCATCGATCGCAGCACCGGCGGCCGGTTGCCCGCCGCCTGGGTCGAGTGGAAAGCCGCGTATTCGGCATCCTGTTCGTCGCCGCACGCGTTCGGCGCGTACTTCCGCGCGTGGGCCGACACGGATTTCACCGACGAGATCACGGGCCGCCATCCGGTGAAGGTGCTGATCGGCGAACACGATCCGGCGTTCGACGCGGCGCTGATGGCGCGCACCTATCTGCGGCGCTATCCGCACGCGACCGTCGACGTGCTGCGCAATGCCGGTCATTACCCGATGAACGAAACCCCGCTCGCGCTGGTCGCCGCGATGGAAGCGTTCCTGCTCGACACGGCGGCAGACCGCGCGCCCGGTGCGTGACGCGCCGCGCATCGGCGGCCTCCGGTCGGCACGCATCACCGCAGCATGAACGACATGGCCGACAGGCTGTTCAGCGTGCGCACCACGTGCTCGACCGACGGCCCGTCGAAGCGCAGCGTCACCGCATCGACCCGCTCGAGCGACGGCAGCACGCAGAACAGATCGGCGAGCGCGGCCGTCTGCACGCGCAGCGTGCAAGCGGCCGGCGCGGGCCGGTGCGCGCCCGCACGCCAGCCGGACGACAGCGCATGCGCGACCGTTTCGCGTGCGGCGGTCGCGATGCGCGCGCAGGACGCGGCCGGCGTGAGCGTGTCGCCGCTCGATGCGCCGCCGGCCGTCTTGACCGTCTCGAAACGCGCGTCCGGAAACAGCGGCCGGGTTTCCTCGGCGAATACGTCGTCGCCCGACGCCAGCGCGACGTGCGCGCCGTATTCGCGCGCCAGCGCGCCGTACAGCCCGGCTTCGCCGAGTTCGACGCCGTTCAGCCACACCTGCGTGAACGCGAAGCTGTTGATGGTGTGCGCAAGCACGCCGCGCGTCTGCGACTTCGCATGAAAGCCGATCATGAACACGAGGTCGGGCTGCTGCTCGAGGCCTGCCATCATCCCCAGCGTGCGCGGCTTGCCGAGCACGACGCGGGCGCGGGCATCGAGCCCGTCGGGCAGCAGATTGCGGAAGCTGCCGTGCGAATCGTTGACCCAGACGGCCTGCGCGCCGCCGGCGAACGCGCCTTCGATCGCCGCGTTCGCCTCGGCGGTCATCCAGCGGCGCGCACGTTCGTATTCCGGATTGCCGGCACGCGTCTGCTCGAGGGCGAACACGCCGGCGACACCCTCGATGTCGGTCGAGATCAGAATCTTCATGAATGGCTCGGACGTCCTTCGTTGCCTGCGTTGAATAACCGCTCGAGCTCGGGCACCGCATCGCGCAGCGATTGCCGTACGTGGCCGTCGCGGCCGGTCACGGTCACGGCCTGCAGCAGCGCGTCGGCGATCGCGTGCTCGACGCTTTCGGCCGCGGCCATGAACAGCGGATCGAGCGCCGCATCGGCCACGAGGGCCGGCAGCGCGACGGTCGACGCATCGTGCGCGATCGTGTACGCGGTGGAAAAGGCGAGCGCGATGTCGCCGCTGCCATGCCCGTAGACCGAGCCGGTGCGGGCGAGCCCCGCGCCCGCGCGGCGCGCGAGCCGCGACAGTTGCCGCGCGTCGAGCGGCGCATCGGTCGCGAGCAGCAGGATGATCGAGCCTTGCTCGGGCGGCGCCGCGTGCGTCGGCTGAGCGTCCGCTGCGGCACGCCGCTGCGCGACGATCCGTCCGACCGGCACGCCACCGAGCATCAGCATCGGCAGCCGGCCGAAATTCGCGAGCACCAGCGCGCCGACCGTATACGGCCTGCCGGCCGCGACGGCCACGCGCGACGCGGAGCCGATCCCGCCCTTCAGGTCGAAACACGACATCCCGCGCCCGGCGCCTGCCGCGCCACGTGCGAAATCTCGCGCCGCGGTATTGCAGGCTTCGTCGTGATGCGCGGCCGTCACCGCGAACGCCTGGATGTCGTTCAGATAGCCGTCGTTGCACTCGAACACGAGCGGGTTGACGGTCGGCCAGTCGCGGCCGATTTGCGGGTTCTCCGCGACCGCCGCGCGAATCTGCGCCTGCGCCACCGCGCCGACGCCGAACGTGTTGGTCAGCGCGATCGGCGTTTCGAGCGTGCCCAGTTCGTCGACCTGCACGAGCCCGACGCTCTTGCCGAAGCCGTTGATCACGGCCGCGCCGGCCGGCACCTTGCTGCGGTACAGGTCGCCCGGGTGCGGCTTCACGACGGTGACGCCCGTCTGCACGTCGCCCGCATCGAGCGTCGCATGGCCGACCGTCACGCCCGGCACGTCGGCGATCGTGCCGCGCGGCCCGGCCGGCAGCGTCGCGGCCCACATGGGCACGGCTCGCATCAGCGCCGCTCCAGCTTCGGGTCGAGCGCGTCGCGCAGCCCGTCGCCGAGCAGGTTGAACGCGAGCACGGTCAGGAAGATCGCGAGGCTCGGGAAGATCGCGACGTGCGGCGCGGTCACCATGTCCGCGCGCGCCTCGTTGAGCATCGCGCCCCACTCCGGCGTCGGCGGCTGCGCGCCGAGCCCGAGGAACGACAGGCTCGCGGCCGTGATGATCGACGTGCCGATCCGCATCGTGAAGTAGACGACGACCGACGACACGGTGCCCGGGAGGATGTGCCGCATGATGATCGTCCAGTCGGACGCGCCGATGCTGCGCGCGGCTTCCACGTAGGTCATGTGCTTGAGCATCAGCGTGTTGCCGCGCACGAGCCGCGCGAACGCCGGAATGCTGAAGATCGCGACCGCGCAGATCACGTTGACCATCCCGTTGCCGAGGATCGCGACCACGCCGATCGCGAGCAGGATCCCCGGGAACGCGAACAGCACGTCGGCCACGCGCATCGTGATGCGGTCCCACCAGCCTTCGTAGTAGCCGGCGAGCAGCCCGAAGAACGTGCCGATGAGCGCGCCGAGCGCGACCGAGAAGAAGCCGGCCGCGAGCGAGATGCGCGTGCCGGTGACGATCCGGCTGAAGATGTCGCGGCCAAGCGAGTCGACGCCGAACCAGTGCACGGCCGACGGCCCCGCATTCAGCGCGTCGTAGTCGAAGTAGTTCTCCGGATCGAACGGCACGATGTGCGGGCCGACGAAGGCCAGCACGACGAGCGCGAGCACGAAGCCGCCGGCGACCAGCGCGACAGTCTGCTTGCGGAACTTGCGCCAGAATTCACGCCACGGCGTGCGGATCGTGTTCGATGCGGCCGGCGCCGCGGGCTGGACAGTCGCGTTCATGCTGGCCTCACGCTCACTTGAACCGGATGGTCGGGTTGATGACCGCGTACAGCACGTCGACGGTCAGGTTGATCAGGATGAATTCGAGCGAGAACAGCAGCACGATCGCCTGGATCACCGGGTAATCGCGCATCGTGACCGCATCGACCAGCAGGCGCCCGAGCCCCGGCCAGTTGAACACGGCCTCGACGACGATCGAGCCGCCGAGCAGGAAGCCGAACTGCAGCCCCATCATCGTGACGACCGGGATCATCGCGTTGCGCAGGCAATGCTTGAGCACCACCAGCGGCTCGTGCACGCCCTTCGCGCGCGCGGTGCGCACGTAGTCCTCGTTGAGCACCTCGACGAACGACGCGCGCGTGAAGCGCGCCATCACGGCCGCGACCGCGGCGCCGAGCGTCAGCGACGGCAGCACGTAGCTCTTCCACGTGCCGTCCGGCACGACCGGCAGCCAGCCGAGCTTCACCGAGAAGATCTCCATCAGCAGCATGCCGAGCGCGAACGCCGGAAACGAGATGCCCGACACCGCGATCGTCATCCCGAGGCGGTCGGGCCAGCGGTTGCGCCATACCGCCGACGCGATCCCGATCGCCATCCCGAACGCCGTCGCCCACACCATGCTGACGAGCGTGAGCAGCAGCGTCGGCATGAAGCGCTCGCCGATCTCGGTCGACACCGGCCGCTTGCTGCGCGTCGACGTGCCGAAATCGCCGTGCGCGATCTTCACGAAGAAGTTCGCGAACTGCGCGGGCAGCGGCCGGTCGAGCCCGAGATCGGCGCGCACCAGCGCGACCGTCGCGTCGTCGGCTTCGGGCCCGGCCGCGAGCCGCGCCGGGTCGCCCGGCAGCAGGTGCACGAACAGGAACACCAGCACCGCGACGATCGCGAGCGTGGGCAGCAGGCCGAACAGGCGTTTGACGAGAAAATTCAGCATGGGGCACCGATCGAATCAGCGCGCCGGCAGCTTGCGCCGCCGGCGCCGGACAGCGGGCGAGCTGCCGTCATTTCACCGAGATTTCGTCGAAGTTGAACGAACCGTCCGGCATTACGTACATGCCGTGCAGGCGCTTGCTGCGCGCGTAGACGATCTTCTCCTGCACCAGGAAGATCCACGGCGCGTCGGCCCACACCAGCTTCTGCGCGTCGGCGTACAGCGCGGCCTTCTTCGCGTTGTCGGTCGTCTCGAGCGCCTTCGCGAGATCGTCGTCGACGGCACCGTTCTTGTAGTACGCGGTGTTGTAGAGCTTCGGCGGCGCCGACGTGGACGCGAGCAGCGGCGACAGCGCCCAGTTCGCCTCGCCCGTCGAGGCCGACCAGCCGCTGTAGTACATCCGCACCGGCGCCGCCGCCGGATCCTGCGCGCTCTCGACCTTCGCGACCCGCTCGCCGGCCTCGAGCGCCTGCACCTGCACCTTCACGCCGACCTGCGCGAGCTGCTGCTGGACGAACTGGATCAGCTTCTGCGCCGTCGAATGGTTGTACGCGGACCAGAGCGTCGACTCGAAGCCGTTCGGATAACCGGCCTCCTTCAGCAGCGCGCGCGCCTTCGCCGGATCGTACGGCCAGGGCCCGAGCTTGGTCGCGTATTCGACGCCGACCGGGGCGACGCCCGTCTGCGGGGTCGCGTAGCCGGCGAACACGACCTTCGCGAGCGCCTCCTTGTTGACCGCGTAGTTCAGCGCTTCACGCACCTTCGGATTGTCGAACGGCTTCTTCTGCGTGTTCAGCGAGATGTAGCGCTGGATGATCGACGGCCGCTCGATCAGCTCGACCTTCGGATTGCTCTTCAGGTCGGCCGCCTGCTCGAACGGAATCGTGAACGCGAAATCCGCCTCGCCGGTCTTGAGCAGCGCGGCGCGCGTGTTGTTGTCGACCACCGGCTTCCAGTCGATCGAATCGACCTTCGGATAGCCCTTCTTCCAGTAACCGGCAAACTTCTTCACCTTCATGTCGTCGGTCTGCTTCCATTCGACGAACTCGAACGGGCCCGTGCCGACCGGATGCAGCGACACGTCGCGCCCCCACTTCTTCAGCGCGGCCGGCGAGATCATCACCGCCGACGGGTGCGCGAGCGTGTTGATGAACGCGGAGAACGGCTCGCGCAGCGTGAAGCGCACCGTCATCGGATCGACCACCTCGGTCTTCTCGATCACGCGGAACAGCCCGTAGCGCTTCAGCTTGTTCGCCGGATCGGTCACGCGGTCGAAGTTCGCCTTCACCGCGTCGGCGTTGAAGTCGGTGCCGTCGTGGAACTTCACGCCCGGGCGCAGCTTGACCGTGTAGACCTTCGCATCGGGCGACGCCTGGTAGCTCGTCGCGAGCACGTTCACGAGCTTCATGTCCTTGTCGAAGCCGAACAGCCCTTCGTAGAACGACTTCACGACGGCCTGCGACACCGTGTCGTTCGCGTCGTACGGGTCCATCGTCGTGAACGTCGAGTACACGGCGACCACGACGTTCTGCTGCGCGAACGCGGGCGCGGCGACCGACAGCGCGAGCGCGCCTGCCCCCGCGGCGAACAGCGCGCGCGGGCGGAACATCGGGAACGAATGCGGCTTGTTCATTTTGTCTGGCTCCTGTGGATGATTCGGTAACGCGTGGTGGAAATCGCGGCGTGACTGCATCCGCTCCGGGAAGTGACGCCGTTGCCTGGCGCGTGCGCAGCTACGGTCCATATGCGCCTCGCCGCGCAATCAATACGCGCCGCCGACGCGATGCGTCGCGACGTAGTGATCGGGGCCGACCGCGACGAGCGGTGCGACGATCGGCTCGTCGCCGACCGCGCGGATCGGGCTCGGAATCTCGTCCGCCGCGAGCTGGCGCGGCGCATGCCGGCGTGCCGGGTCGGCCACCGGCACCGCGCTCATCAGCTTCCTCGTGTACGGATGCTGCGGCGCCTCGAACACCGCGCGGCGCGGGCCGATCTCGACGATCTGGCCGAGATACATCACCGCGACCCGATGGCTGACGCGCTCGACGACGGCCATGTCGTGCGAGATGAACAGATACGCGACGCCGAGCTCGCGCTGCAGGTCGAGCATCAGGTTCACGATCTGCGCCTGCACCGACACGTCGAGCGCGGACACCGATTCGTCGGCGATCACGACCTTCGGATTCAGCGCGAGCGCGCGCGCGATGGCGATCCGCTGGCGCTGGCCGCCCGAGAATTCGTGCGGATAGCGGCGCGCGGCCTCCGGCGGCAGGCCGACCTTGTCGAGCAGCCAGTCGACGCGCGCCTGCGCTTCGCGGCCGCTCGCGACACCGTGCACGAGCAGCGGCTCCATGATCGAGAAACCGACCGTCAGGCGCGGGTTCAGCGACGCGAACGGATCCTGGAAGATGAACTGGATGTTCCGGCGCAGCGCCTGCAGGTCCTGGCCCTTCAGCGCGCTGATGTCGCGGCCGTCGAATTCGATCGAGCCGCTCTGCGATTCGACGAGGCGCAGCAGCGAGCGGCCGGTGGTCGACTTGCCGCAGCCCGATTCGCCGACGAGCGCCAGCGTCTCGCCCGCGCGCAGCTCGAAGCTCACGCGCTCGACCGCATGCACGTACTGCGACACGCGGCCGAACACGCCGCTCTTCACCGGAAACCGCGTGACGAGATCGCGCACGCGCAGGATCGGCGGCGCGGCCGGATCGACGCGCGGCTGCCCGGCGGCGGGGACCGCGGCGGCATCGTTCGCATCGTTCGCATCGGCCGCATCATTCACGTCGTTCGCGGCAGGCGCCGGCGCGGCCGCGCTCGCGCCGTCCACCTTCAGCAGCGGAAATTTCTCGGGGATATCGGTGCCGTGCATCGAGCCGAGCCGCGGCACGGCCGCGAGCAGCGCACGCGTGTAGCGATGCGCGGGCGTCGCGAAAATGCGCTCGGACTCGCCCTCCTCGACCTTCTCGCCGCGATACATCACCAGCACACGATCGGCCACTTCGGCCACCACGCCCATGTCGTGCGTGATGAAGATCACGCCCATGTTCATTTCGTCCTGCAGGCCGCGGATCAGTTGCAGGATCTGCGCCTGGATCGTCACGTCGAGCGCGGTCGTCGGTTCGTCGGCGATCAGGAGCGCGGGCCGACACGACAGCGCCATCGCGATCATCACGCGCTGCCGCATCCCGCCGGACAACTGGTGCGGATAGCGCGCGAACACGCGGCGCGCCTCCGGAATGCGCACGAGATCGAGCAGCCGCAACGCTTCCGCGCGCGCTTCGGTCGCGCTCTTCGACTGGTGCAGCGCGATCGCCTCGCTGATCTGGTCGCCGACCGTAAACACCGGGTTCAGCGACGTCATCGGCTCCTGGAAGATCATCGCGATGTCGGCGCCGCGGATCCCGCGCATCGTCGCCGCACTCGCCTGCGCGAGGTCGACGAGCGCGCCGCCGCGGCGCCGCAACGCGATCCGGCCGCTCGTGATCTCGCCGCCGCCGTGCTCGACGAGCCGCATCAGCGCGAGCGACGTGACCGACTTGCCGGAGCCCGATTCGCCGACGATCGCGAGCGTCTCGCCGCGATCGACGTGAAACGACACGTTGCGTACCGCATCGAACGTCGCGTTCTCTCGTCGGAACATCACCGACAGGTCGTCGACGGCGACCACGCGCTGTTCCGGCAGCACCAGCGCGGACGGGGTTCGGCTCGAAGTCATGCGAAGGTCTCCTCGTACGATCCGGAATCAGGCCGCATCGTCGCGATAGATGCCGACCACGGGCGTCTCGCCGACGCGTGCGTAGCCGCGATACATCCCTTCCGTGTTGAACGGCATCGCGACGTTGCCGTGCGCGTCGACCGCGACGATCCCGCCGCGCCCGGCCAGGCGCGGCAGCTTGTTCATCACGACGTCGTGCGCGGCGTCGGCAAGCGACGCGCCGCGATAGGCCATCTGCGCGGCCACGTCGTGCGCGGTCGCGAGCCGGATGAACATCTCGCCGGTGCCCGTCGCGGAGACCGCGCAGGTCGCGTCGTCCGCGTAGCAGCCGGCACCGATGATCGGCGAATCGCCGACGCGTCCGGGCTGCTTGTTGGTGATGCCGCCGGTCGACGTCGCCGCCGCGATATGGCCGCGCAGGTCGCACGCGACCGCGCCGACCGTGCCGTGCTTGCGGTCGGGATCGAGCGGCTCGGCCGGCTGCCCGGCGCCGAACGCGAAGGTCGCCGCGTCGTGGTCGAGCATCATGCCGGCCGCCTCGCGCGCCTTGAGCCACTGCGCACGACGCGCTTCCGTGTCGAAGTAACCGGGCTCGGCGAGTTCGAGGCCCTGTGCGGCCGCGAACGCATCGGCGCCCGCGCCCGCGAACAGCACGTGCTCGCTTGCCTCCATCACGCGCCGCGCGGCGAGGACCGGATTGCGCACGCGGGTCGCGCAGCAGATCGCGCCGGCCGCGAGCGTCGTGCCGTCCATCACCGCCGCGTCGAGCTCGTGCTTGCCTTCGGCCGTATAGACGGCGCCGCGCCCGGCGTTGAACAACGGACAGTCCTCGAGCATCCGCACGGCGACGGTGACGGCGTCGAGCGCGCTGCCGCCGTCGGCGAGCACCTTCTGCGCGGCCTGCAGGATCGCGGTGAGTTCGGCGCGGTAACGGCGTTCGGTGTCGGTGTCCATCGCCTCGCGCAGGATCGTGCCTGCACCGCCATGAATCGCGACGATCGCGGATGAAGTCATGATTTTTTCGGACCGGAAGAAGAAGGGTTGGCGGCCGGCAGCGCCGCTTGCGGCTGGACCAGCCACGGCAACAGGAATTCGGTCATTTCGGCGGCGGACTTCGCGGAGCGGTGCGTGCGCAGCGCGACCGCGTCGATCAGTGCCTCGATCATCGTCAGCACGGCCGCTTCCGACGTGGCCGCGAAACGCCGCTCGGCCTTCACGTACAGGTTCAGCGACGCGATCGGTGCCAGCGGCGAACCGGGCCCGTCGGAAATGCCGAGCACGCGCGCGCCGCGCGCCGCCGCGCGGCGGGCCAGCTCGATCGTGTCCTTCACGTAGCGGGGAAACGCGAGCGCGATCACGAGATCGCGCGAGTCGGCCGTGTACAGGCGCCGCGCCGCATGCGACGGGCCGCCGAGCAGCGCGAGCGACTGCACGTTGTCGTGACACACCGACAGGCCGTGTTCCATCAGCCCGGTCAGAAACGCGCTCGAACCGGCGCCGAGGATCAGCACGCGCCGCGCGCCGACGATCGCCTCGACGGCCGCTTCGACGTCGGCCGCATCCAGCTGCGCGCGCGTGTTCTCGATGTTCGTGACGGCCTGGTCGAACACCGCGTCGATCCACGCGGCGCCGCGCACGCCCTGCTCCTGCTCTTGCTCCTGCGCGGAACGCAGCCGTTCGACCGGGCCGAGCGTCGCCTCGAAGCCGCGCACGAGCGCCGCGCGCATCGCCGGATAGCCGTCGAAGCCGAGCGCCTTCGCGAAGCGGTTCGCGGTCGCGATCGATGCGTTCACGGCCTGCGCCAGCTCGTCGATCCGCATCGTCGCCGCGCGGAACGGATTCGCGAGCACGAACTCGCCCATCCGGCGGTGGATCGGCGTCATCCGCGGCATGGCCGAGGCGATGCGCTCCGCGATCGCGGATTCCTCGTGACTGACATCGTGCGGAAGGAGCGGCGTCATGCGAATGGTTTTGCAAGGTGGATGAAAATCAATTTACACAATCTGCCGACAGGAAAAAAATAAATTTTCATCAGGGTTGTCACGCCCATTGCCGGGCCCGGCTGATGCAGTCGGCCCGTCGACGGCCGCTCGGCCCCGGCAAGCGGGCGTTCGGCGCTCGGTCGTCACGCAACGCGCCGGACACCCGATCTGCACGCCTATCGGGAATACCCCAAGCATGTTCGTTCGAATGCAGATTCACGTTGACCTGATTCGAATTCGAACATAGGATGCTCGAAAATGATCAGTCGTCCGATAACATCAGCTTTCGACAACATCGAAATGTTCGATTGAATGTGGTCATTTCGAGAAAAACCGGGCGAATCGGCGCCCACCAAGATCGGACATCGTACAAATAAGACTGAACGAGACGCCCTAGCCGGGCGACTTGCATGGATCAGGAGACAGCAGTGAAAACAGTCAAGGCGTTGCGCTGGTGGATCATCGTGCTGGTATGCCTCGGCACGATCCTCAACTACCTCGCTCGAAACTCCCTCGCGGTGCTCGCACCGGAACTGAAGCAGGTGTTCGCGATCTCGACGCAGCAGTACTCGTATATCGTCGGCGCATTCCAGATCGGCTACACGATCATGCAGCCGGTGTGCGGGTTCATCGTCGACCTGATCGGGCTGCGGCTCGGGTTCGCGCTTTTCGCGATGCTTTGGTCGGTGGTCGGCGTCGCGCACGGCTTCGCGTCGGGCTGGCTGTCGCTCGGCATCCTGCGCGGCTTGCTCGGGCTGTTCGAGGCCGCCGCGATTCCGTCGGGGATGAAGGCCGTCGCCGAATGGTTTCCCGATCGCGAGAAATCCGTCGCGGTCGGCTACTTCAACGCCGGCACGTCGCTCGGCGCCGCGATCGCGCCGCCGCTCGTCGTGTTCCTGTCGATGCGGTTCGGCTGGCAATCCGCGTTCATGGTCACCGGCGCCCTCGGCTTCCTGTGGGCCGCGCTCTGGTACACGCAGTACCGCTCGCCGGCCTATCATCCGCGCCTCACGTCGCAGGAGCGCACGCTGATCCGCGACGGCCAGGCCACGATGCCGGCCGTGTCGAAGCGCCGGATTCGCGACGTCGTCACCGCGCGCCGCTTCTGGGCCATCGCGCTGCCGCGCTTCTTCGCGGAACCCGCATGGCAGACCTTCAGCTTCTGGATTCCGCTGTACCTCGCCACCGAGCGCCACATGGCGCTCACGCAGATCGCCGTCTTCGCGTGGATGCCGTTTCTCGCGGCCGACCTCGGCGGCATCGCGGGCGGCTACCTGTCGCCCTACCTCGCGAACCGGTTCAAACTGCCGCTCGTGTGGTCCCGCGTCGCCGGCGTCGCGCTCGGTTCGGTGCTGATGCTCGGGCCGGCGATGATCGGGCTCGTGTCGTCGCCGTATACGGCCATTGCCCTGTTCTGCGTCGGCGGCTTCGCGCACCAGATGATCTCCGCACTCGTCAACACGCTGTCGGCCGACGTGTTCGATCCCGAGGAAGTCGGCACCGCCAGCGGCTTCGCGGGCATGGCCGCGTGGATCGGCGGGCTCGGCTTCTCGCTGCTGGTCGGCGCGCTCGCCGACAAGATCGGCTACGCGCCGCTGTTCGCGTGCCTCGGCCTGTTCGACATCATCGGCGTCACGCTGCTCGCGGTGCTGATCCGCGGGCAGTCGAAGCAGGAACGCCTGCTCGCGCAACACGCCTGACCTTCGTTTTCATCAGGAATCGCCTTCATGACTTCGCTTCTTCATCCGCCCGTGTTCCGCGTCGCCGCCCGGCAGGCGAACCGTGTGCTGCTCGCGTCCGACGCGGGCGCGACCCTCGAGATCTTCGTGCTCGAGGACGACATCGTGCGCGTGCGCGTGCTGCCCGACGCAACGGCGCGCAACCCGCGCACCTGGACGATCGCACCGGGCCTCGACGACGTGCCGCTCGAGGGCCGCGACCGTCTCGACCTCGGCGGGTTCGCGCTGCCCGACTACGACTTCGGCGAGGACGACGGCGGCGTGCGCATCGAAACCGCGCAGGTCCGTCTCACGGTAAGCCGGCAGGGCGGCCATTGCACGTGGTCGATGCGTGGTGCCGACGGCGCGTGGCGCGTCGTGCTCGCCGACCGCGCGACGCAGGCGTACAACTTCGGCTGGTGGGACGACCGCGCCTATCACTACGTCGCCCGCGAGCGCGGCGACAAGGTGTTCGGCCTCGGCGAACGCGCGGGCGACCTCGACCGTACCGGCGCGCGCTTCGAGATGCGCAACATCGACGCGATGGGCTACAGCGCGAAGCACACGGACCCGCTCTACAAGCACATCCCGTTCTACGTCACCTGGTCGCCCGACGCGTGCCAGGGCTTCGGGCTGTTCTACGACACGCTGTCGGATTGCGCGTTCGACATGGGCCGCGAGCTCGACAACTACCACGGTCTGTACCGCTACTTCGTCGCCGAGCACGGCGATCTCGACTACTACTTCATCGCATCGCCCGACACGCCGCTCACGGCCGCACGGCGCTTCACGTGGCTCACCGGGCGCCCGGCGCGCACGCCGAAATGGGGGCTCGGCTATTCGGGCTCGACGATGAGCTACACCGACGCGCCGGACGCGCAGCGTCAGATGAGCCAGTTCGTCGAGCAGTGTGAATCGCACGACATCCTGTGCGATTCGTTCCACCTGTCGTCGGGCTATACGTCGATCGGCGCGAAGCGCTACGTGTTCAACTGGAACCGCGAGAAGTTTCCCGACGCGAAGGGATTCGTGAAGCACTACCGCGACCACGGCATCCGCCTGTGCGCGAACATCAAGCCGTGCCTGCTGCGCGATCATCCCGCGTTCGACGACGCTGCACGGCGCGGGCTGCTGATCCGCTCGGCGTCCGGCGAGCCGGCGTGGGTGCAGTTCTGGGACGAGGTCGGCGCATATATCGACTTCACGCAACCGGACGCTTGCCGCTGGTGGCGCGAGCAGGTCACGTCGGCGCTGCTCGACTACGGGATCGAGTCGACCTGGAACGACAACAACGAATACGAGATCTGGTCGCCCGACGCGATCGCGCACGGCTTCGGCCAGCCATTTCCCGCGCGCGAGGCGAAAGTGCTGCAGACGATGCTGATGATGCGTGCGTCGCGCGACGCGCAGCGCGCGCATGCGCCGGCGCAGCGGCCGTTCCTCGTGTCACGCTCCGGCGGCGCCGGCATGCAGCGTTATGTGCAGACCTGGTCCGGCGACAACTACACGTCATGGGAAACGCTGCGCTACAACCTGAAGATGGGCCTCGGGCTCGCGCTGTCGGGCGTGTCGAACATCGGTCACGACATCGGCGGCTTCTCCGGTCCCGCACCGTCGCCCGAGCTGCTGCTGCGCTGGGTCCAGTTCGGCATCTTCATGCCGCGCTTCAGCATCCATTCGTGGAATGACGACGGCACCGTCAATGAACCGTGGATGTATCCGGAGATCACCGCGCGGATCGCGTCGCTGATCAAGCAGCGCTACCGGCTGCTGCCTTATCTCTATCACCTGTTGTGGCTGTCGACCACGCGCTACGAGCCCGTGCTGCGGCCGACCTTCGGCGACTTCCCCCGCGACCCGCGCTGCTACGACGAATGCGACGACATGATGCTCGGCGACGCGCTGCTCGTCGCGCCGGTGGTCGACCCGGGCCGCACGGAACGCACGGTCTACCTGCCGTCGGGCGCGCGCTGGCTGTGCTGCGCGAGCGCGCGATCGTTCGACGGCGGCGCGAGCGTGACGCTGCCCGCGCCGCTCGACACGCCGGTGATGCTGTTGCGCGAAGGCCGTGTGCTGCCGCTGAACGTCGCCGAGCAACGCTTCGGCGCGTGCGCGGACACGCGCGGCTTCCTCGTCGCGCCACGCATCGAGGACGGTGTCGCATACGGCGAATGCGTCGAGGACGACGGCGAAACGGAAGCGTGGCGCGACGGCGAATACGGGCTGTGGCGCATCGAGACCGGCCGCCAGGCGTCGGGCGAACTCGGCGTGTCGGTCCGCTGGGACGGCCGCATGCATCGCCCCGCCGAGCGCCTCGAGATCCTGCTGCCGGCGTCGCTGCAAGGCGCGCTTGCGGTGCACGGCGCGCGCGTCGAGCACGATGCGCGGGACGGCGCGTGGCGTCGCCTCGTCGTGGCGCTCGACGACTGACCGCGCACGCTCGGGCAAGCGCCGAGCCATGTTCGGGCGGACCGCGCACGCGGCCCGCCCCGCCATCCAAGAGGAGGCCGTCCAGCCTCCCGCCCCCTGAAGAGACCTGGAGATCGACAATGAAGGCACCGCATCATCATTATGCAATCCTGATTTTATCCGCCGCGTCGCTCGGCGCTTCCACCGCCCATGCGCAGAGCAGCGTGACGCTGTACGGCGTGGTCGACGATTCGCTCGCGTACGTGAACAACCAGCAAGGCCACTCGAACGTGTACATGCGCGACGGCAACCTGTATGCGTCGAAGTTCGGGCTGCGCGGCGACGAGGATCTCGGCGGCGGCACGCACGCGATCTTCGACCTGCAATCCGGCTTCAACCTGAACACCGGCGCGCAAGCCGCCGCCGGCACGATTTTCAACCGCCAGGCCTTCGTCGGGCTGCGCAACGACCATTACGGCACGGTGACGGCCGGCCGCCAGTACACGCCGTACTTCCTGCTGGTCGGCCCCTACGCGTCGAGCAGCTGGCTGACCGGTGCGACCGGCGCGCATCCGGGCGACATCGACGGCCTCGACACGACCATCCGCGTGAACAACTCGGTCACCTATACGTCGCCGACCTTGTCCGGGCTGACCGCGAGCGCGATGTACGCGTTCGGCGGCATCGCCGGCGCGACCGGCAAGGGCAATACGTTCAGCGCCGCGCTGCGCTATGCGAACGGGCCGGTCGGGATCGCGGCCGGCTACCTGCGCATCAACAGCTCGGGTTCGTCGGCGGGGTTCCTGAATCCGGCGACCGCGGCGTCGGGCAGCTTCGCCGTGTCCGTGCTGAACCAGGGCTACCTGACCGCGAAGGCTGTCGAGCAGGTCGCGACGGCCGGCAACTACACGCTCGGCAACCTGACGATGGGCCTCAACTACTCGAACGTGAAGTACCTGCCCGGCAACGGCTCCGCGTTCGCGAACACGGCCGTGTTCAACACCTACGGCGCGCTCGCCGCGTACCGCTTCACGCCGACCTTCTCGGTGGCCGGCGCGTTCGCGTACACGCTCGCGTCGAAGGCGAACGGCGTGTCGAACGCGGCCCGCTACCAGCAGTATTCGCTGAAGGAGTCGTACAGCCTGTCGAAGCGCACGACGCTCTATGCGCTGCAGGCGTACACGCATTCGAGCGGGCGCACGCTCGGCGCGCAAGGTGCCGGCCATATCGTCGACGCGGCGCCGATCGTCGGCGACTCGCAGCAGCTCATGCCGTCGACGACGCACGGCCAGTTCGTCGGCATGGCCGGGATCGCCGTGACGTTCTGAAATCGCGGCAGCGCATCGCCCGCCGGCGCCCCGGACGGTCCGCATCATCCGGGGCGCCGGATTCCGCGCCTCGTCTGCGCTCGGTCTGGGCTCCGTCGCACGCGCCGGCTCAGTGCGAGGGTGTTCGCGATCGGCCCGATACCCTACAATTCGTCAGGTTAACCCCTGCTGCTTGCCCCTTCTTGCAGTCCCGACACCGCGCTACACTCGACGCACGCCGTATCAGGGTCCGACGTGCGACGCGCGCGCCGGGCGGCGTCGCGCCTCGTTGCGCCCACAACTGGATGCCAGCCATGCCAGGTTCCCGTCCCTCGACCCGCACGGCGTTAGAGCCGCAGGCCGTCGCCCCCAGCACGCCCGCCACCGCGCGCGAGGCCATGCTGATGCCCTTCTTCCACTGGGGCTTCCATGCGTGGGCGATCTACGGGCTGACGGGGCTCGTGCTCGCGCACTTCGGTTTCCGCTACAACCTGCCGCTGACGCTGCGGTCCGGGCTGTATCCGATGCTGCGGGAGCGCGTGAACGGCCGGATCGGCCACGCGGTCGACGCGTTCATCGCATCGTGCGGACGCGTGGCCTCCGACGGAGTCGCACGATGAGCGGCCTGCTGCACGATCGCACCGGCGACTTCATCGCGCTCGCGACGCTCGCGGTGCTTTACCTCGGTGGCGTCGGCCTCGCGCTGTGGCGAATCCGCACCGCCGCGCCGCGCGGCAAGGTCTACTGGATCGTCTGCATCGCGTTGCTGGCCGGCGGTGCGATCGCGATCACCGCCAACCTGTCGCCCGTGCCGAACAGCGGCGAGATGCCGCCCGGTTTCGCGCTCGGCGTCGAGGCGGTGCTGCTCGGGCTCGCGCTCGTCGCGGCGGGCTGCGCGTGGCTGATGTTGCGTGCGAGGCGCGGCTGATATCTGTCGCTTGCGCGGCGGCGCAGCCTTGCCTTGTCATGCGCGAACGGCAGCGTGCATGCCGAACGTCGGTCGTCCTCGTAGCCTCACGCGTCATGCAGACGGCGCCCGCGCCGTGACGAGCCAGCACGCCGCGTCGAACCGCACGTCAGCGCCCTGCACGTAAGGCTCGAACGCAGCGCGCACCGTTTCGACCACGCGCCGCCGCGTCGCGTCGTCCGCGTCCTGAAGCGCGAGCCCGACCGGGCCCAGCCGCGCGATGTAGTCGTTCAACGCCGCCTCGGGCAACGCGCACGCCTGGTCGATCGGCTCGATCGCGATGTCGGCCCAGCCGCTGTCCGACAGCACCGACGCGATCCGCTGCCGGTCGCCGAACGCGAATTGCCCCGGCGCCCCCGGCTGCCGCGCCGGCAGGTCCGGCAGCAACGTTGCCGCGACACGCTCGGCCGTCGTCATGAACGGATTGTCGGCGGCGCCGCGCCATGCAACGAATCGCAGTTGCGCGTTCGCGCGCGCCGCGTGCCGCAGGTTCGCGAAGGCGCGCACCGGATCGTCGAAGAACATCACGCCGAAGCGCGACACGATCAGGTCGAACCGACCCGGCGCGAATGCATGCGTCTGCGCATCGGCATGCACGAAGCCGGCGCCCAGGCCGGCGCGTTCGGCACGCGCCCGTGCGGCGGCAATCATCCGCGCCGAAATATCGACGCCGGTACAGTGCGCGTGCGCACCAAGCCGCCGTGCGATCGCGAGCGTCACCGCGCCGGTGCCGCAGCCGACGTCGAGCACGCAGCGCGCGGATGCCGCGGCCGCCGCGTCCGCGAGCAGCGTCTCGAACGGCTCGAACATCCGGTCGAGCGAGCGCTGCGCGTCGACCCATGCCAGCCCCGACGGACCATTCCACAGCGCAGACTGCGCTTCGTTTGCCCGGCTGTCTTTCATCGTCGATTCTCCTTTTTCGTCCGTATCGTTGACCGTGATCCGGACTATGCTGCTTCAAGCCGGCTTGAGGTCAAGGCAGCGACCGCGGCACGACTCGCGCGCCGGCCGGCCGTCGGACTCCGCCCTTCACATTTCTTACACTCGCGCTGCGTATCGTTGACGACTTTCCTACGGTGCCTCTCATGCGACGACTCCTCCCGCGCGCACTGCTCGCGCGCTGCGCTCCGCTTGTTGCCCTCGCGGCGCTGTCCGCGTGTTCGAATCACATCGATACGCCCGCCGATCCGGCCAGTGCCGCGATCAACCTCCAGGCCGCGTGGGTCGAGATCGGCGACGCGAACCAGGCGATCGCACGCGTGATCACGAGCTACAGCCCTGCATCCGCGAGCGATCCGCTGTGCCCGCAACTGTCCGTCGACGGCAAGCTGTCGCGCATGACGCTGCGCGCCGGCGCCGCGACCGTTGCGCAGCGTCCGACGGCGAGCGCCGCGGCCGACTCGAAACCGTCGAGCTTCCCGGTGTCCGTCTGCGAAGCGGCGCTGCCGGCCGATGCGCAAACGGCGAGCGTCGCGGGCCGCGCACTGCCGCTGCCGAAAGCGCAGCCGCAGCGCATCGCGATCATCGCCGACACCGGCTGCCGGATGAAGAAGGCCGACAACGCATGGCAGGCGTGCAACGACGCGACGGTCTGGCCGTTCGACACGATCGCGGCGAGCGTCGCGAAGCTGTCGCCGGACCTCGTGCTGCACGTCGGCGACTATCACTACCGCGAAAACGCGTGCCCGCCCGACATCGCCGGCTGCAAGGACAGCCCGTGGGGCTATGGCTGGGATGCGTGGCAGGCCGACCTGTTCCGCCCGGCCGCGCCGCTGTTCGCGAAGGCGCCGTGGGTCGTCGTGCGCGGCAACCACGAGGAATGCGCACGGGCCGGCCAGGGCTGGTACCGCTTCCTCGATCCGCGCCCGTATTCGGCGGCCCGTTCGTGCGACGATCCGGCCAACGACGACGACGCGAACTACTCGGATCCCTATGCGGTGTCGCTCGGCGGCGGCACGCAGGTGATCGTGTTCGACACCGCGAAGGTCGGCCGCAATCCGCTGAAGACGACCGACGCGCAATTCCGCATCTACCAGAAGCAGTTCCAGACGGTCGCGTCGCTCGCGTCGAAGGCCGGCATGTCGACGACGATCTTCACGAACCACCATCCGATCCTCGCGTTCGCGCCGATCGCCGGCAGCACGCCCGCGCCGGGCAACCTCGCGCTGCAGTCGGTGATGGCGAGCCTGAACGCGCAGGCGTACTACCCGCCCGGCATCCACGTCGCGCTGCACGGGCACGTGCACGACTTCCAGGCGATCAACTTCTCGTCCGGGCATCCGGCGACGATCGTGTCCGGCAACGGCGGCGACAACCTCGACGTCGCGCTGCCCGACCCGTTCCCCGCCGGCCTGACGCCGGCGCCGGGCGCCGTGATCGAACGGCTGTCGCACAACAACAGCTTCGGGTTCCTGATCATGGAGCGACGCGGGGCGCCGGCGACGGGCTGGGTGTTCCATGCGTATTCGGCGGCGGGCAAGCTGCTCGCGTCGTGCGACCAGTCGGGCAACACGCTCGCATGCGACAAGACGGGGTTCATCGCGCCGTGAGGGACGAAGTTCGATTGCATGGCGGTTTGATGGATTCTGCGGATTCGGCGGATTCGGCGGATTCGGCGGATTCGGCGGATGCGGCGTGTTCGGCGTGTTCGGCGGATGCGGCCGGCTGCCGGGAAGGAATGGCTGGATCGCGAAGGCGGCCGATTCCTTCGGTCGCCCTCGCCGGGCGTCCGGCGTCCGCCGCGGTTCCGGCCGCCGGCGGACGGGCGGTACGCGCCCTTGCCGCCGCCGTGCTCGCCGGAGCGGCGCTCGCGGCCCACGGCGCACCTGCCGAAACGACCCTGCTCCCCGGCGCGCCGCCGGCGCGCGTCGTCGGTACGATCGGCAACGGCACGCCGCAGGTGACCGACAAGGTCGACGCGGCCACCGCCCGTTTCGCGCCCGACCCGACGCTCGTCGCGCTGGGCCGCCGGATCTTCTTCGATCCGCGGCTGTCCGAGCCGCGCGGCATGTCGTGCGCGGGCTGCCACGATCCGGGGCGCGCGTTCGCGCCGACCTTGTCGGCCGCTTCGCTCGCGGGGCCGGGCGTGCCGGAAGGCAGCCGCCACGGGCGCTTCAGCCAGCGCAACGCGCCATCGCTGCTCTACGTGCGCTACGTGCCGCGCCGCCACTTCTACCAGGACGACGACGCGCCCGCGCCGTCGCCGTTCGGCGGCCTGTTCAGCGACGGCCGCGCGGACACGCTCGCCGAACAGATCCGCGGGCCGCTGTTCGACCCGAACGAGATGAACAACCGGTCGCCGGCCGCGCTGCTGCGCAAGGTCGACGGCACCGAACTGGCGGGCGATCTCGCCGCGCGCTTCGGCACGTCGGCGCGGCGCGATCCCGAGCAACTGGTGCGGGCGCTCGGCTCGGCCGTCGAGGCCTATCTGCAGAGCGACGAGATGGCGCCGTTCACGTCGCGCTTCGACGCATTCCTGCGCACGCGCAAGCCGCTCGCGCCGGCCGAGATGCGCGGCCTGGCGCTGTTCCGCAATCCCGACAAGGGCAATTGCATGAGCTGCCATACGCTGTCGGAAACGTCGAGCCGGCCGGAGCGCTCGCTCTTCACCGATTTCGGCTACGACGCGATCGCGGTGCCGCGCAACCACGCACTGCCCGCGAACCGCGATCCGCGCCATTTCGACAACGGTCTGTGCGATACGGCTGCGCGGCTGCGCTGGCCCGAGCCGACGCAATGGTGCGGCTACCTGCGCACGCCGGGACTGCGCAACGTCGCGGTCAAGCAGACGTTCATGCACAACGGCGTGTTCACGACGCTGCGCGACGCGGTCGCGTTCTACAACACCCGCTCGACCGACCCTGGCCGCTGGTATCACGGCGCCCGGACGTTCGACGACGTGCCGGCCGCCTATCGCGGCAACATCAACGTCAATTCGACGCCGATGAACCGCCGGCCCGGCACGCCGCCCGCGCTGACCGACGCGGAAATCGACGACATCGTCGCGTTCCTCGGCACGCTGACCGACGCACGCTACGCGAATCCCGTCCCGGCCGCCGCCCGCATCGCCCGCGCCGCCGCGCCGGCGCGTTGACCCTGGCCGAACGGCCAGGCGCGTGCGCATCCGCTTGCGGTCGCCGCAAACACTGGTTATATTTACAGTACTGTATTTATGAACAGTGAGGTGCGCGATGGAACATCTGGTCCGTATCGTCAACGACACCGATCGCCAAGTGCTGGCATGGCTGCGTGCGCAGGTCGGCGACGCCCGCGTCGAGCGTGCGGCGCGCCAGCTCGGGCATACGCGAAAGCCCTTTCCGTCGGCGGTATGCCGGTATCTGGGCATGAGCGCGCCGGCCACGCTGCGCCCGGCGGAGCGGCCGCGTGCCGCACGCGACTTCTCGGTCGGAGATCGCTATCTGTCGCTGATCCGTCAGCACCTCGCCGCGCATGCGGTCAGCCGATGAAATCGCCGAAATCGTATCGTCGGCGCGTCGCCGCGCGGCGGCCGGCCGCGGAGAATGCGGCGAGCCGGATCGGCCGGCCCGTGCTCTCGTCACGACCGCCGAGCCCGGTAGCCAACGCGCCAGCCCGGCCGACACCCGCCCTGCTCACGCAGCGGCCGCCGCGTCGCGTATCAACTGGCCGAGCGTTTCGATTGCCGCTTCATGTGCCGTGTCGAACACCCGCGTGCAGGCAAGCCGGATATACGCGTCAAAGCGGTCGGAATTCGAGAAGATCGCGCCTGGCGCGATCCTTACCCCGCGTGCGAGCGCGGCATCGAACAAGGCTTCGGAACGCACGCCGTCGGGCAGCGCGATCCACAGCAGCATGCCGCCGGGCGGCCGGTTCATCCGCGTGCCGGCGGGAAAATGGCGCGCGATCGCATCGATCGTCACATCGCGCTGCACGCGAAGCTGTTCGCGAAACCGGTGCAGGTGGCGGTCGAACGCACCCGAGCCGACGAATTCGGCCGCGACGGCCTGCAGCAACGCGGCGTTGTGCCGGCTTTGCGCGAACTTGAGCATCTTCACGCGCGCGTGCCAGCGGCCCGCGCTCATCCAGCCGAGCCGCATTCCGGGCGCCAGCACCTTGTTGAGCGACGGGCAATAGATCACCGTGCCGTCGCGGTCCCATGCCTTCACGGGTTTCACCGCGTGCGGCGCTTCCACGAGTTCGCGATACGGCTCGTCCTCGATCACGGCCACGCCGCGACGCGAGCACAGCGCGACCAGCGCAGCCTTGCGTTCGTCGGGCATCACGCTGCCGAGCGGGTTCTGCAGATTCGGCACGACGACCACGGCCCGAATATCCGGGTACGCGGTCAGCGCCACGTCGAGCGCTTCGATCGACAACCCGGTCGTCGGGCTGGCCGGAATCTCGAGTGCACGCAGGCCGAGGCTTTCGAGCAGCTGGATCAAGCCGAAAAAGGCCGGCGATTCGATCGCGATCGTGTCGCCGGGGCGTGCCACCGCGCGCAACGCGAGATTCACGGCATCGACGCCGCCGCTCGTCGACATCACGTCGTCCGGCGACACGGTCACGCCGTACGACAGCGCGCGTTTGGCCATCGTCTGCCGGAATTCGGCCGAGCCGCCAACCGGCCCCGCGTCGGTCAGCAGCGTCGGCTTGCGCCGTAGCAGCCGGATCGCCAGCGCCTGCAGGCGCTCGGCCGGGTACAGCGTCGCCAGCGCGGATGCGCCACCGAGATTCAGCGCGTCGGGCCTCGCGTTCGCACGATCGATCACGCGCGACACGCGTTCGTGCAGCCCCGCGAACGGCGGCTCGACGCTCAGCGGCTGCCCGTCGCTTTCCGGCAGCGTGTCGAGCGCGGCCACCGCGCGCCGGCGCACGAAGTAGCCCGAGCGCGGTCTGGCTTCGCACCAGCCCGTATCCTCGAGCCGCCGGAAGGCCTGGGTCGCGGTAGACAGGCTCACGCCGTGCTGCGCCATGAACGCACGCACGGACGGCATCCGGTCGCCGGGCGACAGCGTGCCGGCCGCGATGATGCGGCGGTAATGCTCGGCGAGCCGTTCGTAAAGCGGCTCGCCGGCCATCGGCAAAGTCATGCGGGATGGATCGGTGATGGGCGTCATGCGGGTCATCCTGCCCGCGCGCCCGGGCGCACGCCAGATACAGATTCCGGGGAAACTCACCGATACAGCAACATGAAATCGCCGTCTGCACCGTAACAGATACCCGTCCCCTGAATCTGTCCTGTCCGCACGCGTTTCCTTAACCTGATTGCACGCTGTCGCCCTGCCATCGCCGGGCCGCGCAACCGGGAAAAGGACACGCCATGCGGACGCACGACATCCGGCTCGACGCCGGGCAAAGCCACTTTGCGTGGTTCGACAAGGGCAGCCGCGTCATCGTGCTCGACGGCGCGCTCGCGGTCACGTTACGTCACGGCGGGCTCGACTGGCTGCCCGATGCGCCGCAATACGTTCGCCGCGTGCTCGACGAAGGCGAATGCCTGACGATCGAGACGGCCGGTCACGTGGCATTGTCCGCCGGCGGCGCCGGGCCGGTTGCCGCGACCGTCGCGGCGCCCGTGGCCAGGCCCGGCGTATTCGCGGTGTGGCGTGCGTGGCTGCAGCGGGCGTCCGCGCGGCTGCTCGGCGAGCGGCATGTGCGCGAGCAGTCCTGACGCGACGGCTACAACACCGTCGCCGGTGTCGCCACGCGATCACCGTGTCGCTCCATCCGGCGACGAATTCGAGCCCGGCCGCGCGACGCCTACACACCGTCGCCGTTGTCGCCGCACGATCACCGTGTCGCTCCCCCGGCGACGAATTCGAGCCCGTCCGTCGCCCTCGCCGGGCCGGGCCGCTTCGGCCACGCCGACAACCTCGGCCGCAGCAGCCGCGCGTTGCTACCGCACCTTCCGCGCGCGCTCGATCCATTCGAACAATGCCATCCCGGCCAGCATCGCGCCGACGAACGCGATGCCCTTCACCGACCCGAGCCCGATCGACACGATCGCCGGCCCCGGGCAGAACCCGGCAAGCCCCCAGCCGATGCCGAACACGGCGCTGCCGGCGACGAGGCGCACGGTAATCGTCCGCACGGCCGGCCACTGGATCGGCAGGCCGAGCAACGACCGCGACCGGTGCTTCGCCCATGCGAACGCGAACACGGCGACGCCGATCGCGCCGGCCATCACGAATGCGAGCGACGGATCCCAGCGGCCGGCCAGGTCGAGAAAACCGAGCACCTTCTGCGGGTTGGCCATCCCCGACACGATGAGGCCGACGCCGAACATCAGCCCCGCCAGAAACGCGAATCCTGCCTGCATGTCAGCCCCCGAGCACGTGCCGTTGCACGAATACGGTCGCGAAGCCCGCGACCATGAAGACCGCCGTCGCGACGATCGAGCGCGTCGCGCCGCGCGACAGCCCGCAGACGCCGTGACCGCTCGTGCATCCGCCCGCATAGCGCGTGCCGATCCCGACCAGCAGGCCGGCCGCCAGCAACTCGCCCCAGCCTGCATCGACCTGCGGCGTCACGGCGGCACCGGCGACACGCATCAGCAGCGGCGCGGCGATCAGCCCGGCGACGAACGCGGCACGCCAGCCGCGCTCCGCCGCACCGGCCGTAAACAGGCTGCCGACGATACCGCTGATTCCGGCGATCCGCCCGTTGAACGCCATGAGCCACGCGGCCGCAAGCCCGATCAGCACGCCGCCGGCAAGCGACAGCCACGGCGTGAAATGAAGCGCATCAAGCTGCATCGCGCGTCCCCTTCGCGGCCGGGCCGCAGAACTGTTCGTACAGCACGCCCATCACCGCGATCGCAGCCAGGCTGTCGAGCGAGTAGTGGATGTTCTTGCCTTCGCGGCGCGTGCGGACGAGCGCGTTGTCCCGCAACACACCCAGCTGCTGCGACAGTGTCGGCTGGCGAATATCCAGCCGCGCCTCGAGATCGCTCACGCAGCGTTCGCCCTGCGACAGTTCGCACAGCAGCAGCAACCGGTCGGGATTGGACAGCACCTTGAGCAGCGCGCACGCCGATTCGGCGGCGGCGCGCATCTGATCGGGCTCGGGCAGCCCGGTGGAAGGGTCGGCGTTCATGAGAGCGATCGCATTCGATTAACGAATCAATATTATATATATTTATATATCGTTGATTCGTACTTTCGGTCGGCGCCATCGGAAGAAAAAGGAAAGCGCCGTCTGCGACGCCCACCCCTGCCTCCGCTACGCCTGCTCGCCGGCAAGCGCATCGGCTGCCGCCGCGCGCTTCTCGCCGGCCCGTACCGCGCCCAGCACCAGCACCGCGATCCCGGCGATCACGCACGGCACCGCGACGAATGCGAAGGCGATCGGCAACGGCAGCCCCATCGCGAGCATCGCCCCGCCCGCCATCGAACCGACGACCGACCCGCCGCGGCCGATTCCGTTCGCCCAGCTCACGCCCGTGGTCCGGCACTCGGTCGGGTAGAACGCGGCCGACAGCGCGTTCGCGCCGACCTGCGAGCCCGACACGCAAAAGCCCGCGGCGAACACGACCAGCGCGGCGCCCGCCGGCGACGCGGCCAGCACGCCGATCGCCGCGACGAACACGCCGGCCGCCGCATAGCTGCATGCCAACACGCGATGCGGATCGAAGCGGTCCATCAGCCCGCCGAGCACGATCGCGCCGAGCGTGCCGCCGACCTGGAACATCGCGGTCACGCGCGCGGCCGTCTGCAACGTCGCGCCGGTCGTGCGCAACAGCGTCGGCAGCCAGCTCGACAACAGGTAGATGACGAGCAGGCTCATGAAGAACGTGAGCCACAGCAGCAGCGTGCCGCGCAGCAGGTCGGCGCCGAACAGGCGGCCGAGCGGCGAAGCGGCCGGCTTGCCGCGCGGTGCGATGAACGACGCGTGCGCGAGATGCGGGTCCGGTGCGATGCGTGCGAGCATCGCCGCGATCCGTTCACGCGCCGCGCCGGTGTTGACGAGGTAGCGCACCGATTCGGGCAAGCGCCATGCGAGCACCGGCAGAAGCAGCAGCGGCGCGGCACCGCCGACGACGAGCACCGCGCGCCAGCCGTCGCGTTCGATCAGCGACGCGGCCGCGAGTCCGCCGAGCGCGGAGCCGATCGTGAAGCCGCAGAACATCGTCGTCACGAGCAGCGAGCGCCGCCGCGCGGGGCAATACTCGGACGTCAGCGTGATCGCGTTCGGCATCGCGCCGCCGAGCCCGAGGCCCGTCACGAAGCGCCACGCGATCAGTTCGGTCAAACCGCCCGCGCTCGCCGACGCCGCACTCGCGATGCCGAAACACGCGACACAGGCGAGCAGCAGGCGCTTGCGGCCGAACCGGTCGCCGAACGGCCCGAACACGAGCGCGCCGGCCATCAGCCCGGCGAGCCCGGCGCCGAACACCGGCGCGAGCTGCGCGGGCGACAGGCCCCATTCCGCACGAATGACGGGGGCGATGAACCCGATCGATGCCGTGTCGAAACCGTCGATCGCGACGATCAGGAAGCACAACACGACGATCGCGGCCTGAAACGGCGCAACGCGATGTCGGTCGATCCATTCGCTGACGTCGATGGACAGCGTATCGGCCATGATGATGTCTCCTCCATGAAGGCGGTCGCGCGCGATGTCGTTGAAATGCGCGCCGCCGGATGCAAACCGAAAGGCGTCAGGCAACGGACTTCAGGCAGTTCTCCGCGCGCCAGCCGTGCAGCCAGTCGAGCGCGTCGTAGAACTGCGCCTGCGTGCGTCCGACCCACAGCGCGTTGCGCACCTGCCGCTCGACGCCCTTCGCGTGATAGATCCGCCCCATCTCGCGCGCCGAATACAGCACGCGTGCGGTGCGCGGAATCCGCACGCGCTCGTACAGCGCAAACGCGGCCTCGAAGTCGCCGTCGGTCTGCGCGACGGCCGCGCCGAGCGTCACCGCATCCTCGAGCGCCTGGCACGCGCCCTGCGCGAGGTATTGCGTCATCGGATGGGCAGCGTCGCCGAGCACCGTCGCGCGGCCCGCACTCCAGCGCTCGACCGGGTCGCGGTCGGCGGTCGCCCAGCGCTTCCACGACGTCGGCCGGTCGAGCATCTGCTTCGGCAGCGGATGGATGCCGTCGAAGTACGACAGCACTTCCTCCTTGCTGCCGTCGCGCACGCCCCAGGTTTCCTGCTCGCGGCTGTGGAACGTGACGACGAGGTTGTACTGCCGGCCGCCGCGCAGCGGATAGTGGACGAGATGGCAATGCGGGCCGGCCCAGACGACCGGCGCATTGATCTGCAGATCCTTCGGCATGTTGTCGACGTCGACGACCGCGCGATACACGACGTGCCCCGTCACGCGATGCGCGTCGCCGATCAACGCGTGACGGATCGCGGACTTCACGCCGTCGCAGCCGATCACCGCATCGGCGCGATAACGCTCGCCGTGCTGATCGATCACGGTCACGCCGTGGTCATCCTGCTCGAACCCGCACACCTGCGTGCTGGTCCGGAACTCGATCAGCGGATGATCCTTGACCGCCTCGTAGATCGACAGGTGGATGTCCGCGCGATGGATCACCGCATACGGGTTACCGAAGCGTTCGCGATACGCGGCGCCCGTGTCGACGCACGCGACTTCCCGCGCATCGACCGCATCCATCAGTTGCAGCCGGTCGGTAAACACCGCCCGGCCGCGCGCGGCCTCGCCGACGCCCAGCGCGTCGAGCGCGTTGAACGCGTTCGCGGCGAGCTGGATGCCCGCGCCGATCTCGCCGATTTGCGCGGCCTGCTCGAGCAGCGTCACGCGAATGCCCTGGCGCGCGAGCGCCAGCGCCGTCGCGAGCCCGCCGATGCCGCCGCCGATCACGAGTACGCGTCGGCCTGTGTTGTGTGTCTCGCCCATGTCTGTCTCCTGCTTCGTGTTACGCGATGTAGTCCGGTTGCCGCTGCGGCTGCGCTGCGTCGAATGCCGGCTCGCGCCGCGCGTGTTCGTGAATCGCCAGGCTGCGCGGATACGCGCTCAGGTCGCAATCCATCCGCAGCGCGTTCGCGACCTGCGGCACGAGGCATACGTCGGCGAGTGTCGGCGCCTCGCCGAAACACCACGGACCCGTGTCCGCACGCGCGAGCAGACGCTCGACGCCGGCCATCCCTTCCGCGACCCAGTGCCGGTACCACGCGCTCTTCTGCTGCGGCGTGACCTGCAGTTCGCTGTCGAGGTAGCGCAGCACCCGCAGGTTGTTGACCGGGTGGATGTCGCATGCGATCAGCGTCGCGAGTTCCAGCACGCGTGCGCGCTGCCGCGGTTCGAGCGGAATCAGCCGCGGCGCCGGACGAATCCGGTCGAGGTAGTCGATGATCGCGAGCGACTGGCCGAGACGGAAATCGCCGTCGACGAGCGCCGGCACCGACGCCGACGGATTCACCTGCGCGACGTAGCCGGCCTCGCGGTGCTCGCCCGTGCGGATGTTCACGGGCAGCGTGTCGTACGACAGTCCTTTCAGCGCGAGCGCGATGCGCACCCGATAGGACGTCGAACTGTTGAAGAAGCTATGCAGTTGCACGATGTGACCTTTCGAGGAAAGCGAGGCGCGCGTCAGACCACGTGCACGGCCAGTTCGCCGAGCCGCTCGACGCCGACCTGCATCACGTCGCCCTTGACCACCGCGCCGACGCCTTCCGGCGTGCCGGTGAAGATCACGTCGCCCGGTTCGAGGCGGAAGAATTTCGACAGGTCGGCGACCGTTTCCGCGACCGACCAGATCAGGTGCGACACGTCGCTCTTCTGCTTCGTCGCGCCGTTGACCGTCAGCCACAGGCCGGCCTGCTCGAAATGACCGACCTCGCTCGCCGGATGCACGGGGCCGATCGGCGCGGAACGGTCGAACGCCTTGCCGATTTCCCACGGCCGGCCCATCTCGCGCATCTTCATCTGCAGGTCGCGGCGCGTCATGTCGAGGCCGACCGCATAACCCCACACGTGCTCGAGCGCACGCTCGAGCGGAATGTCGGCGCCGCCCTTGCCGATCACCGCGACGAGCTCGGCTTCGTAGTGATAGTTCTGCGTCTGCGACGGATACGCGAGATCGAGCGTTTCGCCGTAGGCGACCGGCACGACCGAATCGGCCGGCTTGCAGAAGAAGAACGGCGGTTCGCGATCGGGATCGAAGCCCATTTCGCGCGCATGCGCCGCGTAGTTGCGGCCGACGCAGTACACGCGGCGCACCGCGAAGCGGGCGTCGCTGCCGGCGACGGGAAGCGCCACCGGCGCTTCGGGCGGGAAAACATAAGTCATGAACGGCTCCAGCGTAGGCATGAAGGAAGGAACGCGCGCCGCGTCGGCGACGCACGCAACGAAGCGGGGAAAACGGGCGTCAGTCGCGCGCTTCGCGCAGCAGGTTCAGCGCGGACAGCACCGGCCGGTCGGAATAGCTGAACAGCACGCTGTCGGACGACGCAGACAGCCGCACCGGCGCCCACGACGGCGCGACGAAGATGTCGTGCGGCTCGAACGCGAACGCGTCGCCGCCGATGTGCGCGGTGCCGCTGCCTTCGACGACGCAGTAGATCGTCGCGTCGGTGCTGCGATACGTGCGGCCGTCGAAGCCGGCCGGCAGGAACTGCATGAAGGTCGCGATCGTCGGCATCGGCCAGCCGCCCGTCGCGGGGTTCACGTAGCGCAGCTTCACGCCGTCCCACGCGTCGAGTTCGCCGTTGCGGTACAGCGCGTCGAGCGCGTCGCGGGTGCGCGCATACGGATAGCTGAACACCGGCGACGTCGGATCGCTCGCGCGATGCCGCACCGGCGCCATGTTGTGGCCGAAGCGCGCGAAGCTGTCGCCTTCCGCGCGGCTCACCGGCTGCTCGGCCATCGGATGGTTTTCGGCGAAACCCGCGTCGAGGTTCGCGACGAGCGGAATGTCGAGCCCGTCGAGCCACACGACCGGCTCGCCGCCGTCTTCCACCGCCGGATTGCCGTGGTCGTGCCACGCCCAAGACGGCGTGATGATGAAGTCGCCCGGATGCATCGTCGTGCGCTCGCCGTTCACCGCGGTCCATGCGCCCTTGCCTTCGACGATGAAGCGCAGCGCCGACTGCGTATGCCGGTGGCTCGGCGCGATCTCGCCGGGCAGGATCAGCTGCATGCCTGCGTACAGGGTCGGCGTCATGCTCGACTTGCCGGGCAGGCCCGGGTTCTCCAGCACCAGCACGCGGCGCACGGCTTCTTCCGCGCTGATCACGCTGCCGGCCTGCATCACCAGGTCGCGCACCCGTGCGTACTTCCAGATCG
Source organism: Burkholderia sp. Bp8984 (assembly GCF_003853755.1). Taxonomy (NCBI): domain Bacteria; kingdom Pseudomonadati; phylum Pseudomonadota; class Betaproteobacteria; order Burkholderiales; family Burkholderiaceae; genus Burkholderia; species Burkholderia sp. Bp8984. The sequence continues at coordinate 428,217 of NZ_QTQN01000001.1, forward strand.
CGGCCTGCGCGGCCGGCTGCGGCGTCTTCGGCACGAGGTTGTGCAGCGATTCCCACAACGGGGCGAGGCGCTGCTCGGCGATCCGGGCGTAGTAATCAGCGCGCGACGTATCCGGGTGTCGGCTGGTCATGATGTCTCCTTGGGGCGGCCGATCGCGGTCGGCGCTGTGTCGGGTCGGGGACCGCGTGCCGCAGTCCGTTAGCGCATTTATATTCGACGCAGACATACCCGGTAAAATGGTGAAATCATCTAATCCATATTGATTCGGATATACCTTCCGATACGGAGCGTGCGATGGACTGGACCCACCGGCTGCGCTTGCGGCACCTGCAGGTCCTGCTGAGCCTGGCCAGCACGGGCAACCTGAGCCAGTCGGCGGCTGCGCTCGCGACCACCCAGCCGGCGCTGTCGAAATGGCTGAAGGAACTCGAGGAGGATGTCGGCCTGCCGCTGTTCGAGCGGCATGCGCGCGGCTTGCGGCCGACGGCCTACGGCGACGCGCTGATCGAGCATGCGCGCCGCGTGGAGGCGCAGCTCGACGTCGCGCGCGACGACATGGCCGCGCTGCGCGAAGGCGGCAGCGGCCTGGTCACGATCGGCACGTCGGGCGTCGCGGCCGCCGATACGGTGCCGCTCGCGGTATCGCAGTTGCTGAAGCGGATGCCGCGCGCGCAGGTGCGGCTCGCGGAGAGCACGATGAACCAGCTGATGCCGCAGCTCGCGCGCGGCGAGCTGGACATCGTCGTCGGCCGTTCCGGGTCCGCATCCGTCGATCCGCACCTTCACGCAGAAGCGCTGTACGTCGATCCGGTGGTGTTCGTCGCGCGGCCCGATCACCCGCTCGTCGGCACGGCATCCGTCGGCTGGGACGAGGTGCTGGCCTGCTCGTGGATCGTCTGGCCGCCCGGCACCCCCGTGCACAACGCGCTACAGGTCGCGCTGACGGCCGCCGGGCGCGTGCAGCCGCCGCATTGCGTCGAATCGAATTCGTCGATCCTGAACCTCACGCTGCTGAACAACACCGACCTGCTCGGCGTCGCATCGCATCGTGCCGCGCGGCGCTTCGAGCAATTGAACGCGATCCGCATCCTGCCGATGCGGCTCGAGGGCCAGGGCGCGGTGTCGATCTACTGGCATCCGGACAGCGCGAAGCGCGCGGCCGTGGCCGCCGCGATCGAGTGCCTGCGTGCCTGTGCGGCGCCGCAGGTGGGCGGATGGGAGAAAGTGAAGGCGGAGTGAGCGACGCAGCGACCCGGCGCGAACCGGGCGCTGCGCCGTGGCGCATCAGCCGCCGTCGCAGGACGCGATGTCGTCCAGCATCAGCGTGCCGACTCGCGCGGGCACGAGCGGCGTGCGCGGCACCGGCGGCGTCCAGCCGAACAGCGCCTGCGCGGCCGCGCCGCACACGCGGCCCTGGCATGCGCCCATCCCGCAGCGCGTCTGCAGCTTCGCGGCCGTCCAGCCCGGCGCAGGCGCGGCCGCGTCTGCGACCGCGTCGAAGCGCACGTCCTCGCAACGGCACAGCAGCGTGTCGGGCCGCGCGAGCTTGCGGATCGGCTCGCGTATCGCGAAGCGCTCGCGCACCGCATCCGCGAACGCCTGCCAGTGCGCACGCCGCGCAACCAGCGCGGCCAGCGGCGCCGTCTGTCCGGTGGCCGCATAGCCGGCGATCTCGCCTTCGACGATCGCCAGTTCGCTGCCGCCGACACCCGTGCACTCGCCCGCCGCGAAACAGCCGTCGCGGCTCGTGCGCTGATGCGCGTCGACCACCACCGCGCCGTTTTCTATCCGGCAGCCGAGGTGGCTCGGCAGCACGGTGTTCGGCACGAGGCCGAAGCCGCACGCGAGCCTGTCGCAGTCGACCTCGAACTCTCGCTCGCCCTGCCGGATCCGCACGCGTTCGAGCCGCTTGTCGCCGAACGCCTCGACGACGTAGGCATTGGGCCGGTAGGCTGCCGTGACGAGCTTCGCCGCCTGCGTGAGTTTCGACGGCCAGCGCCAAAGCCCCGCGCCGAAACCGGCCACGTCGCTCCACGCCGCCTGTTCGAGCACGTGCGACACCTGCGCGCCGGCCTGACGGGCCGTCGCCGCGCTCGCGAGCAGCAGCGGGCCGCTGCCGGCGATCACCGTGCGCTGCCCGCGCACGTCGAGGCCGTACTTGATCAGGGCCTGCAGGCCGCCCGCGCCGGTCACGCCCGGCAGCGTCCAGCCCGGGAACGGCAGCAGCAGCTCGCGCGCACCGCAACACACGATCAGCGTGTGGAATTCGAGCAGGAAGCCGCGCTCGTCGTCCTCGAGCAGCAGCGTGCCCGGCTGCGTTTCGGCCACGATGCGCGTGGCCGCAAGATGCGTGACGTTCGGCTGACGCAGCACGGCCAGGCGTTCCGCCGCGGCCGGCACCGGCATCGCGGCCGCCGCCTGGCGCCAGATCTGCCCGCCCGCGCGCGGATTGTCGTCGACGATCGCGACCGTCGCACCGCTTCGTGCGGCGGCCTGCGCCGCCGACAGCCCGGCCGGGCCCGCGCCGACGATCGCGACGTCGACGCTCAGTCTTTCCTGTTTCGCCGTGCTCATCGCGTGCGCTCCACCCGCATCCCGTCGCGGCACAGCGTCTGGCAGGCCAGGCGGCGGCGGCCGTCGATCGTCATCCTGCACTCCTGGCAGATGCCCATACCGCAAAACGGCGCGCGCGCCGCACCCGTGCACGACACGCGCGTCGTGTCGTCACCGCTCGCCGCGACGGCGGCCGCGACGGTCGCACCGTCGGCCACCGTCAGCGCGCGGCCGTCCAGATGAATGATCATGTGAGCCTCCGGCGGGCCGCCCCCGCGGGGGGCGCCTTGCATGGGACCGGGGCAAGCGCTGAAGCGCCAACTCCGGTCGATGGCGAACGAAGTGTGCGTGGGGGTCGTTTCATGTCAGCGCTCCAGCTACGGGGGACGTCGTCAGGAAACGTCCCGGCAAATACGGTTCGATGTCGATGGGCGGCCGCTCGCCGGTCATCAATGCGGCGACGAGCCGCGCGCTGCCCGGCGCGGTCGTCACGCCCAGCCCTTCGTGCCCGACCGCGAGCCATACGCCCGGCCGCGCCGGATGTTCGCCGAGCAGCGGCAGGCCGTCGGGGCTCGCGGAACGGAAACCCGTCCATGCGCGAATCCCGTTCAGATCGGCCAGGTCGGGCAAATAGCCGGCCGCGCGGCGCAGCATCCGCGCGAGCACCGGCGGCTCGATGCGCGCGTCCTCGGTATCGAACTGGCGCGACGAGCCGATCAGCAGCTGGCCGGTCGGCCGCGGCTGCACGTTGAACGCGACCGACGTGCCGTCGCTCGCATGCGCGCTCGCCGCATAGCCTAGTTCGACGAGCTGATGCGACACCCGGCCCGGATAACGATCGGTGATCAGCAGATGCCCCTTCTTCGGGCGCAGCGGCAACTCGGGCAACAGCGTGCGCGCGGCGACGCCGTTCGCGACGACCACGCGTTCCGCGTGCAGCGTGTCACCGCTCGCGAGCGTCACGCTCGGACCATCGACCGCCACCGCGCGCTCGCGCCGCAACGTGATGCCCGGCGCGCGCTGCAGCAGCCAGCTCGCGGCGACGGGCGCATAGAGAATCGCGTCGCCGGGGATCTTCAGCGCGCCGCCGAGGCCCGCGCGCAGCATCGGCTCGAGTTGCGCGAGCGTCGCCGCATCGATCAGTTCGCCCGCGACGCCATGTGCGGCGAGCGTCGCCTGCTTGGTGCGCGCGAGGTCCATCTCGCTGGAATCGGCCGCGAGCCACAGCGTGCCGCAGTTGCGGTACGCGCAGCCTTCCGGCATCTCGCCGGCGAGCGCGCGCCACAGCTCGATCGAGTAATGGCTCAGCGCGAGCTCCGCCGCGTTGTCGTCCATCGCGACGAGGTGCCCCATGCCGGCGCCGGTTGCGCCGCCGCTCGCGTCATCGACGACGAGCACGCGCAGCCCGCGCTGCGCGAGTTCGTGCGCACACGCCGCGCCGACGATGCCGGCGCCGATCACGACGACGTCGGTCCTGATTTCGCTCACGACACGATGCCCCAGCCGAACGGATCGTCTTCCTCGATCAGCAGCGTCGCTTCCGCGCTGAGGTGCGCGCTGCCGCGGATCGTCGGCACGATGCCGCCGTCGGCCTGCGCATAGCTCGCCTGGAACACGCTGCCGATCACGCTCGCCTGCCGCCACACGACGCCCGGCTCGAGCTTGCCGTCGGCCGCGAGGCACGCGAGCTTCGCGCTCGTGCCGGTGCCGCACGGCGAACGGTCGTACGCGTGGCCCGGGCACAGCACGAAGCTGCGGCTGTCGTGCTCGGGATCGTCAGCGAACAGTTCGATATGGTCGATCTCGCCGCCGTTCGCGCCGGTGATGCCCGCGCGCTCGAGCCCCGCGCGCACCGCGGACGAATAGGCGGTAAGCGCCGCAACGTTGTCGCCGGCCACGCGCTGGCCGTGATCGCTGATCAGGAAGAACCAGTTGCCGCCCCACGCGATGTCGCCCTTCACGGGGCCGTAGCCCGGCACGTCGACATCGACGGCCTTCGCATGGCGATACGCGAGCACGTTGCGCACGCTGACCGACAGGTCGTCGTGCAGCGTCGCCTCGACGGTGCCGACCGGCGTTTCGATCCGGTGCACACCCGGCTCGATGCGGCCCATGTGATGCAGCGTGCGCACGACGCCGATCGTGCCGTGCCCGCACATTCCGAGATAGCCGCTGTTGTTGAAGAAGATCACGCCGGCCGCCGCCTCCGGCGACACGGGCTCGCACAGCAGCGCGCCGACCAGCACGTCGCTGCCGCGCGGCTCGAGAATGCACGCGGTGCGATAGCGATCATGCTCGCGCGCGAGCACGTCGCGGCGCTCGGCCATCGTGCCGTTGCCGAGCGAGGGGAAACCGGACACGACGAGCCGCGTGGGTTCGCCGCCCGTGTGCGAATCGATGATCTGGATGCGCTTCATCATGAGCCGTCCGATGTGGGGAAAAGAGCATAGCTTCCTCCGTCGCGCGTCCGTCCGCTTGTGGCTTTTCGATAAGGACGGCGACGAAATCGGCATAGTGCGAAGCACCCTTCGCGGCCCTTCCGGCCACTATGCCGATTTCGTCATTTTGCTCCGCGATCCGGCTCAAGCGTGATGGGTGTTTGCACGGCGATACTGGTTGCACGTCGACACGCCTGTCGTCGACCGATACGAAGCAGGAGATTGCAGTGAGCCGAAACGCCATCCAGCGGACCGGAGTTTTCCCCGCCCTCAGCAACCGGTTCGCACCGGGCGCTTCCATCGCTTTCGACGCCGCGCGCCGCGCCGATCGGAATCGGGCGAACCGCTGACCGCGCCGACCGATTTCCCCCCCGGCGGTGCAACGGCATCCCCCGTCGCATCGCCGCTTCCGGTCCGGCATGGCTCGCGCGGGCCGTTCGCTGCGGCGCCAACCCGCGCCGCGCATGAACGGCCCCCGGCCCGCGCCGGTCGCTCGAACCGGTCGCACGCCGGCCGGCAGGTGTTGCGCCGCTGCCCCGTCGGAGCGCAGCGCAAGCCACACCTGCACCGATATTTCCCAGGAGACAAACCCATGCCAGGCCAAGGCAACACACACCCGTCCGTCCCGCTTTCCCGTTCCGTGCCCGCCGACGGCGGTCACGGCAAATTCAAGAAGCAGTTGTCGCTGACCGACCTGACGTTCATCGGCCTCGGCGCGATTTTCGGTTCGGGGTGGCTGTTCGCCGCGAGTCACGTGTCGACGATCGCCGGCCCGGCCGGCATCTTCTCGTGGCTGCTCGGCGGCTTCGCGGTGCTGCTGCTCGGTATCGTCTACTGCGAGCTCGGCGCCGCGCTGCCGCGCGCGGGCGGCGTGGTCCGCTACCCGGTGTTCTCGCACGGCCCGCTGCTCGGCTACCTGATGGGCTTCATCACGCTGATCGCGTTCTCGAGCCTGATCGCGATCGAAGTGGTCGCCGCGCGCCAATATGCGGCCGCGTGGTTTCCCGGTCTCACCAAGGCCGGCTCGAGCGACCCGACCACGCTCGGCTGGCTCGTGCAGGCCGCGCTGCTGTGCTTGTTCTTTTACCTGAACTATTCGAGCGTGAAGACGTTCGCGAAGGCGAACAACATCATCAGCATCTTCAAGTTCATCGTGCCGCTGTCGGTGATCGCGGTGCTGTTCACGTTCTTCAAGCCCGCCAACCTGACCATGCACGGCTTCGCGCCGTTCGGCATGCCGGGCATCGAGATGGCCGTGTCGGCCGGCGGCATCATCTTCGCGTACCTCGGCCTCACGCCGATCGTGTCGGTCGCGAGCGAAGTGCGCAATCCGCAGCGCACGATCCCGATCGCGCTGATCCTGTCGATCCTGCTGTCCACGCTGATCTACGTGCTGCTGCAGCTCGCCTTCATCGGCAGCATCCCGACCGACATGCTCGCCGCCGGCTGGCACGACGTGAGCAAGGCCTTCTCGCTGCCGTACCGCGACATCGCGCTCGCACTCGGCGTGGGCTGGCTCGCGGTGATGGTGGTGGCCGACGCGATGATCTCGCCGAGCGGCTGCGGCAACATCTACATGAACGCGACGCCGCGCGTCGTCTACGGCTGGGCGAAGACGGGCACGTTCTTCAAGGTGTTCACGCGTGTCGACGAAGCGTCGGGCATCCCGCGCGCGGGCCTGTGGCTCACGTTCGGCCTCGCGATCTTCTGGACCATGCCGTTCCCGTCGTGGGAAGCGCTGATCAACATCGTGTCGGCCGCGCTCGTGCTGAGCTACGCGGTCGCGCCCGTGTCGGTCGCCGCGCTGCGCCGCACCGCGCCCGGCCTGCCGCGGCCGTTCCGCGCGGTGGCGTTCGGCATCACCGGCCCCGCGTCGTTCGTGATCGCCGCGCTGATCGTCTACTGGTCGGGCTGGAGCACGGTGTCCTGGCTGCTCGGCCTGCAGATCGTGATGTTCGTGATCTATCTCGCGTGCCGCCGCTGGGTGCCGACCGCGCACCTGAGCATCGCCGAACAGGTGCGCTCGTCCGCGTGGCTGATCGCGTTCTACGCGGCCATGATCGTGCTGTCGTACTTCGGCGGCTTCGGCGGCACGGGCCAGCTCGCGCATCCGTACGACACGGTCGTCGTCGCGGCCGTCGCGCTCGTGATCTTCTACTGGGGCGCCAACACCGGCATCCGTTCCGACAAGCTGCAGCTCGAAGACGACGAAGACTGACGCACCCGCTTTCCCCTTTCCACTCCGGCCGGGCGCATCACGTCCGGCCCCGCATTTTCCGAGGAAGAACCATGCAACTCACAGGTCAGCTCCTGATCGGCCAGTCGGCCGTCGCCGGACAGAACGGCACCCTTCACGCGATCGCCGCCGCGACCGGCGAACCGCTCGAGCCCGCGTTCGGCGGCGCGAGCCTGCACGACCTGGAGACGGCCTGCGCGCTCGCAGACGAAGCCTTCGACACGTATCGCGAAACGGGCCCCGAGCAACGCGCCGCGTTTCTCGACGCGATCGGCCGCAACATCATGGCGCTCGGCGACGACCTGATCGAGCGCTGCGTCACCGAAACGGGGCTGCCGCGCGCACGCATCGAAGGCGAACGCGGCCGCACGGTTGGCCAGCTCGCGCTGTTCGCGTCGCTCGTGCGCGACGGCGGCTACGTCGATGCGCGCATCGACCCGGCCCGCCCCGACCGCAAGCCGCTGCCGCGCGTCGACCTGCGCCTGCGCAACGTCGCGATCGGGCCGGTCGCCGTGTTCGGCGCGTCGAACTTCCCGCTCGCGTTCTCGGTCGCGGGCGGCGATACGGCATCGGCACTCGCGGCCGGCTGCCCGGTGATTGTCAAGGCGCACTCCGCGCACCCGGGCACGTCCGAGCTCGTCGGCCGTGCGATCCAGCAGGCCGTGCGCGAATGCGGGCTGCCGGCCGGCGTGTTCTCGCTGCTGTTCGATGCGTCGCGTGAAATCGGCCAGGCGCTCGTCGCCGATCCGCGCATCAAGGCCGTCGGTTTCACCGGCTCGCGCCGCGGCGGCGTCGCGCTGATGAACATCGCGGCCGCGCGCCACGAGCCGATTCCGGTCTATGCGGAAATGAGCTCGATCAACCCGGTGCTGCTGTTCCCGGCCGCGCTCGACGCGCGCCACGACACGATCGCGCCGCAGTTCGTCGCGTCGCTCGCCCTCGGCGCCGGCCAGTTCTGCACGAACCCGGGCCTCGTGCTCGCGGTCGACGGCCCCGCGCTGCGCGCGTTCGAAGCCGCGGCGGCCACCGCCGTGCAGGCGACCGCCGCGCAGACGATGCTGACGCCGCACATCCACGCGAGCTATGCGCAAGGCGTGGCCACCCTGCGCGCGCACGACGCGGTCGAGTTGCTCGCGGAAGGCGTGGAAGGCGGCCGCTACCAGGCGCGCGCGGCGCTGTTCGCGACGTCGGCGGACGCGTTCATCGCCCACCCCGAACTGCGCGACGAAGTGTTCGGCCCCGCGTCGCTGATCGTGCGCTGCCCGGATGCCGACACGCTGCATCACGTGCTGAAGTCGCTCGAAGGCCAGCTGACCATCGCCGCGCATCTCGCCGACGGCGACGCCGCGCTGTTCGCCGCGCTGCGCCCGACGCTCGAGCGCAAGGCCGGCCGCATTCTCGTCAACGGCTTCGGCACGGGCGTCGAGGTCGGTCATGCGATGGTGCACGGCGGCCCGTTCCCGGCCACGTCCGACACGCGCACGACGTCGGTCGGCGCACGCGCGATCGAGCGGTTCCTGCGCCCCGTGTCGTACCAGGACGTGCCGGACGCGCTGCTGCCGGACGCCATCCGCAACGGCAACCCGCTGAACGTGCCGCAACGCATCGACGGCGTGCCCGCGCCGCGGGAAGCGCGCGATGTCTGAGCCGCTCGCCGAAGTCGTCCTGTCGCTCGACGAGGTGTACGCACTCGCGCTACGGGTGCTGACGCACCACGGGATGTCCGCTGCGCACGCGCAGGCGATCGCCAGCGTGATCACGCAGGGCCAGCGCGACGAGTGCCACTCGCACGGCGTGTACCGGCTGCTCGTGTGCGTGCGCTCGCTGAAGAAAGGCAAGGTCGATCCGCAGGCGGTGCCGACGCTGCGCCGGCTGTCGTCGTCGATCGTCTCGGTCGACGCGCATCGCGGCTTCTCGTTGCTGAGCTTCGAGACCGGCCTGCCGGTGCTCGTCGAGATGGCGAAGCAGCACGGGATCGCCGCGATGACGATCAACCGCTGCTACCACTTCTCGGCGCTGTGGCCCGAGGTCGAGGCGATCGCCGCCGAGGGGCTGGCCGGCATCGCGATGAACCCGAGCCACAGCTGGGTCGCGCCGGAAGGCGGCCGCGAACCGGTGTTCGGCACCAACCCGATCGCATTCGCGTGGCCGCGCCCGGACGGCGTGCCGTTCGTGTTCGATTTCGCGACCAGCGCGATCGCGCGCGGCGACATCGAGCTGCATGCGAAACAGGGGAAGGCGATCCCGCCGCACTGGGCGATCGACGCCGATGGCCAGCCGACCACCGACCCGAAGGCCGCGCTGCAGGGTGCGATGCGCACCTTCGGCGGGCACAAGGGTTCGGCGCTCGCGGCGATGGTCGAACTGCTCGGCGGCGCGCTGATCGGCGACATGACGAGCCAGGAGTCGATGGATTTCGACGAAGGCGTCGGCGCGACGCCGTGCCACGGCGAACTCGTGATCGCGTTCGACCCGAAGGTGTTCCTCGGCGACGAGCTCGACGCGGGCCTCGCGCGCGGAGAGCGGATGTTCGCGTCGATCACCGGGCAAGGCGCGCGGCTGCCGTCGCAACGGCGCTTCGATGCCCGCGCGCGCAGCATCGCGCACGGCGTGCGGATTCCGCAGGCGCTGTACGACGAAATCCTGACGCTGCTCGACTGACGCGCGATCGGCGGGTACGGCGCACGGCTTCATCGTCGGCAGAACGGGCGATGACGCCGCCGCCCGGCTCCGCCGGCGATGGCCGGCGTCCGCCTTCGTGCCTGGTGCGCCCGGTTCGCCTTCACGCTCGGCGCACCGAAGCGCTGTCCGGCGCACCACGCCACCCGCGCCCTCGCCCGCGGGCGCCGCACGCCCGGCGGCTGTGGGATAATCGCCGAGTTTGCCCAGGGCGCAGCTCAAGAGGTTGTTCGCACGGGCGCGCGAGAGGCCTTTATTCCCGTGCCTCCACCCTTTTCCGCGATATTTCTTCAGCCATACCATGCCCACATACCGTTCCAAAACTTCCACCGCCGGCCGCAACATGGCAGGTGCGCGCTCGCTGTGGCGCGCCACCGGCATGAAAGACGACGATTTCTCGAAGCCGATCATCGCGGTCGTCAACTCGTTCACGCAGTTCGTGCCCGGGCACGTGCACCTGAAGGATCTCGGCCAGCTCGTCGCGCGCGAGATCGAGGCCGCCGGCGGCGTCGCGAAGGAATTCAACACGATCGCGGTCGACGACGGCATCGCGATGGGCCATGACGGCATGCTCTACTCGCTGCCGAGCCGCGACATCATCGCCGACTCGGTCGAGTACATGGTGAACGCGCACTGCGCGGACGCGATGGTCTGCATCTCGAACTGCGACAAGATCACGCCGGGGATGCTGATGGCCGCGATGCGCCTGAACATCCCGGTGATCTTCGTGTCGGGCGGCCCGATGGAAGCCGGCAAGACGCGACTCGCGAACCCGGTCACCAAGGCCATCGAACTGAAGAAGCTCGACCTCGTCGACGCGATGGTGATCGCGGCCGACCAGTCGTATTCGGATGCCGACGTCGCCGAAGTCGAACGTTCGGCGTGCCCGACCTGCGGTTCGTGCTCGGGCATGTTCACCGCGAACTCGATGAACTGCCTGACCGAAGCGCTCGGCCTGTCGCTGCCCGGCAACGGCACGGTCGTCGCGACGCACGCCGATCGCGAGCAGCTGTTCAAGCGCGCCGGCCGCCGCATCGTCGAGCTGACCCGCCAGCACTACGAGCAGGACGACCTGCGCGTGCTGCCGCGCTCGGTCGGCTTCAAGGCGTTCGAGAACGCGATGACGCTCGACATCGCGATGGGTGGTTCGACCAACACGATCCTGCACCTGCTGGCGATCGCGCAGGAAGCCGGCATCGACTTCACGATGAAGGACATCGATCGCCTGTCGCGCAGCGTGCCGCAGCTGTGCAAGGTCGCGCCGAACACGAACAAGTACCACATCGAGGACGTGCACCGTGCCGGCGGCATCATGGCGATCCTCGGCGAGCTCGACCGCGCCGGCAAGCTGCACACCGACGTGCCGACCGTGCACGCGCCGTCGCTGAAGGACGCGCTCGACCAGTGGGACATCGTCCGCACCGAAGACGAAGCGGTCCGCACGTTCTACCTGGCCGGCCCGGCCGGGATCCCGACGCAGGTCGCGTTCAGCCAGGACACGCGCTGGCCGAGCCTCGACCTCGACCGCGCCGAAGGCTGCATCCGCTCGTACGAGCATGCGTTCTCGAAGGAAGGCGGCCTCGCCGTGCTGACCGGCAACATCGCGCTCGACGGCTGCGTGGTGAAGACGGCCGGCGTCGATGAAAGCATCCTCGTGTTCGAGGGCTCGGCCCACGTGACCGAGTCGCAGGACGAAGCGGTCGAGAACATCCTGAACGACAAGGTCAAGGCCGGCGACGTCGTGATTGTCCGCTACGAAGGCCCGAAGGGCGGCCCCGGCATGCAGGAAATGCTGTACCCGACGAGCTACATCAAGTCGAAGGGCCTCGGCAAGGCATGCGCGCTGCTGACCGACGGCCGCTTCTCGGGCGGCACGTCGGGCCTGTCGATCGGTCACTGCTCGCCGGAAGCGGCGGCGGGCGGCGCGATCGGCCTCGTGCGCGACGGCGACAAGATCCGCATCGACATCCCGAACCGCACGATCGACGTGCTCGTTTCGGACGAGGAGCTCGCACGGCGCCGCGAGGAGCAGAACGCGAAGGGCTGGAAACCGGCGCAACCGCGCCCGCGCAAGGTGTCCGCCGCGCTGAAGGCCTATGCGAAGCTGGTGATGTCGGCCGACAAGGGCGCCGTGCGCGACCTGTCGCTGCTCGACGACTGACGCGCGGCGGCGGGCCGCACGACGGGCCCGCCCGCCTCGATCGGGAGCCGCTCTCCGGAGCGGCATCGGACTGCTGACGAACCCCACGTTTTTCGGAGCGTGGGGTTTCGTTTTTCCAGGAACAGGCTTGCAGGGGCGTGGTGAGCGGGCCGGCCGATCCGTTTTTCGTCCGGCGCAGGCCAAGGGCCGCGGCACCGCTGCCGTCGGCCGGTCAACGGCGAAACTCGTCGCTGCTCCCCCCACCGCCGCCACCGCCGTGGTTCCCGCCGCCGTTTCCGCCGCCCTGCGGCCGTGCGCCGCCGTAACCCCCACCACCCTGATGCGTCGGCGGCACCATCATCCGGGCCGCGCCACCGCCCGGTGCGGGCGGTGACGATGGCGGCGGTGGCGCCGGCTGACGGGCAGCCGCGCCAGGCATCTGCGCGGGCGCGGCCTGCGGCGCCGGCGCGCGGTTCGGGCCGTTCCAGCCGCCGCGCGTGGCCGACGGCCGTGCATCATGCCGCTCGGGCGGCTCGCCGCCCGGCGCGCGCTGAACCGGCCCGCCCGGCTGCGGGCGCCCGTAGGCCGGCGGCATCCCGCCGGGGCCGATGCGCGGCTCGGCACGATGCTCCCAGCGGTCGCGATCGTGAAACCACGGCCGGTGGCGGTAGTAGCGATCCCAGTACGCGCCGATCGCGAACCCGGTCACCGGCACGCCGATGATCGCGCCGTATTCGAGCAACGGCACGTAATTGCCCTGATACGGATAGTCGAGCTGCTCCGCGTCGATCCAGCCGCGCACGCCCGGCAGCGCGACGTCGCACCATGAGTAATCGCTCAGGCAGCCGAACACGTCCAGCGCGGTGCCGGGCGGGACCTCCGCGACGACCGGATAATCGGGCGCCGGCCCCGCATAGATTTCGGCCCCGGAATTCGTATAGGCGCTGCTTTGCGCGTCGGCGAGGCCCGGTATCGCGGCGAGACCGAACAGGACGACGCACAGTCTTCGGATGATCGTGTTGCTCATGTTGCTCTCCCGCGCGGTGCCGCCGCGCGTCGGTCAATGTCGATGGCCCCCGCCCCAATGCCCGCCTCCCCAGTGGCCGCCGCCCCAGGGACGGCGCCAGTACCCGCCGCGGTAGCCGCCGCCCCAATGCCCCCAGAAGCCGAGGCCGATCGTGACGGGCGGCCCGTACCAGCCCGGGTAATACGCGGGATAGTAGGCCGGGTAAGGCACATAGACCGGCGCGGCATATACCGGAGCCGGCGCGTCGGCGTAATCGTCCGCCGGCGGCGGCACGGCCGGCACCGCGGGTGTCGACGGGGCAACCGGCCCGGCATTTGCCGGCGCTGCCGGGAGTTCGCGCTGCGAAACCGTGGCAGGCGCGGGTGCGTAATACGGCGCATAGCCGTACGGGCTCGTGTAATAACAACCGCTCAGCGCGAGCATGGCCAGTGCCATGACGGCAGGCCTCGCGGCGGAAATCGGGTTCATTTCATGCTCCGAAGGAATCCGCGCGTCGCTGCGTGGCGCGCGCCTGACTCTAGCTTACGTCCCCCGCATATTTCTGCGGGTTTGATCCGTTACTTTTTGTTTCCACGGGTCGAATCCGGGTCGCAACCGGGCGGGCATGCCGCATGCTCGCGCGTCAGCCGCGCCGACGTTGAAGTTGACGCAAATGCCCTCAACTTGAATATCGAGTCAGGCTGGCCGGCGCGGACGGGCGTTCGCGGCCTCCGGGAGCCTGAAACCCGCGGACTTCGGCCCGCCCAGACAGGAACGCGGCTCACGCCGTCATCGACATGACTACGCCACGCCCCACGCTTCGGGCGGACACGCCCCTCGATCCGATCATCCAGCTGCTGGCGCTCGCCGGCGAACAGGGTTATCTGACGCACGCCGACCTCGTCGACGCGCTGCCGCCGGAAAGCGACAGCCCCGACGCGCTGGACGTCGTGCGCGCCGCGCTCGCAGACATCGGCATCGCCGTGCTCGACGAGCCGGCCGCGCCGGTGCCGTTCGCGGGCGCGGCGCCGGTCGACGTCGATCGCGACGCGCTCGACGAGGGCCGTGCGCTGCTCGGCGATCTGGCCCGCGGCACGAGCGCATCGACCGATCCGCTCGCGCTCTACATGCGGCGCATCCATGCGGTGCCCCTGCTCAAGCGCGAGGACGAAATCGTGCTGGCCCGCGAGATCGAAACGGGCCGCCATCAGATCCTGCACGCGCTCGCCGGCTGTCCGGCGGCCGTCGAGGCGCTGCTCGCGCGCCACGGCGCGACGGGCGCAACCGGCGCGGCCGCCAACGAAGGCGATGACATCGGCGACGGCGAAGGCAACGCACCGGTGCCTGCACGCTACGACACGCTGCAGGACGCGGTGACGGCCGTGCGCCGCGCATTGCACGCGCAGGGCTGCCGCTCGGCCGAATACCGCGACGCGCGCAACCGCCTGGCCGCGCTGCTCGGTTCGCTCGCGTGGGTGGCACCGGCCGTCGACGACGCAAGCCGCGTCGTGCGCGCACTGGCCGCCGCGCCGGTCGACGCCGCGACGGACGCCGCCGCGGGCACCGACGCCGCGTGCTTCGACACGGTCGCGCGGCGTGCGCTCGGCGCCGCGCTGAGCGACGGCCAGCAGAAGGTGCGCGACGGTACGCGCGCGATGCTCGAGGCGAACCTGCGGCTCGTGCTGTCGATCGCGCGCAAGTACATGAACCGCGGCGTCGACCTGCCCGACCTCGTGCAGGACGGCTGCCTCGGCCTGATGCGCGCGATCGAGAAGTTCGAATACCGGCGCGGCTTCAAGTTCTCGACCTACGCGACCTGGTGGATCCGGCAGGCGGTCGCGCGCGCGGTGGCCGATCGCGCGCGCACGATCCGCGTACCGGTGCACGTCGGCGACCAGTACCAGCGCGTGCATCGGCACGCACTGCGCTTCCGCCAGCGCACCGGCCGGCGCGCGACGCCGGCCGAACTCGCGGCCGAAACCGGGCTCGCCGAGGACAAGCTGCGCGCGGTGCTCACGCTCCCTGCCGAGCCGGTGTCGCTCGACACGCCGCTGCCCGACGCGGACGCCGGCCTCGTCGACCTGATAGAGGACCAGGCATCGGCGAGCCCGTTCGAGCAGCTGGCCGACACGCGGATGCGCGAATGCGTGACGTCGCTGCTGCGCTCGGTCACGCCGGCCGAGGCCGACGTGCTGCGCCGCCGGTTCGGCCTCGGCGGCGCCGAGCCCGACACCTACGACGCGATCGCGCAGGACGCGGGCATGTCGCGCGAACGCGTGCGGCAGATCGAGAAGCGCGCGCTCGCCGCGCTGCGCACGGCCGCGGAGGCGGAAGGCGCGCAGACGTTCCTCGAAGCGTGACGCATCGCACGTTCGTGCCGCGACCCGGCACGAACGTGCGCGGCCCGCTTCCGCCTGTGCAACGTTTGCTATTGATGCACATCAAGTTTTGTTCGTCGCCGGCCCTGACAATGTGTTGAAATAAAAAAATGCGACCGGCGCGTTATCCGCCGTGTCCATTCCGTTTGCACATCCCCGGGCTCCGCACATGCAAACGACCATCGGCCAGACACACGAGGAAAACCGGCAAATCGCGGCCTGCCTGCGCGAAGCCGCGCAGTTGCTTGCCGAACAGGGGGCGAATCCTTATCGGGTTGCCGCCTACCGCGCGTCGGCCGACACGATCGCCTCGCTCGAAGACGGCATCCGCACCCGCTTCGACGCGGGCGGCGTCGATTCGCTCGCCGCACTGCCGGAGATCGGCACGGGCGTCGCCCAGGCGATCGCCGAACTGCTGGTGACCGGACGCTGGCGCCTGCTCGACCGGCTGCGCGGCGACGCGGAGCGCGCGTCCGCATTCGAAGCCGTGCCGGGCATCGGCCACGCGCTCGCGCTGCGGATTCACGACCAGTTGCACATCGATACGCTCGAGGATCTCGAACGCGCGGCCCGCAGCGGCCAGCTCGAAGCGATCGCGGGCGTCGGCCCGCGTCGCGCGGCCGGCATCCGCGCGGCGCTCGACGACGTGCTGACCCGGCGCCGGCGCTGGCAAGGCCACGCGCGCAACGCCGATCTCGGCACGGAGCCGCCGGTCGAGCTGCTGCTGTATATCGACCGCCTGTACCGCAACAAGGCCGCCGCCGGCATCCTGCCCACGCTCGTGTCGCGTCGGCTGAACGCGGACCTGAGCGTTCAGCCGCCCGTGATGCACATGACGAAAGGCGGCTGGCATTTCACCGCGCTGTGCCCGTATCCCGTTCGCCCGCAGGAGTCCACCCGCACCGCCGACTGGGTCGCGCTCTACTTCTACGATGCGCTGCAATGCGAGTACCAGAGGACGGTCGTCACCGAAACGCTCGGCTCGCTCGTCGGCAAGCGCATCGTGCGCGGACGCGAGATGGAGTGTCGTGTGTATTACGCGGGATGATCCGCTCGGGGGCGCCGGCCGCCGCGGTACGGCCGCCCCGCCGCCCGCCCGCGCGCGCCGTTCCGGCAAACCGGACCGCTTGACCGCTTACGTGCCGTCCGTCTTCGTGCGGCGCACCGGATGACGATGCGCGGCGATGCGCAGCAGCTTGCGGAACGACGGACACTCGAGATGACTCGGCGCCGGGCACACGGCCGCATGTCGCAACGCATCGCGCACCGCGCCGAGACGGCGGATCGTGCGGTCGAGCTCGTCGGCCTTGTCGTCGAGTTTCGCGCGATCGAGCGCGAGCCGGCCGTCCGCGCCGAACATCGCGACGATGTCGTCCAGCGAAAAGCCGGCCTCGCGGCCGAGCGCGATCAACGCCAGGCGCTCCAGCACCGATTCGTCATACTGGCGCCGCAGCCCGTGACGGCCGGTCGGCACGATCAATCCCTTTTCCTCGTAGTAGCGCAGCGTCGACGCGGGCAATCCCGAGCGGCGCGCGACATCGGCGATGTCCAGACGGCTCATGCTTGATCTCAAGTGAACTTGAGGTTGCAAGATAGCGGCCCGCCCCCTCCGACACAAGCCCGGACCGCCCCGCCGTTGTCGCAGCCGCCCCGCCGTTGCCGGCCGATTCGGCGGCGCCGCGCCCGCGCCCGCGTCATTCGCCGCCGCTGTCGATCAGGTTGTGACGCACGCGCCCGAGCAGGCGCACGAGCGTGTCGCGCTCGTCGCGCGTGAAACCGCGCAGCCCGTCGTCGGTGACGGTGTCGCCCACTTCCAGCATCTGCGGAAAGATCTCGCGCGACTTGTCGGTCAGCCGGATCACGAACGCGCGGCGATCGTCGTCGTTCGCGATGCGTTCGATCCACCCGCAGCTTTCCATCCGGTCGAGCAGCCGCGTCAACGAGATCGGCGTGATCTCGAGCCATTCCGCGAGCCGCGCCTGATTCATCTCGCCCTTCCATGTCAGGTACGCGAGCACGCGGCTTTGCGCGCGCGTCAGCCCGATGCGCTTCGCGCGCCGGTCGAACAGGCGTCCTTGCAGGCGGGCCACGTCGGAAATCAGGTAACCGATCCGGTTCTCGTAGGTCTTGTCCATGCGGCGATTATAGGGGCAGGCCGCGAATGACCCCCGGCTCGGATCAAGCGATGAGCACAAACATAATAAGCATGCTTATAATTCGAGCCATACCGGATCGCCGCCCACGGCGACCGCCCCACGGAGACACCCGCTTGAATCCCGCCGCCGACGCCCCCGCCTCGCCGCCCGCCCTCAATCGGCCGATGCTGACCCTGTCGATCATGCTCGCGACGCTGATCCAGACGCTCGACAGCACGATCGCGAACGTCGCGCTGCCGCACATGCAGGGCACGCTGTCCGCGTCGCAGGACGAAATCACCTGGGTACTGACTTCCTACATCGTCGCCGCGGCGATCGCGACGCCGCTGACCGGCTGGCTGTCCGACCGGCTCAGCATGAAACGGCTGCTGACGATCTCGATCGCGGGCTTCACGATCGCGTCCGCGCTGTGCGGGCTGTCCGAGTCGCTCGTGCAGATCGTCGGCGCGCGGCTGCTGCAAGGCGTGTTCGGCGCTGCGCTGGTGCCGCTGTCGCAGTCGATCCTGCTCGACATCAACCCGCGCGAGAAACAGGGCCAGGCGATGGCGATCTGGGGGATGGGCGTGATGGTCGGCCCGATCCTCGGTCCGACGCTCGGCGGCTGGCTCACCGACAGCTACAACTGGCGCTGGGTGTTCTTCATCAACGTGCCGATCGGCGCGTTCGCACTGGCGGGCGTGCTGACCTTCCTGCCCGCGCGCGCGCCGCGCCCGCACGTGAAATTCGACGCGTTCGGCTTCGCGACGCTCGCGCTCGCGATCGGTGCGTTCCAGGCGATGCTCGACCGCGGCGAACAGCTCGACTGGTTCGGTTCGTACGAGATCCGCATCGAGGCGCTCGTCGCGGCGCTGAGCTTCGCGTTCTTCCTCGTGCATACGGCGACCGTCGGCAAGGCCTCGTTCTTCAAGTCGGAATTGCTGCGCGACCCGAACTTCGCGACCGGCACGCTGTTCATCTTCGTCGTCGGCGCGGTGCTGTACGCAACGCGCGCGCTGCTGCCGCCGATGCTGCAGAACCTGATGGGCTATCCGGTCGCGACGACGGGGCTCGTCACCGCGCCGAGCGGCGCGGGCACGATGATCGCGATGCTGTTCGTCGGACGATTGCTGAAATACGTGGACGCGCGGGCGCTGCTGCTCGCCGGGCTGGCGATTTCCGCGCTCGCGCTGTGGCAGATGATGCAGTACACGATCGTGCTGTCCGAGGCGGACATCGTGTGGCCCGGGGTGGTCCAGGGCTTCGGCCTGGGGCTCGTGTTCGTGCCGCTGAGCGCGCTGTCGTTCTCGACGCTGCAGCCCGAGCTGCGCGCGGACGGCACGGCCACCTACAGCCTGATGCGCAACATCGGCAGCAGTATCGGCATCTCGATCGTCCAGACGCTGATGACGCGCAACACGCAGGTCGCGCATGCCGACCTCGCGACCCACATCACGCCGTTCGACCCGGCCGTGCAGGCGATGGCCGGCAGCCACGTCGACATCGCGCTGCTCGACCGCACGATCAACCAGCAGGCCGCGATGATCGCCTACCTGAACGACTTCAAGCTGATGTTCGTCGCGACGCTGCTGATGATCCCGCTGTTGCTGCTGATCCGGCCGCCGCAGAAAACGGCGAGCGTCGACGTCGCGCACGCGGCGATGGATTGACTCAGTGCGGCGGGCACCTGCCCGCCGCGGGCCGCGACGTCAGGCCTTCATCGTCCCGGTGCGCACATAGCGCTCGTGCCACGACAGCGCCTCGGCGAGCAGATGCGGCGTGTGCTTGCCGAAGCTCTCGCGCGACGCGCGCTCGAAGTAGTCCTCGAGCATCGGCCGGTAGTCGGGATGCGCGCAGGTCGCGATGATCTTGCGCGCGCGCTGCTTCGGCGACAGGCCGCGCAGGTCGGCGAGCCCCTGCTCGGTGACGACCACCGCGACGTCGTGCTCCGTATGGTCCACGTGGCTCGCCATCGGCACGATCCGCGAGATCGCGCCGCCCTTCGCGGTACTCGCCGACATGAAGCACGACAGGTAGCCGTTGCGCGCGAAGTCGCCCGAGCCGCCGATGCCGTTCTGGATCTTCGTGCCCATCACGTGCGTCGAGTTCACGTTGCCGTAGATGTCGGCCTCGATCATCCCGTTCATCGCGATGCAGCCGAGGCGGCGCACGAGTTCCGGATGGTTGCTGATCTCCTGCGGGCGCAGCAGGATCTTTTCGCGGAACGTCGCGATCTCGTCCGCGAAGCGCTGCACCGCGGCCGGGCTCAGCGACAACGCCGTGGCCGACGCGAAGCTCAACGTGCCGTCGTCGAGCAGGTCGAGCATGCCGTCCTGGATCACTTCGGTGTACGCGGTCAGGTTCGAGAAGCCGGCGGAGCTGAGTTCCGCGAGCACCGCGTTCGTGATGTTGCCGACGCCCGACTGCAGCGGCAGCAGGTTTTCAGGCAGGCGGCCGCGCTTCACCTCGTGGCGCAGGAAGTCGATCAGTTGCAGCGCGATCTGCTTCGACGTGGCGTCCGGCGCAGAGAATGCGTTGCTGCGGTCCGGCGCGTCGGTCTCGACGATCGCGACGATCTTCTCGGCCGGGCAGCGCAGGTACGGCTCGCCGATCCGGTCGTCGCTTTTCGTCAGCGGAATCGGCTTGCGGTGCGGCGGCAGCGCGGTGCCGTAATAGACGTCGTGCATCCCGTCGAGGCCGAGCGGCTGACGCGCGTTGACTTCGAGGATCACGTGCTTCGCCTGCTCGAGCCACGTCTTGTTGTTGCCGATCGACGCGGACGGAATCAGCAGCCCGTCCTCGCGGATACCCGCGACTTCGACGATCGCGACGTCGAGGTCGCCGTACAGCCCGAACCATGCGTATTGCGCGACGTGGCTCAGGTGGACGTCCTGGTAGTCGACTTCGCCGTTGTTGATCTTGTCGCGCAGCGTCGGGTCGGACTGGTACGGCAGGCGCATCGAGATGCCGTTGGTGCGGGCGAGCGCGCCGTCGAGTTCCGGCGCGGTCGATGCGCCGGTCAGCACGTTGATCCGGAAGTCCTCGCCGCGCGCGTGGGCCGCGTCGATGTGGGCGGCGAGCGCGGCGGGCACGGCCTTCGGATAGCCGGAACCGGTGAAGCCGCTCATGGCGACGGTCATGCCGGGGCGGATCAGCGCGGCGGCTTCGTCGGCGGTGCGGACGAGCGAACGCAGGGCGGGAGCGAGGATGCGTGAAGAAGACATGGCTGTATATCTGACGCTTTTGGTCTGTCGTTGACGTCGCGGGGGGTGTCTCCTGGGCGACGCGAAGCCCTTGGGGCCGCGAGGGGCGGCCCGGCACCACGGGCACGGTCGGAGTATCGCAGAGGCCATCGCCGCGAAATGTCCGTTGAATGCAAAAGATACTTGCCGAATGCGCCGGGTATCGAACGGCCGTTCTGTGACAGGGCGCGGCCGCGCATCGAATCCGCTCGAAAGGTACGCGAAAGCGGACCGCCAGTTTGCCGCGCCCGGATTGCAAGCTGCTGAACGGCAATCGATCGATATCTTCCCGGATTGATCGCGTAAACGCGGGGAATCCGCACGCGACGGCCGATCGGCGACCGCCGCGGCCGATTGTCGCCCGACGCGGCTTTCGCGGGCCTGATGCACATCAACGCGACGACGCGCGCGGAGCGCCGCCGCGCCCGCGCGCAAGGCCCGTCCGCCCTTGACAGCCGCGCGACGCGAACCACACTGAAGCTGGTAAGGCCCGCCTGTGCGAACGCCGTTTCGCGCATCCGGTTCGCAACCGGGCGATGTCCGGAATACGCGGTAACACTCCCGTATGTCAGGACATTGATCGAATAAAAAGCAACAAATTACAATTCCGTATATATTTCGCCGATGGACCAAAGAAAAACCGCCACACGTTCCGAACCGCCCCTGCCACGCACCTGGGATGCGCGGCTCGCGCGCTCGCTCGTACGCCCGCTGATCGACACGCCCGTCACCCCGAATCACCTCACTACCCTTCGTCTGCTGATCGGCCTCGCCGGTGCCTGGTGCCTCGCGCAAGGCGGCTTCGGCTGGATCAACGCGGGGGCATTCCTGATCGTGCTGTCGAACTTCGTCGACCACACCGACGGCGAACTCGCGCGCATCAGCGGCAAGTCCAGCAAGATCGGTCACTTTTACGACCTCGCGGCCGACGCGCTCGTGACGGTCGCGCTGTTCGTCAGCATGGGCCTCGGCATCGTCGCCCAGGGCGGCCAGATGGCCGCGTCGCCGGTGCTGCTCGGCGCGGTGGCCGGCGCGGCCGTCGCGCTGATCTTCTTCCTGCGCATGCGGATCGAATCGATCGCCGGCAAGGCCGGCACCAAGCAGGCGTTCGCCGGCGGCTTCGAGACGGAAGACGTGCTCTACCTGCTGCCGATCGTGACGCTCGTCGACGGCGTGCAGCCGTTCCTGCTCGCGGCATCGATCGGCGCCCCGCTGTTCGCCGCGTGGGTCGTGATCGACTGGTGGCGCATCGTCCGCCGCGGCAATCTCCCGCAGAACCCTACCGAAATCCAGGTTTCCAAATGACTCCTAGCACGCGCGACGACTCCGTGCTGAGCCCGGCACGCCCCGCGCCTGCGCGCGCGGCAGCGGCCGATCCCGATCGCACCGTGGCCGACTGCGTCGGCCGTCTCGACCTCGACCGCCTGCGCGGCGACTACACGCGCCAGGGCTCGTTCCTGTACCTCGACGCATTCCTGCCGGCCGACGCACACGCGAAGCTCGCGGCCGCCGCCCGCGCGATGCAGGCCGGCCTGAACCGCAATTACCTGCCCGGCCACAAGCAGGGCGGCAGCGTGAGCCGGCACACGATCGACGAGCAGGCGCCGTACATCGCGGAGCTGTACCGCTCGAAGGCGCTGATCGGCTTCCTCGAGAAGGTCACCGGCGACAAGCTGATGCTGTCGCCGGACGACGATCCGCATGCGTATGCGCTGTATTACTACACGAAGCCGGGCGACCACATCGGCTGGCACTACGACACGTCGTATTACGACGGCCGCCGCTACACGCTGCTGATCGGCGTGATCGACGAGTCGTCGTGCCGGCTCGACTACGAGCTGCATACGCGCAATCCCGACGTGCCCGACGAACCGGGTTCCGTGCAGATCGCCGACGGCGGCATCGTGCTGTTCGACGGCGACAAGCTGCGCCATCGCGTCACGCCGCTCGGCCAGAACGAGACGCGCGTGTCGCTCACGTTCGAATACGTGACCAACCCCGGCATGCGGCCGTGGAAGCGCTTCATCTCGAACATGAAGGACGCGATCGCATATTTCGGTTTCCGCCAGGTGTTCAAGCAGCTGGCTACGCGCCGGTCGAGCGGGTCATGACACGCGCCGGCCTGATCCTGCTGTCCCTCGGAACGGCACTGTTCGTCGCCCTGCTCGCGTGGCAGGGCGTCGGCGCGGTCGCGTCGACGTTCCTCGCGGCCGGCTGGGGCCTCGCGCTCGTCGCGGCATTCCACGTCGTCCCGCTCGTGATCGACGCGCTGGCGATCTCGGTGATGTTCCGCCGCGGCCAGCCGGGCGCCGAGCTCGGCAACGCGCTGCGCGCGCGCTGGGTCGGCGAATCGGTGAACAGCCTGCTGCCCGCCGGGCAGATCGGCGGCCCGGTGCTGATGGTGCGCCACCTCGCGCAGCGCGGCACGCGGATGGCCGATGCGGCCGCCGCGGTCACCGTCAGCACGACGATGCAGGCGCTCGCGCAGATGGCGTTCGCGCTGATCGGCATCGCCACGTTCAGCGTGTATGCGACGCACGAGTCGGTCGCTCACCTGCGCACGCCGGCGCTGATCGCCACCGGCGTGCTCGGCGCGCTGGCCGTCGCGTTCTACGCGGCGCAGCGGCGCGGGCTGTTCGGCCGCGGGTTGCGTCTCGCGTCGAAGCTGCTCGGCCCGCGCGACTGGTCGTCGCTCGCGACCCGCGCGGACGCGATCGACGACGCGGTCGGCGCGCTGTACCGCGATCGCGCGAAGGTCGCGAAGACCTTCGCATTGAGCCTCGCCGGCTGGATCGTCGGCACCGCCGAAGTGTGGCTCGCGCTGCACTTCCTCGGGCACCCGGTCAGCTGGCTCGACGCGCTGCTGCTCGAGAGCGTCGGCCAGGCGATTCGCGGTGCGGCGTTCGCGATCCCGGGCTCGCTCGGTGCACAGGAAGGCGGTTACCTGCTGCTCGCCCCGCTGGTCGGCCTGCCGCCCGACGCGGCGCTCGCGCTGTCGCTCGCGAAGCGCGCGCGCGAACTCGCGCTCGGCCTGCCCGGCCTGCTCTATCTGCATTTCAGTGAAAGAAACTGGCAGCGGCGCCGTGCGCCGCAGCCCATCGCCGACTGATCGTTCAGATCCGCCGGCTTTTTGGTTGGAGAACCCATGCGAGCCATCATTCTTGCGGCAGGCCTCGGCTTGCGCCTGCAACAACCGCCCGAGGCGCAATTCCCGAAGTGCCTGCTGCGCTTCGACGACGTGTCGCTGCTCGAGCGCCATCTGCGTGTGCTCGACGCCGCGGGCGTCGATGAAATCGTGCTCGGGCTCGGCTTTCAGCACGAGAAGGTCGAGCAGGAACTGAAGCGCCTCGGCCGCACCGCCGAGATCGTGATCAACGAGCGCTATGACCTCGGCAGCGTGCTGACCGTGCACACCGTCGCCGACGCGATGACGCGCGGCGGCGACGTGCTGCTGATGGACGCCGACGTGCTGTACGACGAGAACATCCTGCACGCGCTGGTCGCCGATGCCGACAAGTCGGTCGACCGCCTGCTGATCGATCGCGACTTCGAGGCCGGCGACGAGCCCGTCAAGCTGTGCCTGAAGAACGGCGTGCCGGTCGAGCTGCGCAAGCAGCTCGCGGTCGACCTCGACTACGACACGATCGGCGAGTCGGTCGGCTTCTTCCGCTTCACCGAAGGCACCGCGCGCCGCCTCGCGAAAATCGTCGCGGGCTACGTCGACAGCGGCCGCGCGAACATGCCGCACGAGGAAGCCGTGCGCGACCTGCTGCTCGAAGGCGGCCACGCGTTCGACGTCGCCGACGTCACGGGTTCGCCGTGGATCGAGATCGACTTCCCGAACGACGTCGCACGCGCGACACAAGAAATTCTCCCCCTGATTCAACGCACGACCGCCGGAGCCGCACGATGAACGCACGCGAACCCAACTTCTCCGAATCGCGCAGCGCACGCCTGCGCCGCATGCTCGTCAGCAGCGAACTCGAATTCCTGATGGAAGCGCACAACGGCCTGTCCGCGCGCATCGTCCGCGAAGCGGGCTTCAAGGGGATCTGGGCATCGGGCCTCGCGATCTCCGCGCAGTTCGGCGTGCGCGACAACAACGAGGCAAGCTGGACGCAGGTCGTCGACGTGCTCGAGTTCATGGCCGACGCGAGCGACCTGCCGATCCTGCTCGACGGCGACACCGGCTACGGCAACTTCAACAACGTGCGCCGCCTCGTGAAGAAGCTCGAGCAGCGCGGCATCGCCGGCGTCTGTATCGAGGACAAGCAGTTCCCGAAGACCAACAGCTTCATCGGCGGCGAGCGCCAGCCGCTCGCGGAAATCGACGAGTTCTGCGGCAAGATCAAGGCCGGCAAGGATTCGCAGACCGATCCCGACTTCTCGATCGTCGCGCGTGTCGAAGCGCTGATCGCAGGCTGGGGGATGGACGAGGCGCTGCGTCGCGCGAACGCGTACGCGGAAGCCGGCGCCGACGCAATCCTGATCCACAGCAAGCTGTCGCGCCCGGACGAGATCCTGCAGTTCGCGCGCGAATGGAGCGGCAAGGCGCCGCTCGTGATCGTACCGACCAAGTACTACAGCACGCCGACCGACGTGTTCCGCCAGGCCGGCATCAGCACCGTGATCTGGGCGAACCACCTGATCCGCGCGTCGGCATCCGCGATGCAGGCGACCGCGCGCGAGATCCACGAGAGCGAAACGCTGATCAACGTCGAGGACCGCGTTGCATCGGTCAACGAGATCTTCCGCCTGCAGGACGCCGACGAGTACTCGGCCGCCGAGCGCATCTACCTGTCGTCGTCGTCGCGCGCGTCGAACGCCGCGATCGTGCTCGCCGCGAGCCGCGGCAAGGGCCTCGAAGCCGTCACCGAAGACAAGCCGAAGGTCATGCTGCCGGTCGCCGGCAAGCCGTTGCTGCGCTGGCTCGTCGACGGCTTCAAGACGCACGGCGTGAACGACATCACCGTGGTCGGCGGCTATCGCGCCGACGCGATCGACACGTCGGGCATCAAGCTCGTGGTCAACGAACGCCATGCGCAGACGGGCGAACTCGTGTCGCTCGCATGTGCGGCCGAACGCCTGACCGGCGACACCGTGATCTCGTACGGCGACCTGCTGTTCCGCAGCTACATCGTGCGCGACCTCGCGGAGAGCGAGGCCGAGTTCAGCGTCGTCGTCGATTCGTCGCTCACGGAAACCAACCAGAGCGTGCGCGACTTCGCGCTGTGCTCGGCGGCGGACGACCGCGGCCTGTTCGGCCAGAAGACGTATCTGCAACGTGTGTCGAGCGACGTCGCCGCCGGCACGCCGCACGGCCGCTGGATCGGTCTCCTGAACGTGCGCGGCGCGGGCGTCGACCGCCTGAAGGCGATGCTCGCGACGCTGCAGGCACGCCCCGATTTCGACACGCTCGACATCCCGTCGCTGCTCAACGAGCTGATCGCCGCCGGCGAGAAGATCGAGGTGCAGTACGTGCACGGCCACTGGCGCGGCGTCAACGATCTGGAAGACTTCCGCCGCGCGGGCGACTTCGCGCACGGCCAGACGCCGCTGTCCGAGCCGGGCGCCGGCAACGGGAGCGCGCAATGATCGAAGCGGCCCAGTTCGTCGAGGTCGCGCGCGAACGCGGTTTCGACTGGTACGCGGGCGTGCCCTGCTCGTACCTGACGCCGTTCATCAACTACGTGCTGCAGGACCCGACGCTGCACTACGTGTCGGCCGCGAACGAAGGCGACGCGGTCGCGCTGATCGCGGGCGCCACGCTCGGCGGCAAGCGCGGGATCGCGATGATGCAGAACTCAGGGCTCGGCAACGCGGTGAGCCCGCTCACGTCGCTGACCTGGACGTTCCGGCTGCCGCAGCTGCTGATCGTCACGTGGCGCGGCCAGCCGGGTGTCGCCGACGAGCCGCAGCACGCGCTGATGGGGCCGATCACGCCGGCGATGCTCGACACGATGGAGATCCCGTGGGAGACGTTCCCGACCGACCCCGAACAGGTCGGCCCGGCGCTCGACCGCGCGATCGCGCACATGGACGCGACGGGCCGCCCGTACGCGCTCGTGATGCAGAAAGGCAGCGTCGCGCCTTATGAGCTGAAGGCGAACCCGGCGGCAGCGCCGCGCGCGCATGTCGCCGCGCAAGCGTCGTCGCGTGCCGCGTCGGCCGACGCGTGGCCGACCCGCCACGACGCGCTGCAGCGCGTGATCGCGCACACGCCGGTCGATTCGACCGTCGTGCTCGCGTCGACCGGCTTCTGCGGCCGCGAGCTCTATGCGATCGACGACCGCCCGAACCAGCTGTACATGGTCGGCTCGATGGGCTGCGTGACGCCGCTCGCGCTGGGTCTCGCGCTCGCGCGCCCCGACCTGCGCGTGGTGGCCGTCGACGGCGACGGCGCCGCGCTGATGCGCATGGGCGTGTTCGCGACGCTCGGCACCTACGGCCCGGCCAACCTCACGCACGTGCTGCTCGACAACGGCGCACACGAATCGACGGGCGGCCAGGCGACCGTGTCGCAGCATGTGTCGTTCGCGGGTGTCGCGGCCGCATGCGGCTATGCGTCGGCCGTCGAAGGCGACACGCTCGACGTGCTCGATGCAACGCTCGCCGCGCGGGCCGACGGTGCGCAGTTCGTGCGCGTGGCGATCCGCACGGGCGTGCCCGACGGCCTGCCCCGCCCGACCGTCACGCCGGTCGAGGTCAAGACCCGCCTGATGCGGCATATCGGCGCCGCACAGGCTGAAGCCCACGCCGAAGGAGCTCATTGATGCTGCTGCTGAATCCCGGCCCGGTCACGCTCACCGAACGCGTGCGCCGCAGCCTGCTGCAACCCGACCTGTGCCATCGCGAAAGCGAATTCTTCGATCTGCAGGATGAAGCGCGTGCGCGCCTCGTCGCCGCGTACGAGCTCGATCCGGCCGAGTGGGCCGCCGTGCTGATGACCGGCTCGGGCACCGCCGCCGTCGAGAGCATGATCGCGGCGCTCGTGCCGCAGGACGGCAAGCTGCTCGTGATCGAGAACGGCGTGTACGGCGAGCGCATCACGCAGATCGCGACGCAGTACGGAATCGCGCACGAGGTGGTGAAGCACGAATGGATGCAGGCGCCCGATCTCGCGCAGATCGCCGCGCGTCTCGACGCGGGCGGTTATTCGCACGTCGCGGTGATTCATCACGAAACGACGACGGGCCGGCTGAACGACCTCGGCGCGATCGCCGACGTGTGCCGTGCGCGCGGCGTGAAGATGCTCGTCGACGGCGTCAGCAGCTTCGGCGCCGAAGCGATCGACTTCGCCGGCGGCGTGATCGACGCGGTCGCCGCGACCGCGAACAAGTGCCTGCACGGCGTGCCGGGCGCCGCGTTCGTGATCGTGCGCCGCAGCGCGCTCGCGAAGGCGGCGAGCCGCACGTATTACCTTGATCTCGGCCGGCTCGCGAAGCTGCAGGATCAGCGCAATACGCCGTTCACGCCGTCCGTGCACGCGTACTACGCGCTCGTCGAGGCGCTGCGCGAGTTCGATGAGGCCGGCGGCTGGCGTGCGCGGCATGCGCACTACAAGGCGCTCGCCGATCAGGCGCAGGCCGGGCTCGCGGCGCGCGGGATGTCGCTCGTGCTGCCGGAAGGCGCGTCGTCGGTCGTGCTGCGTGCGTACCGGCTGCCGCAAGGCGTCACGTACGAGACGCTGCACGACGGGCTGAAGGCGCGCGGCTTCGTGATTTATGCGGGGCAAGGCGGGTTGTCGAAGGAACTGTTCCGGATCTCGACGATGGGCGCGATTCAATCGGCTGATGTCGAGCGGTTGCTGGAGGGGTTTGCCGCGTTGACGCAATGAACGTTGCTCACCCCTTCATCCGTAAGAGGCCCGCAAGGGCCTTTTTTGTTGTTCGGGAAGTAGCGTGAGCATCGACGTGTCACCCCTGCCCGCAGCCGTTCGACTTGCCGCCACGCAGCCCCGATGCCGTCATGGCACTCAACTCTTTTCCGAACCTGTCGTTAACGCAGGATGGCCGCTCTTGAGAAGGCGATGCTCCGGCGTTTGGGTGCGCTGGACATCGGATCGTCGAATGGGGTGCCGGGGGTCACGGCACCGCGCTCGCCGCCACGATGCCTCGAGCGACGGGGCAATACCCCGCTTGCGAATTCGATGAGTACGCAACCATTCGAGGCGAGCGGAATCAGGTCTTGCCGGCCGCCGCAGACGAGCCCGCAGGTTGCCGGATCACCATGCGCCGGCAAGGTTTTTTCGTGTTGGTTAGAAAATGTATCCGAACAGCTACGATGTTCCGATCGCGCGCCTGATCGCGCGTCAGATTCTATCTTGCGCACCCGCCACACCGGTGCGGGAGGTCGCGCGACGCATGTTCGCCGAGCACTGCAGCTCGATCGTCGTGATGCAGGATGACCAGGTCGTCGGGATCTGGACCGAGCATGATGCACTGTCGGCCAGCGACAATCCGCGCGGGCTCGATCGGCCGGTCAGCGAGGTGATGAGCCATCCGGTGCTGACGCTCGAGGCCGATACGCCGCTGGGTGAAGCTGCGATGAAGTTCACGCAGTCGGGCGTGCGGCACTTCGTGGTGGTCCGGGATGGCGTCGCGATCGGTGTGCTGACGCAGACCGACGTCGTCGTGAACCAGGGGCCGGAATTTTTCCTCCACCTGAAGCCGATCGAATCGATCTCCGTCCATCCGCCCGTCGTAGTGCCCGAGCATGCCGCGCTGCACGCAGTCATCGCGCAGATGCGCGCGCAACGGCTCGATGCGATCCTCGTCGGCTACGACGACGGCGAGCGCGGCATCCTGACCGAACGGGACGTCGTCCGGCTCCTGGCGGACGGCGGAACCCAAGGCGCGGTCGGCGCCTTCGCCAGCAAGCCGCTGCAGATGCTGTCCGCCCGGCAGAGTCTGTATGCCGCGCAGCGCTTCATGACCGAGCACAATATGCGACACGTCGGCATCCAGGACGAGGACGGCAGGCTCACCGGGCTGCTCTGTTTCGCGGACGTGCTGCAGAGCATAGAGCACGAATACGCGAACGAGCTGCGCAGCGCCCTGCGCGAGCGCGACGAAGCACTGGGTCTCGCCCGCTTCAACCTGCGCATGGCGGATCGGGTGTTCGAATCGGCGCTCGAAGGCATCATGGTGACCGACCGGCACGCGAAGATCGAGCGCGTCAACCGGGCCTTCACGCGCCTGACCGGGTACACCGAGGACGAAGTGATCGGGCGCAACCCAAGCATGCTGAGTTCAGGGCGCCAGACGCCCGAGTTCTACAAGCAGCTGTGGCATTCGCTAACGACCGATGGCCACTGGCAAGGCGAAATCTGGAATCGCCGCAAGACCGGCGAGCTGTTTCTCGAATATCTGACGATCACCAGCATTCGCGACAACGCAGGCGGGATCTCCCACTACGCGGCGATCTTTTCCGACATCACGCAGCGGCGCCAGGCGGAAGAGCGGCTGGGCTATCTCGCCACGCACGACGTGCTAACCAATCTCGCGAACCGGGCGCTGTTCGAGGAGCGGCTCGCGCACGCGATCGTCCAGGCGAAGCGGCTCGGTCGCAAGGTCGCGGTGATGTACCTCGATCTCGACCGCTTCAAGCTGGTCAACGATACGCTCGGCCACAACGCCGGCGACGAGGTGTTGAAGATCGTCGCGGGACGCATCGTCGCCGAAGTGCTCGCGAACGACACTGTGGCACGCATGGGCGGTGACGAATTCGCGCTCGTGCTGGAGGAGTTCGACGACGTCCGCGACGTCGGGCGCATTGCGCGCACGCTGCTCGACGAAGTGGCGCGGCCCATCGATATCGGTGGCCACGAAATCTTCGTGACACCGAGCATCGGCATCAGCATCTATCCTGACGACGGGATCGAGGCGGAGCACTTGATCCTGCTTGCGGACCAGGCGATGTACGGCGCGAAGAGTCGCGGCAGGAACGTGTTCCAGTTCTTCGAGAGCAAGATGACGTCGTCGGCGATCGAGCAGCTGGATATGCTCGGTGAATTGCACCGCGCGCTCGAGCAGAATGAATTCCGCCTGTTCTACCAGCCGCAATACGATCTGACCAGCGGCCGGATCGTCGGCGTGGAGGCGTTGCTGCGCTGGTTGCATCCACGCAGGGGGCTCGTACCGCCGGGCGACTTCATCGGGCTCGCGGAGCGGTCCGCGCTGATCGTCCCGATCGGCCGATGGGTGCTCCATGAAGCCTGCCGCCAGGCGTGCCGATGGCTCGACGCGGGCTTCGAGTTCGGGCGTGTGGCGGTGAACGTGTCGGCACGGCAATGCCTTACCGACCATTTCCTCAGCGACCTGACGACCATCCTCAGCGAAACCGCGTTGCCGACCGAATGCTTACAGCTCGAGTTGCTCGAAAGCATGGCGATGAACACCCGCGAGGAAATCGGCATCCTGCTGCGCGAACTGGCGATCCGGGGGATCAGCCTGGCGATCGACGATTTCGGTACGGGATATTCGTCGCTGGTGTATCTGAAGGATCTGCCCGTCGATACGCTGAAGATCGATCGGTCGTTCCTCACGGACTGCGGTTCGGGCAGCACGGACGATGCGATCGTGCGCGCGATCGTTGCAATGGGCCGCGCGCTCGGGCTCGATGTCGTGATGGAGGGCGTAGAGACGGAAAAACAACTGGCCTTCCTGCAGGAGATCGGTTGCCATCAGGGGCAAGGTTTCCTGTTCGCGCGGCCACAGCCCGCCGACCAGTTCGTCGGGATCTTGTCGCGCCACAGCGCGAAATTGCTGGTGGAGTGAGCCTTTCCGGCAGCGGGCACATGCGACTGCAAGCAATGATCAGAGATCTCCACGCACTTCGCCGGTTCCCAACCCGCTGCGCTGCCGGTTGACTTCCGCCCACTGCTCATCGCTGTCGTCATTGCGCAGCACGACCTTCCAGTCCGGTTGATTGTCGGTCACGTCGAAGTATTCCAGGATTTCCCGGCGAACCGCGTCGACGAACTGCGCGCATTCCGCTTTGGCCCGTGCAAAGGCCCCATGATTGGATTGAACAGCGGCAATTGGCCGACGCTCGCCTGACGTCAACAGCGCGTCAATACCGGCGGCGTCAAGCCAGCGCAGTCTCCACGGGACGGCGGGGCGAGAATGGCAGGGTCGGTCCATAGCCGAAGCGCATGACGATATCAGGCCGTCGCCGGCTGGTATCGCCGACGATGCCTGCCAGATGCGGACGAAGGCGAGCGACCTCGACGGGCTGATTGACGAAGGCGACCTTGATCCCAAGGTTTGTCGCTGTCAGCGCGAAGCGCTGACAGGCCTGGCCGACCCTGATCCAATGCGTCTTGTCTTCCCGATCGCCAACAAACACGGCAATGCCTGCCGACGAATCGATTTGGCGGGCATATTTGTCGTTCTCGGTTCGGGTGTCAAAGAACCGTTCGAACGCAAAGCGTCCAAGGGAGCTCGGCAGCACTGGATTCCCGCTTGCAGCGGAGAACAGGCCATCGCCCGACGACATGGCGCTGCGTGGGTTGAACCGGATCCATCGCTTCAGTTCGCTCATGAAAGCCGAATCCGCCATTTGAATGTCGTTGGCGGCTACCACCAGATCTCTGACCTTGTCGATCCCCATTCGGTCGGTGATGAGGGTCAAGTGAACGCCGGGCGTGGCAGCCGTCCGCTCGAGGAACGCGAGATCGGCGGCAGGAACGGCACGCCCGTCATATTCCGCGCGCGTCGATTGTCGTTTGGCAATTGCGGCAAAAAGCGAACTCGCCCTCATCGATCCGCGTACGAATGCATAACGTGCGCCGTCTCCGCCGGAAGCCATCTGAACCTCTCCAGGCCAGCCCGTTGCTGCAGCCGAGATGGCGAGGTTTTCCGCCGCGCATCCAAGGCTCACAAACAGATGATGGTCGTCCGGGTCGACAGCGGGTGTGCGGCGCGAGAGGTCCGGCAGAATGTCGATGAACCCGTCGCCGACATGAAACCGCCAAGGCTGCGTGTTGTGGCTGTTGGCGGCAAGTGTCGCATAGCGGATGAGGCCGCCAAGGCTCGGCGGCATTGTCAGAGCCGCACGCAGGCGCTTTGCATAGGCCTGATAGTCGGCCATCGATCCCACGGACGACATCCAGGCAGTCGCGCCGCCTGCCAGCATCAAGGCGCCGCCGGCGCCGACGAAGAAAGTTCGCCTGTCCATGCCAAATTCCCGTAAGTTGTCGCGGCTGCCGTGCCAGAGTGCGGCGCGCATGCAGTGACTTGACGCGCAATGTTGCTCGCGTGCAGCGCCAATGGAAAATTCGCAACGCCCCTTTGGACTGCGATTCCGAGCCCCCAGCGCAGCCCCAAATCCTCCACAGCGAGACTTACTGAAAACCGCCACGGCGACACGCGACTCGGCACGCATCCAGACGCAAAGGCAATTCCCTTCATCGCTTGAATTCTCAACACCCGTATCTCCGCACCGGGCCGTTTTCGGCGCGCGTTGTCGACTATCTAGCCTGCCACGTCAACCTGTGTCAGGCAAATGCCGGCTCCGTTGATCTGAGTCAATTGCGGTCGGCGTGAATCGCGGCCTGCGCGGCAGGTCGTGCAGGCGGGCCGCTCACGCTTGCGCGCCGTGCGTCTCGAAGTCGGTCATCTTCGGTATTTGATTTGCATCAAGCGCCGGATGACCCGGTGGGACAGGATAGGATTTCACGAACTGGAAGGTGATCCATGGACGAGCAGATCAAGGAAAAGATCCTGTCATTGCTGGATCAGCACCGAATCATGACGATCGCCACGCTAAGGCCGGACGGCTGGCCGCAGGCGACCACCGTCGGATACGTGAGCCAGGGACTGACGCTTTACTTCCTTTGCGGCCTGGAAAGCCAGAAGGCGGCCAATCTGGCCCGCGACGACCGGGTATCGCTCACGATCGACCACGACACATCGGATCTGATGGCGATTACCGGTTTGTCGATGGCGGCACGTGCACAACCGGTAACTGATCGTGCCGAAGCAGAGAAGGTCTTGCACATGCTTCCACTGAAGTATCCGGACATGCACGCGCTGCCAATGCCGATGCCGTCTCCTGACGAGGTCCGGATATTTCGCGTGATTCCGATAGTCATTTCGGTGCTCGATTATTCACAAGGCTTCGGGCACACCGATCTTTGCATTTGCTGATCTCCTTCCATATCAAAAACGCAAGACGCCGTGACGCGGTGCTCACATCGTAGCCCCCGATGGGCAACCTGCGCGGAAGCGGGCTGCCTTTATGCATTGATCGTTTTTGCGATCGGCTTCGCCTTCGGGGCGATGCGCGTCCTGCTGCTTGTGCGGCTGCTGGGAGAGACGGCAGCCGTATCGCTCGAAGCGCCGTTCATGCTGGCCGCGAGTTGGTACGTGTCGCACTGGAGCACGAAAAAACACGACCTCCTGACGGATACCAACGAGGCGTTGCTGATGGGCGCGATCGCCCTGGCCACATTGACGATTGCGGAGTTGTGCACCAAAGGACTCCTGTTTGGAAGGACCGTGCTCGAGTACTTTGCCGGCTTTTGGTCTGTGCCCGGCGCGATCGGCCTCGCAAGCCAACTTTGCTTTGCAAGCTTTCCATTTCTGCAGGCGCGCGGTAATCGAATGGGCGCGAGCAGGTGAGCGCAATTGCAGGCGGCCAGGATCGCAACGCCGAAGCGCCCCCTCGGCAAAACCGTGTGACCTGCGATCGGATCCGCTGAACTGCCCTGCTCACGAAGGCTGGTCAGCCAGGAATATATGCAGTTGACGCGTACATGTCGGTGCCCGGAGTCGATGCGATACTCGGACGTTCGCGGTAGTCTACGTGCGAATGGCCGCTTCTGGCGGCGGATTCAACCGGTCGATGCTGACCGACGAGGCAACCAGTTGAATCGGCAACCAAGAGCAGCCGCCGATTTTGCGGTCTTTACGCGTTCTTGGAGGGACTAAAGTTTGCGGTGTCGGAGCGACGGTCGCTTGCCGTCATCGTCGGTATGCAGTTACAGTCGAGTCCCATGTTTGAAGACCTACTAGACCTTCTAAAGAACGCCGGTGTCGATCCAGCCGCACAGCAAATCACTCTGATGCGCCACAAGGATAAGCGGTATCCCCTCGTGAAATATATCGGCACGCGCGCACTGAATCTGTATCAGGCGATGCAGCCCAGAGAGATGCCCGTGGGAAGCCTGCTCGTAGCGTTTTACGGCAATCGGCCCGGCCATGCCCTGCTTCTGGGCGTCTGGCGTGTCGACGGTGTGCTGTCGCCCGGCGAGGCGATTCGTCGGGGACTACTTGAGGGAAGCTTTGAGCCGTTGCACGAGAACTGGGGCGGCTACTACCACGATTTGCGCGAACTCGATCTGCTTGCCGATCTGCGTTTGAAGCTCGAAATCGAGTGGACCGGAAAGGAAGTGGCCTGGCGGCGTGTCCTGCGACCGGAGAAAACCCAGCGAGTACGCCGGACAACCAACTCACCAATCGAGCAAATTGCGCACGAGGCAAAGCCAGGCTCCTGCAGTCAATTTCCTATGCGGATGGGCCGCCGGTACAGCGTCACCGCACAGCTCGAATCGGCGGTGCCGTTCCAGGGACTCACTGGTGTCTCACTCGTTATGGCGGAACTGCGGATCGCACTGCGTGACGCAGCCTGGCAACAGGGGTTGGCTGGCGTGTCCGGAATCTATCTGATCACGGACGAGCGCGGCGGCCAACACTATGTGGGTTCGGCCTCCGGCGCACAAGGGGTGCTACAGCGTTGGAGCAACTATGCGACCACAGGACACGGAGGCAACAAGCTGCTTGCGCAGTTGCTCGCCGCTACGCCTGGACGCGAACTGGATCTCCGGTTCACGCTGCTCGAAGTGTTGCCGGCAGATACATCCCGCCAGGAGGTGATCCGGCGCGAATCGTATTGGAAAGTCGCGCTGGGTTCGCGCACATTCGGTCTGAATCTGAACTGATGCAATCAGCCGGAAACAGCCTCTACGGAACGCTGACCGCAGCGAGACGTGCACCCAAATGGCGTACTACTCTCTAATTTCAGGCGGCAAGCCCCACTCCGCGATGTCGCCCCGGAAGCGTTGCTGACCTCTGACCGTCAGCTTCGGGTAGGAATGCAGCCGCGCCAACGGCATGTTTCCCTGATAGCGCGACGACGACAGCTACTCGGATACGGGCAAGCGAACCGCGCGCACGGTCGTCAAATACGACGGCAAATCGTACGGGATCGACATGTTCAGTACCTTTTGGTATTCGCCCGAGGCGCTGAAGCGTTTCAAGTGAGGCCGCAAGCGGGTCACGCCAGGCCCGCCTACTCCGCCACCTTCGGCCCGATCGGATCTGCCGGCGGCGCCGGCATCCGCAACGCGTCGCCACGCATGCGTCGCGCCTCGCGCGCCGTATAGCGATCCTTCAACCGCAGGAACGGCTTCTCGACGAGGAAGTAGCTGGCCATCGCGGCCAGCAGCGCCCACACGATGCCGAGCGGGAACGCGTGCGGAACCGCCAGATCCGGGTTCGCGAACGGCTGCTGCCACAGATACAGGCTGAACGAGATCGAGCCGACGAACACGATCGGCGCGGCCCGCAGCCACCGCGCGCACCAGAACTCGCTGCGGAAATTCAGCACGACGATCACGATCGCGATCAGCGCGGCCTCGAGCGTCACGCCGTAGGTCGCATTCCAGAAGCCGCCGAGCCGATGTTCGGCAAGCGGCATCCCGAACAGCACGATGAAGACGAGCGCCGTCACGATGCGCGTCTCGCCGCGCCACGAGCCGATCCATGCTTCGAGCCGTTCGCGTTCGAGCGCCGCGTAGCAGCCGATCAGGATCGGATCGACGCCCGTATGCAGCATCATCCCGAGTTGCCCGCGCAGCGCCGGCGCGACGAAATACGTGAGCGCGCGCACCAGCGGCACGGCCAGGATCAGCGCGGCCAGCCAGCGCGTGCCGCGACGGCGGGCGCCAAACACGAACAGCAGCGGCCAAAACCAGTAGAACTGCTCTTCGAGCGCGAGCGACCAGAAATGCCCGAGATACCACGCGCCGTCCGGGTGCAGCACGTTGTCGCCGCTCAGCCCGAACCATGCCGAGTAATTCCACAGATGCAGCGCCGCATACAGCCACTGGCGGCGCCCGACGTCGAGCCAGCCGACGGCGGCGAGCACGCCGACGGTCGCGAGATACACGTAGCACGCCGGCCAGATCCGCAGTGCGCGGCGCACATAGAACGACGTCAGCGCGACCCCGCCGGTGCGCGCGCACTCCGCGCGCAGCACGTTGGTGATCAGGAAGCCGCTGAGGACGAAGAAGATCAGCACGCCGAGCCGGCCGTCGGCGACGAGCCGCAGCGGCGCGAGCCAGCCGGTATAGCCGCCCGGCAGCACGCGTTCCGCATGGCCGACGACGACCATCGTGACCGCGACGGCGCGCAACCCGGTCAGTTGCTTGACGCGATGGTTCATCGGTTCGTTTCCCGTTGGCACGGCGGAGGAACGGAATGAAGGTCGGCGCCCGCGATCGGTGCGCCGATATGCCGCCGGGATTTTGTCTGAAAAATATCCGAATGAAATTGCTCAAAAAATTCCGCCGAGCATGCCGGCCGCAATGCCGCGCCGTGCAACCGGCATCGCCATCGCCATCGCACGCAGCGGCCGCAATGAATGGGCATAATGACAAGCCTTGCCCGGCGGCCGCCGGGCCGATGCCGACACAACGAATCTGCGGCGCCGCAATATCCGCGATACCGGCGCCGCCGTATTCCGATCGCCCACCGGCCCGTGCCTCGTCCGCCGCCCTGCCGACCCTCACCCGGAGCCTGCCTGTGTACCCACCGATCGAACCCTACGCCCACGGCCACCTCGACACCGGCGACGGCCACCGCATCTACTGGGAGCGCTGCGGCAACCCGTCCGGCAAGCCCGCGGTGTTCCTGCACGGCGGCCCGGGCGCGGGCTGCAGCCCCGACCATCGCCGCCTGTTCGATCCCGAGCGCTACGACATCCTGCTGTTCGACCAGCGCGGCTGCGGGCGCTCCACACCGCATGCGAGCCTCGACAACAACACGACCTGGGACCTGGTGGCCGACATCGAGCGGTTGCGCGAGATGGTCGGCGCGCAACAGTGGCTCGTGTTCGGCGGCTCATGGGGCAGCGCGCTCGCCCTCGCCTACGCGCAAACGCATCCGCAACGCGTCAGCGCACTCGTCGTGCGCGGCATCTTCACGATGCGTCGCGCGGAGTTGCTGTGGTACTACCAGGAAGGCGCGTCGTGGCTGTTCCCGGACCTGTGGGAAGAATTCCTCGCGCCGATTCCGCAAGCCGAGCGCGATGACCTGATGGCCGCGTACCATCGCCGGCTGACGGGCGACGACGAAGCCGCGAAGCTCGAAGCCGCGCGCGCATGGAGCCTCTGGGAAGGCCGCACGATCACGCTGCTGCCCGACCCGGCGCTGGCCGCGCACTTCGCGGACGGCCACTACGCGCTCGCGTTCGCGCGGATCGAAAACCACTACTTCGTGAATCGCGGGTTCGTCGAGGAAGGCCAGTTGCTGCGCGACGCGCATCGCCTCGCCGGGATTCCGGGCGTGATCGTGCAAGGCCGCTACGATATCGCGACGCCCGCACGCACCGCATGGGATCTCGCGAAGGCATGGCCCGACGCGAGGTTCGAGATCGTGCCGGATGCCGGACACGCATACAACGAACCGGGCATCCTGAAGGCGCTGCTCGCGGCGACGGACCGGTTCGCGGCGTAAGCGCAAGCAACGCAGCACATACCGCGCAATACCACGCGGCGCGCGGCAGCCGGCCATGCCGGCCGGCGCGCGCCGCCCCGCTCAGAGCGCCGCTTCGACGATCGTGCGGCCGCTGATCGCCCGCTCGACGAGTCGTTCATCGCCAACCTTGCGGATCGCATCGTCGAGCAACCCTTCCGGCTCCTCGGTCGCGACCTTCAGCAGGCCCGACAGGCCACGCGCGTCGAGCACCACGAGCGTTTCCATCGAATCCGCACGGCTCACGAGCACGCGGCGGAACGCCGGGCCCGCGCCGAAGCTCGCGCAAAGCTCGATCGTCTCGTTGCCGAGCGTGTAGTCGAAGTTCTTGATCATGTCTGCCGCCGTTGCAAGGGAATGGCGACGCGCGACGGCGCGGCGCCGTGACGTCGACGCACCCGTGCGTGCCGCCGGCGCCGGATCGGGTCCGATCCGTTCGCCGGCAACACCATGCTAGGCGGGCAGTATTAACGACGACTTAAACGTCCGGCGACCGGCGCGTCAGGCCTTAGAGCGCCTCATCGAGCGGCTCGACCGTCACACCGACCTTCAGCTCCTGATCCGCGCCGCCGCCGCGAATCACGCCGCGCAGCGGCGTCACGTCCGCGTAGTCGCGGCCGATCGACAGCATCACGTAGTCGTCGCCCGGCGCGCGGTCGTTGGTCGGGTCGAGCTGCAGCCAGCCGCCGTCTTCTGGCCACGCCGGGTCGTACACGTCGACCCATGCATGCGATGCGTCCGCGCCGATCAGCCGCGGCTGCCCGGGCGGCGGCTGCGTCAGCAGATACCCGCTCACGTAGCGCGCGGCGAGCCCGAGCGAGCGCAGCGCGCCGATCATCACGTGCGCGAAATCCTGGCAGACGCCCTTGCGCAATCGCAATGCATCGAGCGCCGTCGTCGTGATGTCGGTGCTGTTCGGCGTATACGCGAAGTCGGCGTGAATCCGCCGCATCAGGTCCCATGCGGCCTGCACGAGCGGCCGCTGCGGCGTGAAGCTGGCGGCCGCATACGCAGCCAGTTCGGGATCGCACGCCACGTGCGGCGACGCGAACACGAACTCGCTCGCCGCGTCGTACGGCTGCCCCGCGCGAAACCGCAGGCGGTCACGCACGGCTTCCCATGCGGTTGCGTGCTCGGGGTCGGGATGCGCGATCGCGGGCGGCGGCGCGCCGCGTGCGCCCTGCGACCAGACGGGCGGGCTCACGCGCACCGTGCTGCGGCTGCGCACGAGCAGCGCATCGTGCGGCTGGTTCAGCGCGAACGATGCGCGCGCGTTGCCGAACGCGTCGATCTCGGTGCCGACCGTTTCCGGTCCGGGTTCGATGTCGAGCGCGAACGACAGCACCTGCTGGCGCGGCGTCGCGAGCGGCTGCAGCCGCGCCTGGTGCTGGGCCGATTCGACGCGCGCCGCGTAGCGATATTCGGTGTCGTGCGTGACGCGCAGGACACGACCGGCCGACGTCGTCGGCGTGGCCGACGTGGCCGATGCATTCGAGGCCGCGGGCACGACCGCCGCCGCTGTCTGCTTCGCACTGCCGGGGGCGGCCGCGGGCGGCGTCTTCGCCGCGTGTTTCGGCGTCACCATAGCGTCCTGCCCGCCTCGCGAACGTGGCTGAAATACCGCTCGCCGATCCGGTTCGACAGATCCCACACGGCCTTCACCGTCGTGTCGAGCGCATCGAGCAGCGCGTCGTGCCGACCATCATCTCCGGTTTCACACAGTTCGTGCAGCGACCACGCGGGCACGTCCGGAATCGTCTCGGCCAGTTCGGACAGCGCATAGCCCTCGCTGCGCTCGACCTTCGTCAGCCGGCCGCGCAACGCCTGCACGACCCAGCCGAGCGAGCGCGGATTGTCGGTGTCGAGCACGACGAGCGACAGCAACGGCGCGACGTCGAAGCCGCGCTGGAAGCGCGAGCGGAACGTGATCGTGCTGTCGAACAGCTCCAGCACGAGTTCGAAGCCGTCCTGCCGGTGCACCGCGCCTTCGTCGAACGCGAACTTCAGCACGCTGCACAGGAAGTCCAGCCGGTCGATCTGCCGCCCGATCGACAACAGCCGCCAGCCGTCGTCGCGCGTCATGTTGTCGGTCTGCGCGCCGGTGATCGCGCCGAGCAGCAGCCCGAGGCGCTCCAGCAACTGCAGCGCCTCGTTGCCGATCTGCTCCTCGGCTTCCGGATGATCGGCGCTGTCGGCGAACAGTTGCGTCGCGTCGTCGATCAGCCGCCACTGATCGCTCGACAGCCGTTCGCGGATCGCCGCAGCCGCGCCGCGCATCCCGAACAGGCAGGACGCGATGCCCGACGTGCGGTCCGCGCCGCGCGTCAGCGACGTCGCGAGCGCGTACTGGAACGCACGCGGCGCATCGACGGCGTTCGGCGCGTCGGGCGCGATCAGGCCGGTGTCGCGGCACAACGTGTCGATCAACTCGAGATGCGCGGGACTGTCGACGTCGTCCTCGCCGCGCAGCCGTTCGAGCGCGGCGCGCGCGAGACGCATCAGGTTGGTCGCGCGCTCGGTATAGCGGCCGAGCCAGAACAGGTTCTCCGCCGCGCGGCTCGCGATCGCGCGCGGACGCTCGACCAGATCGTCGGGGCCGAGACGCGTCTGCAGCAGCGTCGTCGAATCGACGATGCCTTCGGTCATCACCCACGTATCGACCGTGCTGCCGCCGCGCGGCATCGGCGCGTTGAACAGCGTATCGCGCGTGCCGACCCGCGATAGTCCGCCCGGCAGCAGCCGCCAGCGCTGCGCGCCGTCGGCGAGCGCGAACACGCGCAGCAGCAGCGGCTTCGGCACGATGCGCGCGCCACCGCTGCCGTCGGACGCGTCGTGCCCCGGCCAGGTCGGCGCCTGCGACAACGGCAGGTCGGCCTGCACCGTGTAATGCTCGGGCCGGGCCAGGATCCGCGCACGCCATTCGGCCAGCTGCGCCGGCGTGAGCCGCGCGCCGATCACCGGGTCGAACGCGTCGCCGGCCTGCACCTCGGGCGGATACGACGGCTTCACGATGCTGCGCGCAAGCTGCGGCAGCGCATCGCCGCACGCGGCCGCCTCGCCGCACCACCACGAATGCACGGCCGGCAGCGTCAGCGTTTCGCCGAGCAGCGCTTCCGCGAGGCGCGGCATGAAGCCGAGCATGCCCGGCGACTCGAGGAAGCCCGAACCCGGCGCATTCGCGAGCAGCACGTTGCCCGCCCGCACGGCCTGCAGCAGGCCCGGCACGCCGAGCATCGAATCGGGACGCAGTTCGAGCGGATCGAGCCACGCGTCGTCGACGCGCCGCAGGATCCCGTGCACGGGTTCGAGCCCGCGCAGCGTCTTCAGGAAGACGCGGTTGTCGCGCGCGGTCAGGTCGCCGCCCTCGACGAGGGTGAGGCCGAGGTAGCGCGCGAGATACGCATGCTCGAAGTAGGTCGCGCTGTGCGGCCCGGGCGTCAGCAGCACGATCCGCGAATTCTTTCTGGCGGGACTGAGCGCCTGCATGCTCTGCAGCAGCGACCGGTACGCGGAAGCGAGCCGCTGCACGCGCAGCCCGCGGAAACCGCGCGGAAAGAGCCGCGACACGATCAGCCGGTTCTCGAGCAGATAGCCGAGGCCGGACGGTCCCTGCGTGTGCTGCGCGACGATCCGCCATTGGCCGTCGGGGCCGCGCGCGAGATCGAACGCGACGACGTGCAGCCACGTGTCGCCCGGCACGCGTGCGCCGCGCATCGCGCGCAGGTAGCCCGGGTGGCCGGTCACGAGCGCGGGCGGCAGCAGCCCGCGCTGCAGGATCGTCTGCGGTCCGTACAAATCGGCCATCGTCGCGTTCAGCAGCCGCACGCGCTGCAGCACGCCGCGCTCGATCGCGACCCAGTCCTCGGGCGTGACGATCAGCGGCAGCAGGTCGAGCGACCACGGGCCGGCCGCGCCGTCGCCCGCGCGTTGTTCGTGGAGCTGGTAGAACAGGCCGTTCTCGCGCATGCGGCGCTGCAGCGCGTCGGCGCGGCGGTCGAGGTCGGCCACGCCGTCGCTGCCGATCGACGTGAAGAAGCTGCGCCATGCGGGGGCGAGCAGCGGCGCGGTGAGGCCGGCGGCACTGCCGCGCAGTTCGTCGTAGCGGCCGGCCGCGGCCGGCGCCGCGAGCGCGGCGGCCAGTTCCGCGGCGTCCGGCTGCGCGCCGGTATCGAAAAGCGTGGGCATCGCGTCGGCGTCGGCGAGATCGTCGGGGTGAATGGGCGGCACGGTCGGTATCGTTCCGTCGTCAGGGGGCAGCGGTGCCCGCGCGCCGCCGCACCGTCGTCCGGGCACGGCAGACGCGGCGGGCGGCCGCAGTCTGCCCGCATCCTAGCACTCCTCCCGGCGCGCCGGGAGGTCGGAAACCGCGCATCGTCGTGCGTCCTTTCATCCGACGATCAGGGCCGTCGCAGGTCGAGCGTGAACGGGAATTCACGGCTCGGCGCGGCGGCCGCCACGTCCATCCGCCCCGGCGTGTGCCCCATCGCGACGAAACGCGCGAGCCGGCGGCTCTCGGCCTCGTACGCGTTGACCGGGAACGTCGCATAGTTGCGCCCGCCCGGGTGCGCGACGTGATACCGGCAGCCGCCCAGCGAGCGCTGCAGCCACGTATCGACGATGTCGAACGTGAGCGGCGCATGCACGCCGATGGTCGGATGCAGCGCCGACGGCGGCGCCCACGCCTTGTAGCGCACGCCCGCGACGTATTCGCTGACGGTGCCGGTCGGCTGTAGCGGCAGCGCGCGGCCGTTGACGGTCACGACGTGACGGTTGTCGTTCAGCCCGGTCACGCGCACTTCGAGCCGTTCGACCGACGAATCGACGTAGCGCACCGTGCCGCCGTGCGCGCCCTCCTCGCCCATCACGTGCCACGGCTCGAGCGCGCCGCGCAGCGACAGCTGCATCCCGTTCACCGCGATCTGGCCGAACAGCGGGAAGCGGAATTCGAAATGCGGCGCGAACCACGCGGAATCGAACGCGAAACCGGCGTCGCGCAGCTCGGCCAGCACGTCGTCGAAATCCATCTTCAGGAACGCGGGCAGCATGAAGCGATCGTGCAGCGCGGTGCCCCAGCGCGTGAGCGGCGTCGTATACGGCGCGGCCCAGAAGCGCGCGACCAGCGCGCGCAGCAGCAGTTGCTGGACGATGCTCATCCGCGCATGCGGCGGCATCTCGAACGCGCGCAGTTCGAGCAGG
Organism: Burkholderia sp. Bp8984; assembly: GCF_003853755.1. Classification (NCBI taxonomy): domain Bacteria; kingdom Pseudomonadati; phylum Pseudomonadota; class Betaproteobacteria; order Burkholderiales; family Burkholderiaceae; genus Burkholderia; species Burkholderia sp. Bp8984. Next base: position 471,976 of record NZ_QTQN01000001.1, read on the forward strand.
CCGAGCCGCCCGGTCGACGAATCCGGCGAATACAGCTTGTCGATGCAGAATTCGCTGCGGTGCGTGTTGCCGGTCACGTCGATCAGCAGGTTGCGCAGCACGCGGTCGACGAGCCACGGCGGCATGTCCTGCCCGTACAGCAGCTTGTTGCGCTGGATTTCCGCGAATGCGATGTCGAGCTCGTAGACCTGGTCGTTGCGCGCCTCGTCGACGCGCGGCGCCTGGCTCGTCGGACCGATGAACAGCCCCGAGAACAGGTACGACAGCGACGGATGGTTGTGCCAGTAGGCGATCAGGCTCGCGAGCAGGTCCGGGCGGCGCAGGAACGGGCTGTCGGCCGGCGTCGCGCCGCCGAGCACGAAATGGTTGCCGCCGCCCGTGCCGACATGCCGGCCGTCGACCATGAACTTCTCGCTGGACAGCCGCGACTGCCAGGCGGCGTCGTACAGGAATTCGGTCTGGCCGACGAGTTCGTCGAAGCTCTTCGCCGGATGGATGTTCACCTCGATCACGCCGGGATCGGGCGTGACCTGCAGCAGCTTGAGCCGCGCATCGCGCGGCGGCGGATAGCCTTCGAGCACGAGCTTCACGCCGAGGGCCTGCGCGGTCAGCTCGATCGCCGCGAGCAGGTCGAGATAATCCTCGAGCGCGGCGAGCGGCGGCATGAACAGGTACAGGATGCCGTTGCGCACTTCTGCGCACATCGCGGTACGCGTGATCCACGCGGCCGATTCGAAGCGCTCGGGGTGGCGCTGCGGGTCCTGCGCGGCATGCGCGTGCCGGTCGCCGGCGGCGCTGCCGGCGCTGCCGGCGCTGCGCAACTGCATGACCGTTTGCGCGGACGCTTCGCGATGCACGCCGGCCAGGTAACGCGGCGCGTCGGCCGCACCCGCATGACGCGCACGGAACGCGGCCGCGTCCGGCAGCGCGTCGCGCGGCGCGAACGGATCGCGTTCGACCAGGTACGGATAGTCGGCACCGGCGACCCACGGCAGCGAATCGAGCGGCAGCCGATAGCCCATCGGCGAATCGCCGGGCACGAGGTACATCCGTTCGTCGCGGAAGAACCACGGGCCGGTCTGCCAGCGCGGGCCGTCGAGACCCGGCGCGTCGTCCGTGCGCTTGATCGGCAGCACGTAGCCGACCACGCTGTCGAGATGCTGGTCGAACACCTTGCGCAACCGCGCGCGCTCGAGCTCGTCGTCGAGGCGCGAGTCGAACGGATCGACGTTGACGGGCAGCCGGCGCTCGCGCCACAGGTAGTACCAGACATCCTCGTAGCCGGGCCGCACGAATTCGTCGGTCAGTCCGAGGCGCGCGGCCAGCGCGTCGATGAAGCGCTTCGCGTCCTCGGTCGTGCACGCGGACGGCTCGCGCTCGTCGGCGAACAGCGACGGGTCGTGCCACACGGGCTGGCCGTCGGCGCGCCAGAAGATCGACAGCGCCCAGCGCGGCAGCTGCTCGCCCGGATACCACTTGCCCTGCCCGAAATGCAGGAAGCCGCCTTCGCCGTATTCGGCGCGCAGCCGCTGCACGAGTTCGGTCGCATAGCCGCGCTTGGTCGGGCCGAGCGCATCGGTGTTCCATTCGGCGCCGTCGCGATCGTCGATCGACACGAAGGTCGGCTCGCCGCCCTGCGTCAGCCGCACGTCGCCGGCCGTCAGCGCGCCGTCGACCTGCGCGCCGAGCGTGCGCACGGCGTCCCATTGCTGCTCGGTATACGGCTTCGTCACGCGCGGCGATTCGTACACGCGCGTCACCACCATCTCGTGCTCGAACGACACTTCGCATTCGTCGATCAGCCCCTCCACCGGCGCGGCGCTGGTCGGCTGCGGCGTGCATGCGAGCGGGATGTGCCCTTCGCCGGCGAGCAGGCCCGAGGTCGGATCGAAACCGATCCAGCCCGCGCCCGGCAGGTAGACCTCGCACCACGCGTGCAGGTCGGTGAAGTCGACCGACGTGCCGCTCGGGCCGTCGAGCGCCTTCACGTCGGGCGTGAGCTGGATCAGGTAGCCGGACACGAAACGCGCGGCGATGCCGAGATGCCGGCACAGCTGCACGAGCAGCCACGCGCTGTCGCGGCACGACCCGGACGCGAGCTCGAGCGTCTGCTCGGGCGTCTGCACGCCCGGCTCCATCCGCACCAGATAGCCGATGTCGTGCTGCAACTGCTGGTTCAGCGCGACGAGGAAGTTCACGGTGCCGGCCGGCGTGCGGTCGACGCCGTCGAGATACGCGCGGAACAGCGGCGCCGCGCTCGTCTGCGGATCGCAAGCGAGGTACGGCGCGAGTTCGGTCTTCAGCGCATCGTCATAGCTGAACGGGTATTGCTCCGCGCTGGCTTCCAGGAAGAAGTCGAACGGGTTGTACACCGACATCTCGGCAACCAGGTCGATCGTGATCTCGAAGTGTTCGGTGCGCTCCGGAAACACGAGCCGCGCGAGATAGTTCGAGAACGGGTCCTGCTGCCAGTTGATGAAGTGCTGCGCGGGCTCGACGGTCATCGAATACGCGACGATCGGCGTCCGGCAGTGCGGCGCGGGCCGCAGCCGCACGATCTGCGGCCCGAGGTTGACGGGCCGGTCGTAGCGGTAGCGGGTGGTGTGATGCAGCGCGACGTGAATGGGCATGGGAGAGGCCGCTCGGTTCGGGTTGGACCGGCCGCGCGCGCCGCGTCGCCGTCGCTGCGGCGGCACGGCACGGCGGGTTCGGAGAAGGTATGCGTCAGACCAGTTCGGGCGACTGCACGACGCTGATCTCGATGCCGACGGCGCTCGCGCCAATCCCCGTCACCGGTTGCGCGTCGCGATAGTCGAGGCCCACGGCGATGCGCACGTAGCGCTCGTCCGGGCAGCGGTTCATGAACGGATCGAAGCCGACCCAGCCGAGCCCTTCGACGTACGCCTCGGCCCACGCGTGACCGGCCGGCTGCTGCATCAGCGCGACGGCCTGCGGCTGCGCGCCGAGTGCCGCCTGCGGCAAGCCCTGCGACTGTGCGGCATGCGATGCTCCGAGCACCTGCTGCATGCCGTCGCCCGTCTGCAGCGCGAGCGCTTCCTCGGCATCCTCGTCGCTCGCGCTCTGCTTCGCGTCGGCGATGCGCTGCATCGCGCTGTCGGCGAGCACGTAGCCCGAGATGTAGCGCGCGGGCACCTTCAGCGCGCGAGCGGCCGCGATGAACGCGTGCGCATGGTCGCGGCTGGTGCCCTCGCCGCTTTGCAGCGCGGTTTCGGCATCGACCGGCGCGTCGGCCAGGTTCGGCGCGTATGCGATGCGGTCGTGCACTTCCGTCATCAGCCAGTGCAGCGCATCGAGGCTGTGCGGCTCGATCGGCAGCGCCTGCGTGAGCTCGCGCACGGTGTCGCCGGCCTTCGTGAGCGCGGTCTCGCGCTCGAAGATCCACGGCGGCGCATAGCCCTCGGGGTGGCCGAGAATGCCCGCGCGGTCCTGCGTCTCGACGACGCCGGCCGCGACCACGACGACCTCGTTCTTCGCGCCGCGGTCGTGGCGCACGAGGTCGATCCGGTTGCCGAATCCGTCCGCATAGGAAAGCGTCGGCTCGACGCCGTCGATCGTGACCTGCCACGCGCGCACCGTCTGCCCGGGCCCCGATTGCGGGCGCAGCCGCAGCCGTTGCAGCGCATGGGTGGCTTGATCGTCGAACTGATAACGCGAGATGTGTCGGATGGCGAGTCGCATGGCAAGTCTCAGTCGAAGTTGTAGGCCTGGGCGATATCGATCCCCAGGCTGTTGTTGCGGCCGATGAAGTCGGTCAGGAACTCGTGCAGGCCGCTCTTGAAGATCCGCTCGACCGAGGTGTCGGACAGCATCTGCAGAATCTTCGTGGCCGTGTCGTGACACGGGTGTGTCACGCCGTAATCCTTCGCGAGCAGGTTCAGGCTCGACACCACGCGCCCGTAGCAATAGCGCAGCGAGCGCGGCATGCGGCCGTTCAGGATCAGATAGTCGGCGATGTTCATCGGCTTGTACTGCACGTCGTACACCCAGCGATACGACCGGTGAGCGGCCACGCAGCGCAGGATCGTCTCCCACTGGTAGTTGTCGAGGATCGTGCCCACGTGCGACACCGACGGCAGCAGCAGGTGGTATTTCACGTCGAGGATCCGCGCGGTGTTGTCGGCCCGCTCGACGAA